>NZ_CFHJLR010000007.1:0-142519 GCF_984348125.1 Thalassolituus sp.
AGTTTCAGTGTAAGGGAGGGGTGTCCATTTCATTAGCTTATTAGTGTGCGTGCGCATTTATCCTGAGACACTCTTTCGAGGTTTCCGAGGTAGCCTATTGATTGCATTGAAGAATCTTCCATAACTCATATCTCCCTTCCAGAAAAACGCGCACACCTGTTATTTCGGCGAGGGCTTGCTCAAAAACTTCATTCGAAGTTCATAAGCTCTGATTTGATATAGGGTTAAGTTACTACGCTCCCCCAAGACGGGCAAGCGCATCTGCCCTACGTGATGATATTCAGGTGAGCAGGCAACAAAATCGACCAATAAAAAAGGGCCCGAAGGCCCTTTATTTGAGTCGCTGTCGTTTGAGCGCAATACACACCAAACGCTGCAGGCAAATACCCTACATCACAGACTCAGTACTTTCTCACCGCGTGCAATACCAGAGACACCAGTGCGTACGGTTTCGAGTACGCAGCCAGCACCGATGGATTCGATGAAGGCTTCGAGCTTGTCGCTCGTGCCTGTCAGCTGGATGGTGTAAACGCTTGGGCTAACGTCAACGATCTGGCCGCGGAAGATGTCGGCAGTACGTTTGATTTCAGCACGTTGTGCACCAATCGCTTTGACTTTAATCAGCATCAGCTCGCGCTCGATGTGCGGGCCTTCTGACAGGTCAACCAGCTTAACGACTTCAACCAGTTTGTTGAGCTGCTTGGTGATCTGTTCGATCTTGCGCTCGTCACCTGTGGTAGTCATGGTAAGACGAGACAGTGTCTCGTCTTCTGTCGGTGCCACTGTCAGGGTTTCGATGTTGTAGCCACGCTGGGCAAACAATCCAACAACGCGGGACAACGCGCCTGGCTCGTTTTCAAGCAGGATTGAAATAATATGTCTCATGATCAGGTACGCTCCGTCTTGCTCAGCCACATATCGCGCATAGAACCTGTTGGTACCTGCATTGGATATACGTGTTCGGTTTCATCAACTGCTACGTCGAGGAATACCAGACGGTCATTGTATTTACCAAAGGTGTCTTCAAGCGCCTGTGGTAACTGATCACGGTCGGTCACGCGAATGCCAACGTGTCCGTAAGCTTCTACAAGCTTAACGAAGTCAGGCAATGACTCCATGTAGGAGTGCGAGTGACGACCTTCGTAGTTCATGTCCTGCCACTGGCGAACCATACCCAGTGAGCCGTTATTCAGACACAGGATTTTCACCGGAATGCCGTACTGCAGACAGGTCGACAGTTCCTGAATGTTCATCTGAATCGAACCTTCACCAGTAACACATACCACCATGTCATCCGGGAAGTTCATTTTGATGCCCATCGCCGCCGGGAAACCAAAGCCCATGGTGCCCAGACCACCGGAGTTGATCCAACGGTTCGGCTTGTCGAACTTGTAGTACTGTGCCGCGAACATCTGGTGCTGACCTACGTCAGAGGTAATGAAGGCATCACCTTTGGTGGCAGTCCACATGGCTTCGATCACTTCCTGCGGCTTCATCAGCTGGCTGTCGTTTTTCTCGTAACGACCGCCATGACGCTCACGCCATTCGTTGATCTGTTTCCACCAGGTTTCCAGTGCTTCTGCATCGGGTGTTTCGTTGGCTTCGTCGAGCAGTGCCATCATTTCATCGAGAACCGCACCTACCGGGCCAACAATTGGCACGTCAGCGATAATGGTTTTAGAGATTGATGATGGGTCAATATCGACGTGGATGATTTTTGCATCCGGGCAGAACTTGCTGGTCGCATTGGTTACGCGGTCGTCAAAACGCGCACCAATACAGATAACAACGTCTGCGTTGTGCATGGTCATGTTGGCTTCGTAAGAGCCGTGCATACCCAGCATGCCGATAAAGCGCTCGCCAGTGCCCGGATACGCACCCAACCCCATCAGGGTGTTAGTGCATGGGAAGTTCAGACGATCAACCAGCGCACGCAGTTTGTCGGAGCTGCCATCAATGATGACACCACCACCGGAGTAGATTACCGGACGCTTAGCAGCCAGCAGCAACTCAACGGCCTTTTTAATCTGACCTGAGTGACCACGCTGTGGCGGCGTGTAAGAACGCATTTTAATTTTCTTCGGATAGACGTACTCGTAACGCTCGTTCGGCATCGTCATATCTTTCGGAATATCGATCACAACCGGACCAGGGCGACCGGTGTTGGCGATGTAGAACGCCTTAGCAACGATCTCTGGAATGTCTTCAGGACGACGAACCGCAAAGCTGTGCTTAACGATAGGACGCGATACACCCAGCATGTCGGTTTCCTGGAAGGCGTCGTCGCCCACTAAGTGGCTCATTACCTGACCAGAAATAACGACCATAGGGATGGAGTCAGTAAAGGCCGTCGCAATACCCGTAATGGTGTTTGTTGCGCCCGGACCAGAAGTAACCATCACCACGCCCGCTTTACCCGTCGCGCGCGCATAACCATCAGCCATATGAGCAGCGGCCTGCTCATGACGGACGAGTACGTGCTTCACTGCGCTCTGCTTGTACAGCGAGTCGTAAACGTGAAGCAGCGAGCCGCCCGGATAACCATAAACGTATTCAACACCTGCTTCGTGAAGTGCACGAACCAGCATGTCTCCGCCGGAAATTAATTCCACCGTAAAATCCTCTGTTCTTGTGCTCACCGTTGAGCACGAGTTACGTATGTTCGAGTCGGGTCTGCACCATCAACAGCTCAAACGGAACGGTTGGGGCAATCCCTTAAAAGGCTGGATGAGTCACTCTTAGTTCGTCATCAGATACCGGGTGCCTGGTCCAGGAAACCGGGGTCAGGGCCAGGCACGGAGGGTAACCGCATCAAAGGCCATGTATGACAATCACCGCGCTCCGGGTGTGTAGCATTGGGTGAGCTGTCATTTATGGCGTTTATTCTATCAGTACTTGATCAATGTGTGAACCACCAAACCCCTGTAAAATCAAGGCTCAGGCCGGTTTTTATCACTGTACTCAGTAAGGTTTCAGCAACGGTATTATCCAGTCTGAAAACGGGGCAGGTTTTACGCTTTCCAGATCAGGCTGACCTGACGGCCGGTGACACCATCACGACGATAAGAAAAATACCCACTTTCGTCTTCGAAAGTGCAGATCCCTCCTCCGTGCACACTGCCAATGCCCGCACGGATGAGCTGCCAACGAGCCAGCTCAAAAAGATCTGCATACCAGCGATCTCCCTCTCCCTTGCGGAAGCAGGTTTCGGGCGCATCGGGAAAGGCTCCTTTAACTTCAGGGCCAACTTCGAAGGCTTCAAACCCGATCGCCGGGCATAAGTAAGCACTTACCTGAGACACATCAGAGAACTCTTTAAGAGTGTTGAGCAAGACGCCCGAAGCCAGGCCACGCCAACCAGCATGGGCAGCCGCGATCTTGTCGCCGCTCTGATCACAGAACAACACAGGCAGACAGTCGGCCGTCATCACAGCGCAGGCGATACCTGCTTCTGTGGTGGCAGCCGCATCGGCTTCTGGGATTATTCTGAGTGAGTCAGCGGCTGCCTGAAATACCTCAACACCGTGTACCTGCTTCAGCCACTGGATGCCTGAAACGCCGGGCAAAGCATCAAGCAGTGTCGCTCGATTAGCGGCCACGGATTCGGGTAAATCACCCACATGATCGCCAAGGTTAAATCCGTTATACGGCGCTAACGAAACGCCGCCGCGCCGACCCGAATAGTAAGCGTGAACGCCTTCCGGCAATGACCATTCGGGTTCATGCAGGTCGATCATTAATAGTCGTCCTGCAGGGCTTCGTCGTCGGCCAGTGTATTCAGCAGTTCAACAAAGTCATCCGGGAGTTCGATTTCCCATTCCATGATTTCTTCGGTACGCGGGTGAATCAGCGTCAGGGCTTTTGCATGAAGTGCCTGTCGCGGAAATTTTGCCAGCATTTCGCGTAACTCTGGGCTGACGCCTTTCTTTAATCGGGTGCGGGCAGCGTACGTAGCATCACCAACGAGAGGGTGGCTGATATGCGACATGTGCACACGAATCTGATGCGTGCGGCCAGTTTCCAGCTTGCAGCGAATGTAGGTATGCGACGGAAACTTATGCAAGACACGATAGTGAGTGACCGCTTCTTTACCCATAGGGCTAACGGCCATCTTGGTGCGCTGCGTGCCGTGGCGGCCAATCGGCTCGTCGACCGTACCACCCGCAACCATGTGCCCCTGCACTACCGCCTCGTACTCTCGCCCCATACTGCGGTCCTGCAGCTGAGCGACTAAGTGCGTCTGCGCCTGTAATGTCTTGGCTACTACCATCAGGCCCGTGGTGTCTTTATCGAGACGATGGACAATGCCCGCGCGCGGAATATTGATCAGATCAGGGCAGTGAAAAAGCAAACCGTTGAGTAAGGTGCCGGTGCGATTACCCGCCGCTGGGTGAACAACGAGGTTGGTCGGTTTGTTCAATACCAGAATGTCATCATCCTCGTAGACGATATCCAGCGGGATATCTTCTGGCTCCCATTCGCCCTCAGCCTCCAGCTCGGCGGTTAAGGTCAGGGTCTCACCACCAACCACCTTATCGCGCCCCCGGACAGATTTGCCGTTCACCAGCAGCTGGCCATCTTTGATCCATTGCTGCAGGCGCGAGCGTGAGTAATCAGGGAACAGCTTGGCGGCCACCTGATCAAGGCGTTTGTTACCCTCTTGATAGGGAACTTCAATGGTGTGGTCTATCTGGTCAGACATAGGAAACCTTTAATGTGCGCGACGGATGATGATGACGCGCAGTTGTGTTCTAATACGGCGTATCGCGAAATTATATAGATGTATGAGAATGCACTCCATAAAGTCCATCCTGTTGGCACTGATCACAGCGTCTTTTCTTTCAGCCGGCCTGAGCGCCTGCTCTTCGAACCCTGAACGTGAAGTACGTACCGAAGCCGAGTACTACGAAGAAGCCCGCGAGGCCATCGACGACGATAACATGCTGATCGCGGAAGACCGCCTGAAGCGACTCGAAAGCGAGTACCCGTTCGGCCAGTACGCAGAGCAAGCTCAGCTTGAGCTGATTTACGTCAGCTTCAAGATGTCAGACATGGAAGGTGTTCTGGCTAAGTCTGAGCGCTTTATCCGTCTTCACCCACAGCATCCGAAAGTTGATTACGCTTACTATATGCGCGGTCTGGCAACCTACGAGCTGGGTTTTGCCTTCGTCGAGCGCTACCTGAGTGATGAAACAGAGTACCGTAACCCGGTGCCCCTGCAGGATTCATTCGCGTATTTCTCTGAGTTGCTGCGCCGCTTCCCTGACAGCGAATACAACGCCGATGCGCGTGCCCGCATGGTTTACCTGCGTGAGCGTCTGGCCAGCTATCAGATCAACGTCGCTAAGTATTATATGAAGCGTCATGCTTATCTTGCTGCGGCAAACCGCTGTGAAGAAGTTCTGATCCACTACCAGAAGACGCCGTATGTTAAAGACGCGCTGGCGATCATGACTGAGGCTTACCAGCTGCTGGAAATGGACGAGCTGGCTGAGAAATCACTGGCGCTGTTGAAGCTGAACTATCCGGATCACCCACAACTGGTGGATGGCCAGCTGGAAGAAAGTGGACTGGCAGATGTCGACCGTCGCAGCTTCTGGAACATCATCAGCTTTGGCCTGATCGACTGATCAGCCCGACTGATTTTCACCCTGCCAGCCCCCTGACCCCGCCCAGCTGGCAGGAAAAATGAATTTTTTGTTACCCAAACGTGCTGTTTCGCCGATAAATATTGACAGATAGCCGAACCAAGCCCATAGTCCTTCTGGCAAGAAAGAAAGTCTCCTGTCTAAATACTCCATCTCGATGTCAGTTAGCTGTAATACCTCGGTTTGTAGTTTCTAAGTTCAGCCTTATTTCATGCTTTATCGTCCTTAGCGTGGCTTTGTGTCATGCGGGACACCACTGAATACAATCCGAAAGGTAAAAATTATGTCTGATAAAACAACTGGCACAGTAAAATGGTTCAACGAATCTAAAGGTTTCGGCTTCATCGAGCAGGAATCTGGCCCTGACGTTTTCGCTCACTTCAGCGCGATCACCGGTTCTGGCTTTAAAACTCTGGCTGAAGGCCAGCGTGTTGAGTTCACTGTAACTCAAGGCCAGAAAGGCCCACAGGCTGAGAACATCGTCGCTCTGTAATCAGAACGTGATGCATAAAAAAGCGCAGTCGGGAAACCGACTGCGCTTTTTTTATAGCTCAAGAAAAGCGGAGGCGAATTACTCCTCGCTCCAGATGTCCGCCAGACTGTGCATCGCATCAGAGAACGCCAGATTCATCGCATTCAACATAGATGACGTCGATGTCTGAGTGAAAGCCCGACCAGCCTCTGTACGCAGCACTGCCACGTATTCTTCCAGGTCAGCTTCTGGAATATCTTTCCAGGCGTATACCATGTACGCAACGACCATCTGATCCATCTGACCACTTACGGCCTGCAACTGAGCATCAATAACTGGCTCAACCGCATCAAAATCCATTGGCTCATCTGGGTTCTGTTTGGCAGATACAGCGGCATACACAGACAGAGCGATTCGCTTCTGAAACTCCATCATCATGTCGGCTGCGTTGCTCAGTTCAGCAACTTCTGAAGCCAGCGACAACAATTTGGTTCTGTCCTGAAGCTTCTGTACTTCGCCCATCAACACCTGTGGCTGGACCAGAGTCGCGTTATTTTCCGCTTCTGTGATGTTGCTAGCCTTATCTGACTTGTACCACTCAAGCATGATCTCGGTTTCAGAGTCGCTGAGAGAAGATTTCAGTTCGCCACGCACATGATCAGCGAGCTTATCTTCACGGAACGCGCTGGCAAGAACATCACCTGACTTCTTCAGCGCTGCGTCGCTCATACCCGTCGACTCTGGAGATAAACCAGATGCCATCATTGGGCCAATGGATGCCAACTGATGCTGAATACCTGAAAGCTCCATCAGGCGATCGACTTTAGACTGAGCGAAAGAAAACGAGGCTGTCAGCATCAAAAGACTGAAAGCAATGAATCTCGGTAGCGTGGTATTTATATATTTTGGAGTGATACGTGTTACAGCCATGAAGGTACCTTATATCCCTGGTTGAGAGTGTTTATTCGGGATGGCCGCAGAGTGCGGCCATCCCTGATGACATTACTGCGGCGTGCGCACTACCATCAGGCGCAACTCTGTCATATCTTCAAGAGCATAGCGAATGCCCTCTCGGCCAATGCCTGAGTCTTTTACACCCCCGTATGGCATATGGTCGACGCGCCAGCTCGGCACATCACCAATCACGACACCACCGACTTCCAGCTCATCCCAAGCTTTCTGTGCTTTATACAGATCGCGGGTGAAGATACCCGCCTGCAGACCGTAGCGGCTGTCGTTTACTTTTTTCAGAACAGCGTCGTAATCATCAAACGGCTCTAAAATAGCCACGGGGCCAAACGCTTCTTCCGCGCTGAGTTCGCAATCCGCTGGTACTTTTTCCAGCAAGGATGCCTGCAGCATATTGCCGTCACGCTCACCACCACACAGTAAGGTCGCACCGCGATCCAGAGCGTCTTTAATCCAGCCATGCAGACGTTCCGCTTCGCCTTCGGAAATCATCGGACCAATAAAGGTTTCCGGATCTTTCGGGTCGCCGCTTTTCAGTGCCTTGGTTTTAGTCAGCAGTTTTTCTTTGAACGTGTCATACACATCGCTGTGGACATACAAGCGCTGAACACCGATGCAGCTCTGACCCGACTGGTAGAAAGCACCGATGATGACACGGGCAACCGCATCATCGAGATCCCAGTCGTTATCGACAACACATGCAGCGTTGCCACCGAGTTCCAGCACGACCGGTTTTTTACCAGCACGGGCTTTCAAAGCCCAGCCAACTTCAGGAGAACCGGTAAAGCTCAGAAGCTTCAGGCGGTCGTCTTCGGTAAGCATATCGGCACTGTCACGGCGACACGGCAGAATAGAAAACGCCCCTTTAGGGAGATCAGTTTCTGCGAGAATTTCACCAATCACCAGAGCGCCAATCGGCGTCATGCTGGCTGGTTTCAATACGAACGGGCAACCCGCCGCAATCGCCGGCGCGACTTTATGTGCAGCCAGGTTCAACGGGAAGTTAAACGGGCTGATAAATGCGCACGGGCCGATAGGCACGCGCTGAGTCATACCACGATAGCCTTTGGCGCGCGGACTGATATCCAATGGCAGAGTCTCGCCCAGCATACGCGGTGTTTCTTCCGCCGCGATTTTAAAGGTGTCGATTAAGCGACCTACTTCGCCTTTCGCATCGTTAATCGGTTTACCGGCTTCAATACACAAGGCTTCGGCCAGTTCGTCAGCGCGCTCGGTAAAGCGTTTCACACAATGCTCAAGAACAGCCTGACGTTCATAAACCGTCATTTTACGCATCGCTTCGGCTGCGCCTTCGGCCGCTGCAATGGCTTCATCCAGAACATCCGGCGTCGCCAGTGGCACTTCGTAAGCGACTTCTCCGCTGTATTTATCGGTAACTTTCAGGTCTGTATTGGCGTATACCGCTTCGCCTGCGAGATAGTAGGGATAGGTCTTACTCATGTCAGATCACCAGTTGCGAGAGTGCATTTCGTATCGGTTCAGGAATTGGGACGGATTTATTGGCCGCGCGTTCCACAAATACGTGAATAAAGTCGCCAAAGGCACAGGCCTGATCTTCGCCTTCTTTGAAGATAGCGACACCATAGGTCACTGAGCTGTTGCCCAGCTTGTTGACTCTCAGGCCAACTTCGATGGCGTCTGGGTAGGCAATCGGGGCAAGGTAATTACAATGTGAATTGACCACGAAACCAACAATCGGCGCATCATGAATATCCAGCCCACCCTCTTCGATTAAATGGCGGTTAACTGCCGAATCAAAATAAGAATAGTAAGTCACGTTGTTAACGTGGCCGTAGATATCGTTATCCATCCAGCGGGTAGTAATGGGGACGAACTTTTTATAGTCACTGCGTGACAGCGGTTTTTCACTGCTCATGGGTCATCCTTTTTTCAAAATTAATAAGCGGCGGTGTAAATAGCCAGCGCATCCGCTTCGGTGACTTCGCGTGGGTTATTAATTAGCAAACGTTGCTGCAGCAAGGCTTCACTGGCCAGCATAGGAACAGCATCTTCCGGGATGTCACATTCCCGCAGCCTCATTGGCAGGCCGGTCTCTTTGATCCGCTGTTCAAGCCAGGCGATCAGAGTGTTAGTAACCTCCTCATCGCTGATCCCGGCTGATGTTTCTGAGAAATCAGCTCCCATAATATAGGGCGCTAATTCCGCGTACTGTGCTGCCGCTTGTTTATCCGCTGCGTTAAACCGCATTACGTGCGGCAATACGAGGGAATTACTCAGACCATGCGGAATATGGAAATGGCCACCCAGTGGATACGCCAGTGCATGTACTGCCGCCACTGGCGCATTGGCAAATGCCTGACCAGCATACAGCGCACCGAGCAACATATTACTGCGCGCTTCGAGGTTGTGCCCTTCGTTAACAGCAGCCATGAGGTTCGATGACAACAGGCGCAGCCCTTCTTTCGCCAGCATGTCGGACACAGGGTTTTTCTTATGCACAGAGGTGTAGGCTTCAATAGCGTGCACCATGGCATCAATGCCGGTCGCTGCCGTAACGTGCGCTGGCAGGCCTTTGGTCAGCTCGGCATCTAATAAAGCAATGTCGGGCTGTAAAACGGGAGAAACCACGCCCGCCTTAGTCGTTGCACCTGTGGTAACGATAGCGATGGGAGTAACCTCAGAGCCTGTGCCTGCCGTAGTAGGCACCTGCAATAAAGGCAGACGTTTACCACGTGCATTGCCAACACCGTACATATCGCTTAACGGCTGTTTGCACTCTGGGTGAGCCAGTAAGGCCACCAGCTTGGCGACATCCATCGAGCTACCACCGCCAAATCCCACCACATAATCGGCTTTAGCAGCACGCGCCTGATTCGCGGCGTCGATGACCGTGCTGTCAGCCGGGTCGGCTTCAACGTCTTTAAACAGTGTTAACTGAATACCCGATTCTGAAAATGCTGGCAGTACGTCCTCAAGCAAGCCAATACTGATAATGCCCGGGTCAGTTACCAGCATGACGCTACGCGCACCCTGCTCTTCACAGATACTGGCCAGGCGCCGGGCTGAACCCGGCTCATTGATGATGGTGCGTGTCGTTGTAAACGTAAAAGCTGTCATTATTATTCTCTGCTGATTATTTAGTGGCGGACAAACTGCTCTGCTGTCAGGCCAAACAGGTTATCAGCCGACGTTTGTAGTACCTGGCGATGCAATTCTGCACGCGGCAGAATACGCTCAAAATAGAAACGCGATGAGGCCAGTTTCCCTTCATAAAAATCCTGATCGCCCGACTTTTCATCAAGCTTCTTCTGCGCTGTCAGCGCCATACGTAGCCAACCGTAAGCCAGAAGAACATACGATGAGAAATTCAGGAAGTCGGTCGCACAGGCGCCGATTTCTTCCGGATTATTGGCCGCACGCTTGATGATGTCCTGCGCCAGCTTACGCCAGTGAGCATTCATGGAAGTGAGTGCAGCGACTTGCTCACGCAAAGATTCATGCAGATCGTTCGCTTCGCATAAAGCGTCAATTTCGTCCTGCAATTTAGAAAGCTCGGCACCCTGATCGCCCATCACTTTGCGACGCATCAGATCCAGTGCCTGAATACCGTTGGTGCCCTCATAAATCTGAGTGATACGACCATCGCGTACCAGTTGCTCCATGCCCCATTCGCGAATAAAGCCATGGCCACCATACACCTGCATGCCCAGGTTAGCGGCTTCTGCGCTCATATCAGTGAGGAAGGATTTCACAACCGGGATCAGCAGCGCAGCGCGCACTGCGGCCTTTTCACGTTCTTCAACGTCAGGATGGTGTTGCTCCATATCCAGATACTGAGCCGCTTCGTACGCAAGAATACGGCAGCCTTCGACCAACGTTTTCTGAGTCAGCAGCATACGGCGTACATCGGGGTGAACAATAATCGGATCGGCCGCTTTCTCTGGTGCTTTCGGACCAGAAAGCGAACGCGACTGTAAACGGTCAATAGCGTATTCGACGGCGCCCTGATACGCCATTTCAGCAACGCCCAGACCCTGCAGGCCCACCTGGAAACGTGCATCGTTCATCATGGTAAACATGCACGCCAGACCGCGGTTTTCTGTACCGACAAGCCAGCCTTTAGCGTTATCAAAATTCATCACACAGGTTGCTGCGGCTTTGATGCCCATCTTGTGCTCTATCGAGCCGCATACCGCTGGGTTGCGGCTGCCGTCTTCGAGCACTTTTGGCACAAGGAAGAGCGAAATGCCTTTCACCCCAGGTGGTGCGTCCGGCAGGCGAGCCAGTACAAGATGAACAATATTGTCGGTCATGTCCTGCTCACCACCACTGATAAAAATCTTGGTGCCAGAGATTGCATAACTGCCGTCTGCCTGTGGCTCGGCTTTGGTGCGCAGCAGGGCAAGGTCAGTACCGGCATGAGGTTCGGTCAGACACATGGTGCCGGTCCATTCGCCGGAGACCATTTTCGGAAGATACGTATTTTTAAGCTCGTCGCTGCCATGCATGTTCAGCGCGAACACAGCACCGTCCGTCAGGCCGGTATACACACGGAACGACAGATTGGCGCTCATCATCATTTCCTGAAATGGCGCCGCCATCGATACAGGAAAGCCCTGACCGCCAAACTCTTCACTGCCGGTCATCGAGGCCCAGCCGTTTTCACAGAACTGCTGATACGCCTCTGGGAAACCCTCCGGTGTTTTTACTTCACCATTTTCAAAGTGAATCCCTTCTTCGTCACCACTACGGTTCAGCGGTGCCAGTACGCCCTCATTAAATTTTGCGCCTTCTTCCAGAACGGCATCGACAATTTCTGCCGTCAGATCATCACGACCGAGGCGGGCAAAATGTGAAGTAGCGTCGAGTACTTCGTGCAATACGAAACGCATATCCTGCAAAGGGGCTTTATAGGCTGTCATATCTGTAACCTGTTTTTAATTTATTATTTTCTGGGTATCAGTTAGCGATATCTGAAAACTTACCGCCACTTTCGGCGAGTTTTTTCAGCAACGGAGCTGGCGCACATGCCTCACCGAACTTATCGGTCAGTGCTTGTGTACGAGCAAGAATATCGCTTAAACCGCACTCATCGGCGTATGCCATAGGGCCGCCGCGCTCTTTCGGGAAGCCGTAACCATTCAGGTAGACCTTATCGATATCGGCACTGTTGCGGGCAATGCCCTCTTCAAGGATTTTCGCGCCTTCGTTCACCAGCGCAAGAATGCAGCGATCAACGATTTCCTCATCGCTGATATCTCGGCGGGTGAAGCCGGCTTTTTCTGAAGTTTCGACTATCAATGCTTCAACCGATTCGTCGACGATGGCCTCACGGCTGCCTTTTTCGTAGCGGTAGTATCCTTTACCTGATTTCTGACCGAAGCGCTCCTGTTCACAGAGCTGGTTGTCCACACGGACATTCAGTTCTTCAGGAGAGCCTTCAGGGAGCTGCACTCCCGAGAGCTGACGCGAGCGCCACTCAAGATCAATACCGACAACGTCGTACATACGGAACGGGCCCATCGCCATACCAAAGTTCTGCAATCCGCTATCGACCTGCGCTGGCAGTGCTCCCTCTAACAGCAGTCGGCGCGCCTGAAACACATAAGGCTCCAGCATGCGGTTACCGATAAAGCCATGGCAGTTACCTGCGACAACGGCGACTTTGCCAATGTGCTGGCCCAGATCTTCAGCCAGCTGCAGTACCGCAGGAGCAGTCTTCTCACCGCGAACAATCTCAAGCAGCTTCATAATGTGTGCTGGGCTGAAGAAGTGCAGACCGAGTACCTGCTCTGGGCGTGAAGTCGCCGCGGCAATGGCATCAACATCGAGATATGACGTGTTGGTCGCAAGGATAGCGTTCGCATTCAGCGTTTCATCCAACTGCTTGAAGATGGTTTTTTTCAGGTCGATATTTTCGTAGACCGCTTCAATCGCGAGCTGCACATCGGCAATGTCAGCGTAGTCTCCGCTCAGGCTGAAGCAGGCCAGGCGCTCGTCCGCCTGAGCCTGAGTGATACGCTCACGCTTTACCATGCCGGCATAGATGCCTTCGATGTAGCTCATAGCTTGCGCCCGTACGTCTTCGTTCAGGTCGAGCAGAGTCACTTTGATGCCTGCATTCGCGAATGAGATAGCAATGCCGCGGCCCATGGTGCCCGCACCAATCACTGCAACCTGCTGGATGTCGTTTACGCTTGAGGGGAGATTCGCTTGAGTCATATACCTTGCCTGTCCGGATTGTTATCCGGGTTACTATTGAGTTGTTATGCTTATTCGATCAGCTTCTGGGCTCATTCTGACCAAGATTGAAGAAGCACATGAAATTAAACATAGTGATATAGCTTATTGTGATGATGAATATCCGCAACTTTGACCTCAACCTGCTGGTCATCTTTGACGCCCTCATGCGCGAGCGCAACGTATCGCGGGTCGCCGACCAGCTGGCTCTGAGCCAGCCGGCCATCAGCAATGCTCTCAACCGCCTGCGCAGCCTGCTCGACGATCAACTGCTGATCCGCACCGCACAGGGCATGCAACCGACGGCACTGGCATTATCATTGGAAGGGCCGATACGTCAGGCCATTCAACAAATCGAGACCACGTTGTCCGGCGGTCATCAATTTGATCCTCAATCCAGCCGCCGCCGTTTTCGGATAGCGACTACAGACTACGCCGAACTGGCGCTGATGCCACGTTTATTGGCTTACATGCGCACAACGGCGCCCGGAATCGAATTCGACATTCTTGATCTGCCACCGGATACGCCGACGAAAGCGCTTGAAGATGGCAACTTAGACCTGTGCATCGGACGCTTCGGAGAGCTGCCGCCCCGCATTCGCCGCACAGGATTTCTGAAGGAGGATCTGGTTGTCGCCTATGACCCACAGCAACTGGACCTGACCTCCGGGCTGGATCTGGAACGATTTCTTGGCTTACGCCACATATGGGTATCGGGTGGGCAACACCGGGGGGTTGTCGATATGTGGCTGGACGATAACAACCTTGAGCGTGAGATCGTTCTTGTCACGCCCAATTACCTTGGCGCCACGCATCTCATCATTGGCAACGATATGGTCGTAGTGCTGCCAAAACGCATGGCCGACCAGTATGCAGGGCTGCTACCTATCGCGCTGGCTTCGCTGCCTCTGCCGATACCACCGTTTGATGTCGACATTATCACATCTTCCTTGCGGGGCGATGACCTCGCGCTGGAGTGGCTTATCAGCACTTTACAGCAGGAATTTACTGAGATCTGACGGATGAACCGTCGCAACCCGCGTCGTTGACGGACTCGCACACTGGCAAATCCAGCCATATAGTTATACATTAGTTATACCAAACAACGTAGAAATGTATAACTTATGCACCTCGGGCTGATTCTCGGCGACCAGCTGACACACGACCTCGCAAGCCTTCGCGTTCTCGATCCGAAGGTGGACCGGCTGATCATGGCCGAAGTCCGCGATGAGGCCACCTACGTAAAACACCACAAACAGAAGATCGCTCTGCTCTTCAGCGCCATGCGCCATTTTGCACAGGAGTTGAGAGATGCGGGGTGGCAGGTGGATTACTACGAATACAACAGTCAGGGAAACTTCAAATCCCTGTTCGACGTAGTGAAGCACTATGCAAAAGAGTATTCGGCTGAGCGCCTGATCCTGACCCAATGTGGTGAATACCGTTTGCAGAATGCGATGGACCGGGAATGGTCAAAATCACTGAACATCCCGGTCGATGTGTATGGCGACGATCGCTTTATCGCCACAACAAAAGAGTTCACAGACTGGGCCGACGGTCGCAAGCAACTACGTATGGAATACTTTTATCGGGAAATGCGCCGTAAAACCGGTTACCTGATGAAAGACGACAACCCAGAGGGCGGACAATGGAATTACGACGCCGATAACCGCAAAAAGTGGGATGGCAAAACTCCCTTTCCTAACCCTCCTGTGTTTGAACGCGATGATATCGACCGTGAAGTCATAGAACTGGTCGAAAAGAACTTCGCAGATCACCCAGGTTCGCTCGATGAATTTCACTGGGCGACTACAAGAAGCCAGGCTTCAACCGCGCTAGGCTTTTTTATTCAGCATTGCCTCAGCAATTTCGGTGATTTTCAGGACGCTATGGTGCGCGGTGAAAAAGCCTTGTTTCATAGCCTGCTCTCTCCCTACCTGAACTGCGGATTACTGACAGCGAAACAAGTATGTGATGCTGCCCAACGTGCCTGGGACGAAGATCGTGCCCCCCTGAATGCAGTAGAAGGCTTTATTCGCCAGATTATCGGCTGGCGCGAGTACGTGCGAGGTATTTACTGGCTTCACATGCCCCGATACGCGAAACAGAACACGCTGAAGAACAAGCGCTCACTGCCCCGCTATTACTGGGATGGCGATACGAAGATGGCCTGCATGGCCGACTGTTTTAAAAACACATTTGATCATGCCTACGCACATCATATTCAGCGCTTAATGGTCACGGGTAACTTCGCGTTACTTACCGGAATTAAACCTGAAGAAATCTGTGACTGGTATCTCGCGGTATACGCCGATGCCTACGACTGGGTTGAGCTTCCCAACACACTTGGCATGGTCATGCATGCCGACGGTGGATATCTGGGGAGCAAGCCCTATGCTGCTTCCGGAAATTACATTCATAAAATGTCGGATTACTGCTCGCAATGCCATTACTCAGTCAAAACTCAGGCGGAGGAGGACAGTTGTCCCTTTAACAGTCTGTACTGGCATTTTATCGACCGTCACCGTGAGGATTTCAAAAACAACCATCGAATGGGGATGATCTACCGGACTCTCGAGCGGATGAAGGACGATAAAAAAGATCGGATTATTGCCCGCGCCGACGACTTACTGAGCCGCCTAGATGACCTCTGATATGGCACATAAAAAATTGAACCTGCCGGAAAAGAACTGCGAATACTGCCTACGCCCTTTCTGTTGGCGGAGAAAATGGGCGCGTGACTGGGACAACGTACGCTATTGCTCACAGCGCTGTAAGCGCGCTGCTAAATCAACACCCGCTGCAAATCTTTGCGCCAGCGCGAGTGTGGAAGACGAGTTCTGATGCAAAAGACGACTCAAGTATTATGGCTGCGGAATGATCTGCGCCTACATGATCATGAAGGCTTTCGGCTGGCCGTCGAATATGGCGCGCCTCTCGCTGTCATCTATATCTTACCCGAGCACTGGCTGAATACAGATGATGATGGCATGAGCAGACTGGGGAGTGCCAAAGCACATTTCCTGCGAGCCTCATTGATTGATCTTCATCGACAGCTTGAAGATCAGACCATTAACTTCAATATGTATCATGGTCACCCAGTCGACATCATTACTCGACTCAGAGATGAACTGTGTGGCGACATAAGGCTGCTCACCTCGGATGCGCAGGCCCCTGAAGAACAAGAGTGGCTGGAAGCGGTTAAAGAATACGACATTGATCTGGTGACCTACGAAAGTCAGACACTCTTCAGTCAGGCACAAATGGCCACCTTACTGAACGACTTTCCTGCATCTTTTTCTAAATTCAGAAAAACGGTCGAAAAAAGACCAGAGCTTTTTTATATCCCTGAAAGCGCAGAAACAACCCGCCTTCACATCCATGAACAACCACTGAGAACCAGTGCCTCTATCAGCTGGCCAGGCAGCGAATACGCGGTTTCACTCGGCTGTCATGGAGGAGAAAGACCAGGGATAGAGTGGCTAAGTCGTTATGTGTGGGACGATAAAGCCATCACTCATTATAAAGAAACGAGGAACGCACTGACCGGTGAGAACTTCAGTAGTCGTCTCAGTCCGTGGCTTGCCTGGGGCTGTCTATCGCCGCGTTATATCTGGCATGAAATACTTAAGTTTGAAGCCAGCTATGGTGAGACAGAGCATACCTACTGGCTCAGATTCGAACTGCTCTGGCGGGAGTACTTCCACTGGTCAATGCGAGTGCATGGCGACCGATTGTTTGCACGCTCAGGAATCCAGAGAAAGAAAATCGAAGCTTCAGACAATAGTGTCCACTGGCAGGCCTGGTGTAATGCCAGTACGGGCGTCCCTATGATTGATGCAGGACTGCGCGAGCTAAGACATACCGGCTTTGTTTCAAACCGCCTGCGCCAGAATATGGCCAGCTACTTTATTCACCAACTTAAGCTGGACTGGCGACTGGGTGCCCGCTGGTTTGAGATGTATCTGTGCGACTTTGACGTTGCCAGTAACTATGGAAATTGGGCCTACCTTGCAGGTGTCGGTCACGACCCAAGACCCGTTCGTGAGTTCAACCTGAACAAACAGCTTCATCAATATGATCCAGAACTCAGTCATATCAGGCGGTGGTGCCCGGAAATAGAAGAGAATAGTCTGCAGGACGTTCTTGATCATCAGGCAGGAAGAAAACTTCTCGCGTCCTTCCCTCCGCCCGTCGTTACCGTACCGGCTTTTGATATTAAATCATGACGCAAATAGTATGGTTTAAGCGTGACCTGCGCTTACAGGATCACTCTGCACTCTGGCACGCTGCGCAATCGGGAACGGTACTGGCACTCTATATTTTTGAGCCTGATTACTGGCAATTGGATGACACCAGTCAACGCCAGTGGGCATTCACACGGGAAGCCCTGATCGATCTGAATCAACAACTGAAAAGGCTCGGTGGCGAACTCATCTGTATGAGCGGAGATGCGGTGCTTCGTTTTAATAAGCTGACAGAAGTTCTGAACATTCAGGGGATTCACAGCCATGAAGAAACTGGCAATCTCTGGACTTTCTCACGTGATCTGAAATTAAAAAAGCTACTTAAGAAATCCAATATTCCGTGGACAGAATACCCGCAGAACGGCGTGCGACGGCCTAACCGTAATCGCGATGACTGGGCATCCCACTGGAATCAATGGATGACGCAGACGCAATATCCAATACCCGATCACATTAATTTCCTGACCCTTGATCGAAACGAGAATTTTCTGAAACCCGAACAACTTCCAGAGCGTATTTCCTGCCAGCTGCCTTCTGTGCAGCAGCCGCAAAAAGGAGGGCGTGAAGAAGGTGTAAAAATACTCTCGGACTTTCTGAACCAACGCGGCGAATACTACCGTGGCTCAATCAGCTCTCCATTAACAGCAGAAAATGGCTGCTCACGGTTAAGCCCTTATCTGGCAGTGGGTTGCATCGGTATGCGCGAGCTTGTGCAGGCGGTTCGAAACCGGCGGCGAGCAGCGGAAGGGCGTTGGAAGGCGAGTCTGTCGGCATTTGAATCCCGGCTGTGGTGGCACTGCCATTTTATTCAGAAGCTCGAAGATCAGCCGGATATGGAAATTCAGAATCTTCATCCACTGACAGAGCAGCTCAACCGCCCTTTCGATGAGGAAAAATTCGAGGCCTGGAAAACAGGCAACACTGGCTGGCCGATGGTCGATGCCTCCATGCGCTACTTAATTGCCAACGGCTGGGTAAACTTCCGCATGCGTGCCATGCTGATTTCGATCGCATCCTACCCCCTAGCTCTGCCCTGGCAACCTGTGTCGCGCTATCTGGCATCTCTGTTTACCGATTATGAGCCGGGCATTCACTATCCGCAGGTGCAGATGCAGGCAGGGACTACCGGGATTAATATTCCGCGCATGTACAACCCTATCCTTCAGGCGCAACGACTGGATGCCAAAGGTCTGTTTGTACGTCGTTGGGTGCCCGAATTACAGCATGTCTCAGATCAATGGATCTTCGAGCCCTGGTTAATGCCACGAGCAATTCAGGAAAATTCACACTGTATTATTGGCGAAGACTACCCTGCTCCTCTGGTCGACTTCGCCGCGGCAACCCGACGAGCCAGAGCCGACCTGAAATCCGTTCGTGACTCTGAATTCTTTACCACTGCTCAGCTAATCGGTGAAAAGCATGGCTCGCGAAAGCGTAATTCAAGCCGACGAATGACAGGCAAAAAAAAGGCCCGCGATGCGGGCCAAATGACGTTGTTTTAAACAGCGAACTTTACAGGTCCTTCAACGCCGAAATTGTATCCTGCAGAACCTTCTTAGCATCGCCTGCCACCATGAGTGAGTTATCACGGATGAAGAGTTCGTTAGGAATACCTGCAAAGCCAGGTGACAGACCACGTTTAACAACAACGACAGTCTTAGCATGGTGTACATCAAGAATTGGCATACCGAAGATAGGTGAATTCGGATCTTCTGCAGCCGCTGGGTTAACAACGTCGTTCGCACCCAGAACAATCGCAACATCAGTCTGCGAGAATTCAGGGTTGATCGCGTCCATTTCTACCAGCTGATCGTACGGTACTTCCGCTTCCGCCAGCAGTACGTTCATGTGGCCCGGCATACGACCGGCAACCGGGTGAATTGCGTATTTAACTTTCGCACCCTGCTTCTCCAGCATACCAGCCAGTTCACGTGTCGCGTGCTGAGCTTGTGCAACCGCCAAACCGTAACCCGGAACAAATACAACGTTCTGAGCGCCATCAAGCAGCATCGCCAGTTCGTCAGCGGAAGAGAACTTCACTTTGCCTTCGTAGAAAGCATCGTTTTCTGAACGGCTTACGCCTGAGCTTTCAGACATAGAGCCACCGAACAGAACGTTCGTCAGTGAGCGGTTCATTGCTTTACACATGATGCTGGTGAGGATGATACCGGATGCGCCTACCAGAGAACCGGTAATGATCAGGCCATTGTTGCCCAGCACGAAACCCGCAGCCGCACCCGCCAGACCTGAGTATGAGTTCAGCAGTGCAACCACTACCGGCATGTCAGCGCCACCAATTGGCATTACCAGACAGATACCCAGAATCAGACACAGAACAATCAGACCCGCGATCAGCAGATCAGAGTTAACAGGATCGACCGCAGCAAAGTAAGCTGCACCCGCCAGCAGAGCTGCCAGGCTCAGTTTTACAATCCACTTGAACAGGCGGACCTGCTTAGCGTCGCCGATTTTTCCTTTTAGCTTACCAACCGCGATAAAAGAACCGGTCAGAGTCACAGCACCGATCAGAATCGACAGAATAACGGCGATAGACCAATCGTACGTAGGAACAAACTGACCCATCTCAGCCAGCTTCTGGCTTTCAAGGTAGTTAGCCGATGCCACCAACAGGGATGCACCACCACCGATACCGTTCAATGCAGCAACCAGTTCAGGCATGTCTGTCATTGCGACTTTCTTGGCGATAAACGCACCGATTGCACCGCCGATCAGCACACCAATAATGATGTATTCGTAGCTGACAACGTTATTGTCGAGCAGCGCAGCAATAATCGCCACCAGCATACCCGTTGCCGACATCTGGTTACCACGAACCGCTGTCTTTGGCTTGGTCATGCCTTTAATGCCGAGAATAAAGAGTACGGCGGCGACCAGATAACCGATGTTAATTACAGTTTCCATGAATTAATCGCCCCTTACTTCTTTTTAAACATGTTGAGCATGCGGTCGGTAACCATAAAGCCCGCCACAATATTGATGGTCGCCAGCGCGATCGCTGCAACACCCAGAACCGTCGACAGGACCGTCGTGTGCTCGCTGCCGCCAGAACTGATGATGGCACCCACAACAACAATGCCCGAAATAGCGTTAGTACCACTCATAAGCGGCGTGTGCAGAGTTGGCGGTACTTTGTTAATCACTTCCACACCAACGAATACAGCCAGCACAAAAATCGTGAGGCTCAGGATAAACATTTCCATAAGACTACTCCTTACGCGTTACCAGCCAGTTGAGCACTGAGCCCTTCGTGTTTTACTTCACCGTCTTCGGTTACCAGGGTAGCCGCGACGATATCGTCTTCCATATTTACAGACAGTTCACCTTCGTCCGCCATGTTCAGCAGGAAGGTAGAAATGTTTTTGGTCAGAAGCTGGGAAGCATGCACAGGAACACGACCCGGGTGGTCGGTATAACCGATGATCGTCACGCCATCGAGGTATACTTTGTCGTTCGCCACAGTGCCTTCGACGTTCCCGCCACGCTCTGCTGCCAGATCGACAATCACTGAACCTTTTTTCATGTAGTGCAGCATGTCTTTGGTGATCAGACGAGGAGATGGCTTACCTGGAATAGCAGCGGTCGTAATTACCAGATCTGCCTGAGAGATCTTGGTGGTCATCTGCTCACGCTGCTTACGATAAAATTCTTCTGATTTCTCGCTAGCGTAACCAGAGCTATTGCCTTCTTCCGTTTCAAGGTCGAATTCAACGAATTTAGCGCCCAGAGATTCAACCTGCTCACGTACTTCGGCACGCGTATCGTACGCTTCTACAACAGCACCCAGACGACGGGCAGTAGAAATAGCCATCAGACCGGCAACACCTGCACCGATGATGAATACTTTAGCCGGGTGGATGGTGCCCGCTGCAGTCATCAGCATCGGGAAATACTGAGGCAGAGCCATAGCGCCGGTCAGTACAGAACGGTAACCGCTGATTGCACCCATCGAGCTGAGTACGTCCATAGACTGTGCACGGGTTGTACGTGGAATAAATTCCAGAGCGAAAGAGCGTACTTTCTGTGCCGCCAGCTTTTCTACCATTGGCAGATTAAACCAGGCGTCCATCAGGCAGATCAGCGTGCTGTTTTCTTTCAGCAGAGGCAGCTCTTCTTCCTGAGGGTTGCGCACTTTCAGAATAATATCGGCTTGCTCATAAAGAGACTCTGCAGACGGGGCAATGCTTGCACCGCATGCACGATATTCTTCGTCACCAAAGTGTGCGCCATCGCCTGCACCCTCCTGAACAACGACTGAAAAGCCTTTGTCCAGTAGTGCCTGTATACCCGAAGGTATAATGGCAACCCGGGCTTCCCCAGGATAAATTTCCTTAGGTACACCAATCAGCATGGTTAGTACTCCTGTTAATTTAAATTTAAAGTCTGAAGTTTTTAAAACAAACAAGAGCCGCCTGCGGTCAGGTTACTGACTGCATAAGCGGCTTTTTTGTAAATATGGAATTAACTACATGAAACGTCTGTCAGCCAAAGGAACGGCGTTGCTCCTGTCGTTCCTGGTGGTGAGTTTCGCCTGAGGTCTCCTTGCCGGCGACTGCCTGCAACCCCAGAGTAGTCAGAGTATGACGACGAATATCCTGCAGCAGATGTGCGTTATCTACCAAAGATTCACCGTAAGAAGGCACCAGAGCCTTCAGTTTTGATTTCCAACCACCGTCCATACGCATACGGAAACAGCGCTCTAATACTTCGATCATAGCCTGGGCAGCCACGGATGCACCCGGAGATGCACCCAGTAACGCAGCCAGAGTACCGTCTTCAGCAGCAACCAGTTCGGTGCCGAACTCAAGCTTGCCGCGGCCTTTTTCATCTTTCTTAATAATCTGCACGCGCTGACCAGCATGTGCCAGCGTCCAGTCCTCTGCTTTAGCAGAAGGCAGGTATTGTTGGAGTGTTGCAACACGGTCTTTGTGTGACTGCATTACCTCGCTAATCAGATAGCGGGTCAGATCCATGTTATTCAGGCCTACGTCGATCATGGGTTTCAGATTATTAGCGCTGACGGATTTTAACAGATCTAGACGTGATCCTGCCTTAAGAAATTGCGTTGTGAACCCAGCATATGGCCCGAACAACAATGCAGGTTTGCCATTAATGATACGTGTGTCGAGGTGTGGCACCGACATAGGAGGTGCTCCAATGGCTGCTTTGCCGTACACCTTGGCATGATGCTGTTTAATTACATCTTCGTTCTGGCATACCAGCCACTGCCCTGATACCGGGAAACCGCCGTAGCCTTTACTTTCAGGAATGTCTGATTTCTGCAGCAGAGGTAATGCACCACCACCAGCGCCCAGGAATACAAATCCTGCCGTGATCGCTTCTTTCTTACCTGTGCTGCGATTTTTGATAGTAACGTGCCAGTTGTTGCCGCCGTTCTTTTTCAGAGCGGTAACTTCATGGCCAAGACGCAGGTCAAAACCATTTTTCTTTTCTAAGTTGGTAACCATGTTGCGGGTAAGAGAACCGAAATCAACGTCAGCACCGTAAGCAACGCGTGTCGCCGCAACAGGTTCTCCGTCAACGCGCTCATCCATAACGAGTGGCATCCACTCAGTCAGTGTCTGAGTATCTTCGCTGTACTCAATGTCAGCAAACAGGTGATGGTCTTTCAGCTTTTCGTAGCGCTTGCGCAGAAACTCAACGTTCTCTTTGCCCCAGACAAAGCTGATATGCGGCGTTGAATTAATAAATTGATCAGGTGACGGCAGATCGCCAGACTCCACCAGAGATGACCACAGCTGCTGTGAAATCTCGTAATTGGCATTGATAGTGAGCGCGCGTTCGATTGCAACGTCGCCATCGGCACTCTGAGGTGTGTAGTTGAGTTCGCAGTAGCCTGCATGACCCGTACCGGCATTGTTCCAGCCGTCTGTGCTTTCGGCTGCAACCTGATCCAGGCGCTCTACCATCAGGATATTCAACGAAGAATCCAGTTTCTTTAGTAATGTCGCCAGTGTTGTGCTCATTACGCCACTGCCCACGAGCAGTGCATCTACTTTATTCGTTGCCATCTTGATTTCTCCAGTAGGCGAAGATCATATTGTCCGATTAGCGCGGGTGTGCGCAGTGACTGCCGGGCTTGTGGCCCTGACTGTCTTAATATGTGCCTATGATACAACGAACGCTGAACAGCTAATCTGTATAGTTTTTTATTATAAGTATAAGTCAGAGCTTATAGATAAATGTTTGCGTATCCATACGGGTTATACGAAAGTCAGGTTGTGGACAAGCGGCAGCCTTACCCTGCCGCGGAGAGGAGATACTTTCAGGAGGCCTCGGCAGCGCCTTCGGTAGGTGGGTGGAAGCCTTCCTTCCCGTATAACTCTGATAACAACCTTGCTTCGCCATTCGGCTGCACCATACGCGCATGATGCCGCTGTAACTGACGCGGGTCTTCAACACCGCAGCTGTGTGCGATAACACCGACTTCGTTAACAAGAGTACGGACAAAGTGAGCGACTCGCTCCGCCTTGTCTGTTGGAACCAGACCACGCTGCAGCCTGGGGTCGTGGGTTGTAATGCCAGTCGGACAGGTGTTTTTGTTGCACTGCAGAGCCTGAATACAGCCTAGGGCGAACATAAAGCCGCGTGCCGACGTAACAAAGTCTGCGCCGACACAGATTGCCCAGGCCACCCGGTCGGGCGTGATCAGTTTGCCTGAGGCTATAACTTTTATCCGTGGACGTAATTCGAATTCATCAAGGGTATCCACAAGCATAGGGAGCGCCTGAGCCAGCGGTAGCCCCATGTAATCGATTAACGATTGCGGTGCCGCGCCGGTACCACCCTCAGCGCCATCTAAAGTAATGAAGTCGGGCGCACTGTCTTTGCCGCGCAGATGGATCTCGCGACACAGGTCCCTTATCCAATCATTGCCCCCCAGTACGACTTTAAACCCGGTAGGCTTACCCGTAATGTCGCGCACATGGTTAATCATATCGAGCAGATCACTGACTGAGCGGACTTCCGGCTGGCCATTAGGACTGATTGAGTCTTCCCCTACCGGGATATGTCGGATCGCTGCAATCTCTTCTCCGACTTTGGCGCCGGGCAGGATACCGCCTTTTCCGGGCTTGGCCCCCTGGCTCAGTTTGATTTCAAACATTTTCACCTGAGGACGATGTGCGATTTCTATCAGCTTTTCGTCGTCCAGCGAGCCATCTTCTTTCCGTACTCCGTACTTCGCGGTGCCAATCTGAAATACGATGTCGCAATCGCCTTCGAGGTGATACGGCGATAAGCCACCCTCACCGGTGTTCATCCAGCAGCCCGCTTTCTTCGCGCCCCGTGACAGCGCTTGTACCGCAGGTTTAGACAATGCGCCGTAGCTCATACCAGAGATATTTATCAGCGCGCTGGTGCTGTATGGGTTACGACAGTTTTTACCTATGGTGAGTACCTGAGACTCGCTCAGGTCTTTGCTTAATGAAGGAAATGGACTGTTGACGAACATCACGGTACCGGCGGTATCAAGGCGCCGGGTCGAGCCAAAAGCGACCGTTGTACTCAGATTCTTAGCTGCACGATACACCCAGCTACGATCTGCCCGGTTAAACGGCATTTCTTCGCGGTCCATGGCGAAAAAATACTGTCGAAAGAACTCGCCCAGGTGCTCGAACAGGTAACGAAAGCGTCCGATGACCGGAAAGTTCCGTCGCACCGTGTGCTGAGTCTGAAGGCGATCCGAGACATAGGCCCAGAGAAACCAGAGCGTACCGAGCAGAAGCCCACCCAGAAAAAGCGCCAACAGAGCAAGGACGCCCCAAGCGGCGGCATAAAAAATATCATCGGTCATGCAGAATCTCCTGTGTCTCCGCACAGGGTAAAACAGTCTACTGAGTCGTAAAAGTCACTTCATCAACAATCTTGGTGGGACAGAGAGTTACCCTTGAGGGAGCTCAAATCAGAGGCACAAAAAAAGCAGCCCGAGGGCTGCTTTCTGGTGCTGTGGCATGGCCAACTTAACCCCGGCTTCATGCCATTGGGGTGATGTTCTTTACGTTCTTCGCGGTGAAGTAAGCGAATCCACCATCGATATCTCCCACCTCGACCCGGTTCGGCGCCAGAGGTGAACTCTTGATCGCTGCGATATACAAGCCCTTACTCGCAACGAGGTTTTTATCGACATCGTTAAAATGCGGCTGGGAAAAAGCAAACGTCTTACGTTCACAACCCCGTTCTAATGTGAGAATCAGCTGAGCATCTGCAAGATCCGATGCGCGTGAAAAGTTTACGTAACTCACCTGATAACTCTGATCGAATTCAAAAAGGTACTGATCGAGTGTCTGACGGCTGATGCTCATGATGCTTATTACCTGTAGCAGTTCTGTCTGTGTACAGTCTTAGGTTTAGCTGGCGACGGGCGCCTTTTCCATCGCGGATAACAGAAAACTACACGAAACTTCCGGGTGTCATTTTTCCGTGTTTTCAGCATGAATGAAGAGAACAAATGGGAAAGTAAAGGTAGGAATGCTACCTATGACAGGTGTCAATTATCCGTTCTGATTCACACCCCGTTACGCGGGTGAGATTACCACTCAGCCGCGATGACCTCTAACGCCTGGCTTAAATTGGGGTACTGAAAGGTAAATCCACTGGTTAACAGTGCCGTTGGTAAGACTTTTTGCCCCTGCAACAACAACTCAGACATTTCACCGAACACCATGCCCGCAGCAAAGGCTGGCATGAGAAATAGTGTCGGGCGATGCAAGACGTTGCCGAGCGTGCGAGTGAATTCGCGATTGGTCGCGGGATACGGAGCCGTCATATTCACTGCACCACTCAAAGAATGCTTAGTGATGAAATCCAGTGCACGGATGTAGTCATCCCTGTGAATCCAGGAGATCACCTGATCACCGGACCCGATAACACCGCCCAACCCCAGACTGAAGGGCAACCACATCCTTTTCAGCATGCCGCCGTGCTGACCCAATACAATGCCGGTGCGCAACCAAACGACACGCTCAGAGATCTCCTGAAGAGCATCGGCAGCCTGCTCCCATTCGATGCAGAGATTGGCTGAGAACCCGGTGCCAGGCGCAGATGACTCGTTAAACGACGGTGTGGAGCCCGGAACGCTGCCGTAATAGCCAACCGCAGAACCGGACAACACCAACTCAAAATGCTGCCCTGAAGACTTCGCCCAACGTACAAGACTTTCGGTTAATGTTACGCGGCTGGCCCTGAGCTCGGCTTTACGGGACTCACTCCAACGCTTGTCCGCAATTCCCTCGCCGGCCAGATTGACCAACCAATCTATTTTGTCAGTCACCTCAGAGAAGTCTTTGACAAAACTTACCTCATCGCCGAGAAGCCTTTTACCTCTCGCGGGGTCACGGGACAGAACAGTGATCCTGTGCCCGTGCGATACCCAGTGGGGTACAAGCTTTGAACCGATAAACCCGGTACCGCCTGTGATCAGGATGTGTTTGCTCATGGCTCTATCCTCCTGGCCTCGGTGGCCACCTGGTTTACCGGTTTCGCTAATCAGAATTGATCAGCGGTCATACCCATCAGGCTGTCTTTACCCGTTTCGATTTCAGCCAGCAATGACAAAGTCTGCGGTAGTAGCTTATGCATGTAGAAAGCAGCAGTCTCTTTCTTAGCGCCATAGAAATCGGTCTCGGTCGACCCGTCTGCGAGTGCCTGCTCTGCGGTTGCCACCATACGGCTCCAGAAATAAGCAATCGCCGTGAGTGCAAACAGGCGCAGGTACGGCGTTGCAGCAGAACCTGCCTGCTCGCGGTCACCCATACCGTTCTGCATCAGCCACATTGTTGCTTTCTGCAGGCGACCCGTTGCTGCTTTCAACTCATCGCCGAAGGGTACGCCACCTTCAGTTTTGATGTAGTTATCCAGCATAGCGAAGAAGCTCTTCACTGCACGGCCACCGGCATGACCTAGCTTACGGCCTACAAGGTCGAGTGCCTGGATACCGTTGGTGCCCTCGTAGATACGGGTAATGCGCGAATCACGTACGAACTGCTCTACTGGCCAATCCTGAGTGAAACCAGAGCCCCCCATAAGCTGCAAGCCATCGTTTGCGCAGAAGAAACCTTCATCCGTCAGGAACGCTTTAACGATAGGTGTGAGCAGCTGCACCATATCATCTGCCTGCTGGCGCTCTTCTTCAGTAGCCGCTTTGTGTGCGATATCAAGCTGCATCGAAGTGAAGTAAGCCAGTGCTCGGCCGCCCTCAATGGTGGCTTTCTGACGCAATAACATACGACGCACATCAGGGTGAACAATAATCGGATCTGCCGCTTTCTCCGGTGCTTGTGGGCCGGCAAGAGAGCGAGACTGCAGACGCTCTTTGGCGAAATCACGTGATACCTGATAAGCCGCCTCAGCAATGCCCAGCCCCTGGAGACCCACCATCAGGCGCGCGCTGTTCATCATCACGAACATAGCCTGCAAGCCCTTGTGTGGCTCGCCGATCAGCCAGCCTTTAGCACCTTCGAAGTTCATCACACATGTCGCGGATGCTTTGATACCCATCTTATGCTCAAGGCCACCGCAGAACGCAGGGTTGCGTGAGCCGTCGTCCAGGAATTTAGGCACCAGGAACAAAGAAATGCCTTTAGAGCCACCCGGTGCATCAGGCAGCTTGGCCAGCACCAGGTGAACGATGTTGTCCACGAGGTCGTGTTCACCACCTGTAATCCAGATTTTGTTACCTGTGATCGCGTAGGAACCGTCCGCCTGAGGGTCGGCCTTAGTGCGAATCAGACCGAGGTCAGTACCGCACTGTGGCTCAGTCAGACACATGGTGCCCGACCACTCACCGCTGATCAGTTTTGGCAGATACTTCTCTTTCAACTCGTCAGATCCGTAGCTGGTCAGAGCGTTTACTGCACCGTGCGTCAGGCCTGGATACATGCCAAGAGACAGGTTTGCTGAGCAAACCATTTCTTCTGCCAAGGTGTTAAGTGTGTGTGGTAGCCCCTGACCGCCGTATTCCACTGGACCCGCGAGCGCTGTCCAACCAGCTTCAGCGAACTGGCGATAAGCATCGGGGAAGCCCTCTGGGGTTTTGACCGCTTTGGTCTCGGTATCGTAGTGGCAACCCTCGCGATCACCAGACGTATTCAGCGGAGCTAACACGTTCTCTGCCAGCTTGGCACCCTCAGTCAGCATCGCATCCATAATTTCTCGCGTTGCATCCTCGCATCCCGGAAGTTCTGGCAAGACAGTGTCGCCGTTCAGTACCTCGTAAAGTACAAACTGCATTTCACGGAGTGGAGCACGATAAGTCATGGTATTTCCTCAACATTCAATAGTTATACGGTAGTTATACACAATAGAATAAATTTGTACAACAGATAAAATACCGCCACAATGACTAAGTGCTTACCCCAGATTGTCTTGTATAACCTAGAGGTCTCGGGGTTACATCTTTGGATCGCAGACTAAATGGGCTACCCAGGATCAGAGTTATGAAGAAGATCGCCATCATAGGCGCAGGCGTTGCTGGACTGACCGCACTCCAGGCACTGAAGCAGCAAGACTGCTCTGTGACTGTTTTTGACAAGTCGCGAGGTTCAGGCGGCCGTCTCTCGAGCAAAAAATCCGGAGCATCCAGTTGGGACATGGGCGCTCAGTTCATGCGCGCGCACACTCAAGAGTTCAAGGCTCAGCTGAAGGCGTGGGAAGCCGATGGCTGGATCGCACACTGGGATGTTACTCCCTGGTCTATCAACGGTACGCAAAGAACGGCCTCGCCGGATGATGTTGACCGCTATGTCGGCATGCCCCGTATGACGGGTCTCAGCCGGAAGCTGCTAGAGTCGGCGGATGATTTCATCACGCAAACACGCATTGTCGAGTCCCGGTTTAATAGCGACCAACTCAACTGGTCACTGGTCGCTGAAGATGGTTCAGAATTTGGACCGTTCGATGAGCTCATTATCAACACGCCACCACAACAGGCCCTGCCACTCCTGCCAGCAGAATCACCGCTCATTGGGCAGGTAGACAGTGTTCATATGCTGCCTTGCTGGACACTCCTGTATGGATTCGACGAACCACTGGATTGTGCTTTCGATGCTGCCTTTGTGAAGTCAGGTCCTATTTCATGGATAGCCAGAAACAACAGCAAGCCCGGCCGTGACGCTCGCGAGACCTGGGTCATTCAGGCGAATCACGAGTGGAGCGAACGTAAAAAAGATGCCCCGCGCGAGGAAGTTCAGAAAGAACTGGAAGAAGCCTTCGCAATTGCGACGGGCTGCTCTGCTATTCCGACTGATATCTGGCTACATCGCTGGCTATATTCATTACCCAGCAATGCGCCGGGGCTTGGCGCCCTGCGTGACGAACGACATAATCTCACGTTATGTGGCGACTGGTGTCACAAACCTTCTGTCGAAGGCGCTTGGCTCAGCGGTCGTGCCGCCGCGAACATTATTACGGGAAACAAACCATGAGGGATTCTAAAACCGCTACCCTGCTGCTGGCTCATGGCAGTAGCGACGCTAACTGGCTCGCGCCTTTCTCTGACCTTCTGGCGAATATACGCAAAGGCCTGCAAGGTGAACGGGTAGAGCTTTCTTACATGGAGCTCGCAGAACCTTCCATGGAAGGACAGATCATCAAGCTTGCTGAAGAAGGCTTCGGCCACATTGATATCATGCCGTTATTTTTCGCTGCCGGACGCCACCTTAGAAAGGACGTGCCCGGCCAGATCGAAGCTCTGCAGACCACCCTCACCGAACAAGGACTGGAGGTCACCATTGAGCTGCACCCTCCCGTTGGTCTTGAGCCAGAAGTGACAGATGCTCTTCGCAATATCGTAATAAGGCAGGTCAACTCAGATCCGGCCTCTTCTGAATGATCCTCTACCTGTAATTGCGTATATGTTGCAGCGCTATAGCGCTGCAATACACCAGGCTGCTGACCTCTCTGCAGTTCAAGTTATACAAAAATTAGATTTCTTGTACAATTTTTATTGACTTGTACAAGAAACCCAGCGCAGAATGGACTTATACAAATAACTCTCAGGAGTTGTACATGGTTTATTCATCCGACGATAAAATCCCCGTAGGCATCAGTGCCTGCCTCACTGGTCAAGCTGTGCGCTTCAATGGTAGTCACAAGCGATCACGCTTCTGCACCGACGTTCTGAGCGAATATTTCAACCTCCGCCCGATGTGCCCTGAAGTGGCGATCGGCATGGGCACACCTCGCGAGCCTATTCGTCTGGTCAGTGACACGCCTGCAGACGAGAGTGTCCGAGCTGTGGGCGTTGACTCACCTGAAATCGATGTCACTGACGACCTCCGTTCGGAGGCCGTGAAGGTCAGTGCTCTCAATCAAGATCTCTGCGGCTTTATATTTATGCAGAAGAGTCCGAGCTGCGGGTTGTTCGGTGTAAAGCGCTACCTGAGAAATGGTCACCCTGAAGGTAAAGCGTCAGGTATCTTCGCCGGTGAATTCGCTCGCCTGAACCCACTTCTGCCCATCGAGGAAGCTGGACGCTTAAACGATGCAGCGTTACGTGAGAACTTCATGGTCCGCGTCTTCACCTATCGCGATTGGCAGCTGTTTACTCAAACAACGGTCACTCCCGCGCGCCTGATCGATTTTCATTCACGCTATAAGTATTTGATCATGGCTCACAGTACCGTGATGTACAAAGAGACCGGGCGGCTTCTTAGCGACCTCTCTGGAGACATAAAGGAGATTGCTGATGAATATTTCACTCTCCTTATGACAGCACTGGCTAAACCAGCGAGCCGCAAAACTCACACCAATACCCTGATGCACCTGCAGGGGTATCTGAAAAATCTAATCAGTGCAGCAGACAAAGAAGAGCTGGCGAGGATTATTCTGGAATATCGTCGCGGAATTATTCCATTGGTTGTGCCACTTACCTTGCTTAAGCATCACCTTAATCACCACCAGGAAGCGAACGCCTACGCACGACAGCAGGTTTATCTGAATCCGCATCCTTATGAATTGGGGCTGAGGAATACGCTGTGAATATGGCAGAGTGCGCAGGCTATCCGATACGTGAATTTGCACGCCTGACCGGGGTCAACCCAGTCACCCTCAGGGCATGGGAGCGCCGCTACGGCATCATTCAGCCTTTGCGAACGGCTAAAGGTCACCGCTATTACACCGACGATCATGTCACTCAGGTGAAGTCGATCCTGTACTGGCTTGATCAGGGTTACCCAATTCGTCAGGTAAAGCTATTACTCAACGAGCCGCCGGCCCATCCATCGTCGCCATCTGATGAGTGGGACGACATTAAAAAACGGCAGCTGGCCGCTGCCCGTGATCTTAATTCCCGGGCGCTGGATGATGAATGGAGTAACGGTCTGGCAAGTTATCCGATGGCCGTTTATTACGAACGCTGTCTAGTCCCTGTTATTACTGAACTTCAACAAGACAGCAACGGCACTCTGATCCTCAACGCCTATACCCATTTGCTGCAGCGCAAACTCGCACAACTGATACAGCTCCAACAAAAGCATGCGGAAGGCCCGGGGCTGCTTATGTGCACTAACCACGAACAGGCAGAACTCCATCTTCTTGCCGCATCTTATGCCCTGGGAGCCGCCGGATTCCGACTTGAGTACTTTGGCGTGAATCTGAATCCGGATGACATACGTATAGTGTCAGACATGCTGGATTTCTCCTGGGTGTGGGCACACGTTCACCCGACGGGTCATGACGAACAGGCTTTATGGCAAAGCCTTTCAGAGAAATGCCGGATTCCGGTTTACTTTTCGGGCGCCATCCCCGACGACACAGACGAAGCACAGGCACTGCAACAACCCATGAGTAAGCAGATACAGACATTCATCCAACACGCCGGAGGCCGCTCATGACCCGCCTCATGTGGTTCAGAACCGACTTACGTGTGCTCGACAATCCTGCACTGATGCACAGCCGCCGAGATGACGAGGAAGCAACGCTGGCTATTTACTTTGCGACAGAAAAGCAGTGGCAGCAGCACGATCTGGGAGATCGCAGAACGAACCTGATGAAACAGGCTGCCTGTAACCTCCGGGAATCGCTCGATGAATTGGGTATCCCGCTGCTCATTGTAGAGAAAGATACTTTTGCGGAAGCCAGCGAGGCACTGCAGCACATTATCAGAACCTACGATGTCTCAGAGCTGAACTACAACCTCGAATACGAAGTTAATGAGCGCCATCGGGATATAGAGCTGGGTCAGTGGTGCAAAGCGAGTGATGTGCAGGTGAATAAATTCCATGATCAGTGCATCGTTCCTCCGGGTGATCTGAAAACCCAGAATAATGACCCATATCGTGTGTATTCGCCTTTCCGCAAAGCCTGGCTGCGCCTGAAGAAAGACTACATAGAATCACCGTCTGCGGCTCCGCAACAACAGGACATGCGCACCATCAGCCACGACATACGTGACCACTGGGCGGAGAAAAGCTGGACGCCGGACTACAACAATGACGCCCTGTGGGACCCAAGTGAAGACGCCGCACACGAACAACTCAAAGAGTTTCTGGATAAAGATGGTCTTCAATATCACGAACAGCGCGATATTCCGGAATTAGATGCGACCAGTCGCCTCTCTTTCTATCTTGCTCTTGGAGTGCTGTCGCCACGTCAGTGTATCTACACCGCCTGGCAGCGTAACGGGTGTTTACTCAGTGGTGGAGAGACTGGTCTCGACAACTGGATTAATGAACTCGTATGGCGTGAATTCTACCGACACCTGATTGTGGCCTATCCTGAGCTATGTAAGCACCGTGCTTTCCGCCCGGATTACGAGAATATTCCATGGAGAGACAGCTCTGGAGATTTCGAGCGCTGGTGTAACGGTGAGACGGGCTACCCTATCGTAGATGCAGCGATGAAGCAGCTTCTGGAACAGGGCTGGATGCACAACCGACTGCGTATGGTGACAGCGATGTTCCTGACTAAGCACCTGCTGATTGACTGGCACAGGGGCGAGAAGTTTTTCAGCCAGCATCTGGTCGATGCTGACCTCGCGTCGAACAATGGCGGCTGGCAGTGGAGCGTCTCCACCGGCGCAGATGGTGCTCCCTATTTCCGGATATTTAATCCTGTGACGCAATCTGAACGGTTTGATGAACAAGGGCACTTTATTGCCCGCTACCTGCCAGAGCTGAACAATCTGTCACCGAAAGCACGACACTTTCCGGATGACAAGGCCCGAAAAGCCTGCGGTTATCCTGAGGCAATCGTAGATCATAAAGCAGCGCGGCAACGTGCGCTGGACACATTCAAAAGCATGGAGAACTGAGGCAAACGCCCGGTGAAAACAGGTATGACGAGCATTCGCAAAAAATCCTGGCTACTGAACATCACCCGCTGGTTCGATTCCTACGCAGGAAACGACGCCCCCATGACCAGTACGCAATTTAACTGGGTTCGGGTGATTCCGTTTCTGATCCTTCACCTGGCATGCTTTGCCGCATTCTGGACTGGCGTAAGCACTGTCGCCCTTGTGACCTGTCTTGGCCTGTTCTGGCTCAGAATGTTCGCTATTACGGCATTTTACCACCGCTATTTTGCCCATCGCAGCTATAAAACCAATCGCTTCTGGCAGTTTATATTTGCTTTGCTCGGCAATATGTCAGCGCAGCGCGGACCACTCTGGTGGGCAGCACATCATCGTGCACACCATCAGCACTCAGATACCGAAGAAGACCTGCACTCGCCCGTTCAACGTGGATTCTGGTGGAGTCATATGGGTTGGTTTACCTGCGACGCCAGCTTCAAAACTCAGCTCCACCGAATAAAAGATTTTGCGCGTTTTCCGGAGCTCAAATTTCTGGACCGTTTTGACAGCTTTGCACCACTACTGCTGATTGTGATCCTGTACATCGCTGGGGAACTAATGGCGGCTTTTGCGCCGGGTATGAATACCAACGGTGCACAGATGGTGGTCTGGGGTTTTGTCATCTCAACCGTCATTCTTTTTCACTCGACAGTGACCATTAACTCACTGGGCCATATTTGGGGCTCTCGTCGCTTTAAAACCAAAGACGGCAGCCGCAATAACGGCGTCCTCGCACTTCTGACGCTTGGCGAAGGCTGGCATAACAACCACCACCGCTGGGCTGTATCGGCCCGCCAGGGATTCTACTGGTGGGAGATCGACATCACCTACATGATACTCAAGGCAATGAGTTGGGTCGGCATAGTGCACAGTCTGAACCCTGTACCCGCACATGTTCTGAAGGAGGGGCGTAATGGACAACGCGCACAATCAAGCCACAACGAGTGAGACTGCGGAAGCACTTACCACAGACTCCCGGCTCGCTGCTTTCTACAAGCTCTATAACACACTAAGCCCAGAAACGGCTGGGACCCAGAAGCTAAGGCGTTGCCTCGCAGAGGTCTACCACCCTGATATCGTCTTCAGTGATCCTATGCACCGCATATTGGGTATTGATGCACTGGAGAAATATTTTGAAGGCCTGTACGAAAATATCACGTACATCGATTTTCAGTTTCACAAAGCCTGGGTTGAATCTGACTCAGGCTCTGTCCATTGGACAATGCGCTATCGCCACCCACGGTTGAAGGCTGGAAAGCACGACATCGTCGTTGATGGCGTCACCATACTGCGATGGGAGGGCAGCCTTGTTGTCCAGCATCAGGATATCTTCGACGCGGGCAGTCTCCTCTACGAACACCTGCCAGTCATAGGCTGGCTCATTCACAAATTGAAGGAGCGTATGGCATGACACAGGCCCCTCCACTCAGTCAACAGGTGATATGGCTGACAGGCGCATCCTCGGGTATCGGAGAAGCGTTAGCAGATGAGCTCGCACCGCGATGCCAGGCACTTATTATCAGTGCACGCTCGGAAGACAAACTGCGGCCACTGGCTGACAGACACTCCAATGTCACCGTCATAACCGCTGACATTACTGACGAAGAGAGTCTCAGGGGAGCGGTCTCTGCCATCGAAAAAAAATATGGGAAGCTCGACACCCTGATTGCCAATGCAGGGACCTGTGAGTACGTCGATGTTACTGATTTTGATACTGCTCTGTTTCGCCGGGTTTTTGAAACCAACATGATGGGGCTGGTGAATACCACCGCCGCTGCCCTGCCTTTGCTACAAAAAAGCCAACGAGGCTATCTGGTCGGCGTTGGTAGCAGTGTCTCTATGCTTGCCATGCCACGCGCACAAGCTTATGGCGCGAGCAAAGCCGCAGTGGCACATTTTTTGGAAAGTATGAAAGCCGACCTCCAGGCCATGGATATCGATGTATCTCTGGTCAGTCCGGGCTTCGTCAAAACACCACTGACAGACGTAAACGACTTTCCTATGCCAATGCGTATCAGCGCTGAGCAAGCGGCGGAAGAGATCGTGAAAGGTGTAGAGAAGCGCCAATGGCATATCCACTTCCCCAAAGGCTTCACCCGTATTCTCTGGTTTATCGGACAATTGCCCGCTTTTCTTCGCCATAGGATCACAGCTCAGATGTCCCGTACTGATGAAATGCTGCAGCAACAGGAAAAACGACAGATGAAACAACAGGAATCTGATTCATGAATAAACGCGTCGCAATCATTGGTTCAGGTATCGCAGGATTAACCTGCGCCTGGTTATTAAGAGAGAAGTACGATGTCTCTCTTTATGAAGCAAATGACTATGCCGGTGGTCATACCCAAACTACAGACGTTGAAGTTAACGGCACCACCTGGCCAGTGAATACCGGGTTTATCGTGTACAACGACTGGACGTACCCGAACTTTATCCGCCTTATGGATTTGCTCGGTGTTAAAAGTGAAGAATCGGACATGAGCTTCAGCGTGAAGTGCGAGCAGTCCGGGCTGGAGTACAATGGCCATACCCTTAATACATTGTTCGCTCAACGCAGAAATATCCTGAAGCCCTCTTTCTGGGGCATGATCCGAGACATCCTGAAATTCAATAAAGAAACTCGGGAAGAACTCGCCAACGACAGCGTCGACCAGACTGAAACGCTCGGCGGTTACCTGCGGCGGAAAGGCTACGGCGAAGCTTTCAGAACAAAATACATCATTCCTATGGGGGCCGCAGTCTGGTCAGCCAGTGAAGAAATGATGATGCAATTCCCGGTCTATTTTTTCCTTCGCTTTTTCAATAACCATGGCATGTTGAGTGTTGATGAACGCCCGCAGTGGCGGGTAATTTCGAACGGCTCGCGCAGTTATGTGACACGCATACTCGAAGATCTGCCCGAAGATCAGGTTCATCTGAACACTCCAATTGACGGCGTCAGCCGCTCTAAAGACGGAGTCATAGTCAGCAGCCACAGGGGGCATGAGCACTTTGATGAGGTGATTTTTGCCTGCCACAGTGATCAGGCACTGGGAATGCTGAAAGACGCGACCAGCGATGAGAAGGATATTCTCGGTGCTATTCCCTACAAGATGAACGATGTCGTTCTGCACACAGATAAAACCATTCTGCCCCAGCGTCGATTGGCATGGGCCTCCTGGAATTATCATATTGGAGAGGAAAGTCAGGATTCGGTCGCCGTCACCTACTACATGAATCGCTTACAGAATTTCGATGACGCACCGGTCGATTTTTGTGTCACGCTGAATAAAACAGAAGCGATTGATCCCGATAAAATTATTCGACAGTTCCGCTACGCACATCCGGTGTTTACTCTCGAGGGTATGGCCGCACAACACAGACATAGTGAAATCAGCGGCAAAAATCACTCTCATTTTTGTGGCGCTTACTGGTTTAACGGTTTCCACGAGGACGGTGTGAAAAGTGCTCTGCGTGTGACGGAAGCGTTGGGAGTTCCTCTGCCATGAGCATGACCCAGAGTGCAATATTTACCGGCACAGTTCGTCACAGGCGTTTTCATCCAGTTAAACACGCCCTGAATTACCGCGCTTTTATGGTGTGGCTGAATCTGGATGAGGCGGACGATGTGCTCCACCGCTCTGCACTCTGGGGGCAATCCCGCTTTTCTCTTGCGCGCTTTCGTCGCGAGGACTACTTTTCACTGCCTGACCTACCACATCAATCAACAGCGGATAACCTTAAGCTGCACGTCTGTGAAGCCTTCCGGCGCGAAACAGGTATGGAGCCGGAGCAGATCTGTATGATGACCAATCTGCGCTATTTCGGTTATCTGATTAACCCAGTGACCTTCTATTACGCCTACGATGCTGATGGCAAACATCTGGGTATTCTTTCTGAGATTACCAATACTCCATGGGATGAGCGGTTTCACTACACACTGCTCAGCCAGCGAGCGGCCAGCCATGCAACTGCCGCGCAAGTCGACCCAACAGAAAAACCTCGCGGAATAAAGCCTGAGCACACTCTGCAACACGCAGATGGCCACCAGCGCCATCGTTATCGGTTCAATAAAGTTTTTCATGTATCGCCATTTAATCCGCTGGATATGACGTATATCTGGAGCATGCCAGAAGTGACGGACGACTGCCTGATTCATATGCAGACGATGAATCAGGGCAGGCTCGACTTCGATGCCACGATGACTATGAACAGACAGCCCATGACATCGAAAACGATGCGCAGAATTTTACTTCACTACCCCTTTATGACCATGAAGGTGGTTTGGGGAATCTACAGCAATGCGTTGCGTCTCTGGCTGAAGAAGAGCCCTTTTTACGATCACCCTGACAATGATCCCGAGCAGGACCATAAAAAATCTATCGCCCCACGACAGGAGCACTTATGAAAACACTCACAGTGACCGCCGAAAATATGCCCTGGATTGATCGTTTCTGCCGTAATGGGCTGATCGATACGCTTAAGAAACTTCACACTGGATCTCTGGAAATTGTCGAGGGTGATAACACATTGCAGTTCGGTAAAGCCGGATCAGACATGCACTCACGCATCGAGATTCTGGACAGCGAGGCCTACCGCAGCATTGCACTGAACGGCAGCGTCGGCGCTGGTGAATCCTACATGACCGGTGACTGGACCTGCTCAGATCTCCCGATGCTGATCCGGATTCTGTCCCGTAATAAAGACGTCGTTGATCAGATAGACAGTGGCTTGGCGAATCTGGGTAAGTTTGCCCTTAAATGGCTGCACTCACTCAACCGCAACACTGAAAAAGGTTCACGACGCAATATCGCTGCACACTATGATCTCGGCAACGATATGTTTGAACTCTTCCTTGATCCGACCATGATGTATTCCAGTGGTATATTCCCGAGTGCAGATGCCACTATGGAAGAAGCGTCAGTGTATAAACTGGACCGTATCTGCAAAAAGCTCGACCTGCAGCCAACAGATCACCTGGTGGAAATTGGTACCGGCTGGGGAAGCATGGCCATCCACGCGGCGAAACATTACGGCTGTAAGGTAACCACAACGACTATTTCAGAACAGCAGTACGCCTGGGCCGAAGAAAAGGTCAAAGCGGAAGGGCTGGAAGACAAAATTACCCTCCTCAAAAAAGACTATCGTGCACTCGAAGGTGAGTACGACAAGCTTGTCTCTATCGAGATGATTGAAGCCGTGGGCTGGGAATATCTGGATACCTACACCGCGACAATCAGCAGACTGCTTAAGCCTGAGGGTATCGCCCTGATTCAGGCGATCACAATTGAAGATCAACGTTATGAGCAAGCGAAAAAAGACGTCGATTTTATTAAGCGTTACATCTTCCCTGGGAGTTTTATTCCTTGTGTGACCGCTATTCAGAACTCATTCACACAATGTACCGACATGAAGATGGCACACATGGAGGATATTACGCCCCACTATGCCCGCACGCTTGATGCCTGGAGAAAGCGCTTCCTCGCCAACAAGAAAGCCATCATGGCTAAGGGTTACGGCGAAGACTTTATTCGCCTCTGGGATTTCTACTTTGCGTATTGTGAGGGAGGGTTCGCTGAGCGGGTTATTGGCGACGTTCACCTGATGTTCGCTAAACCCCTGAATCGCAGTGAACCGGTGCTTGGTAATCTCTGATGTCTGCATCAAAGCTGAAAATCATTAATGCCGTCGGGTTCCAGCTTTGCTGGTTTGCGTGTGTACTGGGAGGTAGCTTGTGGGCCCTCCCTGCCGTACTGGCATTTATGGTATGGCACAGACAAGTCGCGACCAAAGCAGAATGGCTGTTTATTTCGATACTCAGTCTCTGCGGTATAGCCCTGGACACACTCTGGTACCAGCTCGGAATTTTCAGCTTTGATAACTACTCCATGCCGGTTATTCCAGCCTGGCTCGCGCTGTTATGGCTCGCCTTTGCTTCGACGCTATTCCATTCGCTATACGTAATCTTCTCCAGAATCTGGCTCATTGTGCCTCTGGCTGCGATATCCGCCCCGATCAGCTACTACGCAGGTCAGGAGTTCGGAGCCATCGTCCTTGGCAGCAACGCCCTTTGGGTCATTTCAGCGTCCTGGGGCAGCCTGATGCTGATTGCCTCACTTGCACATTCGCATCAGTTTCCTTCAGAAATATCATCCACGACTCAGAGGAAAAGCCGTGATTAAGTATCTTACGACGGCCTTATTAGTTTCTTTATCCAGCCTGCTGACCGCGGAAGAATCGGTTCTATCTTACCGAGGTGATGCATTCAGTCTGGAGGGCGGCGAACTTCTTTATACGGAATATCACGAGTTAACCACTAAAGACGGCCGGCCTGTTGCCCGTGAGACCCGCTATCAGACACCAAACACTGAAGAGTTCGCACAAAAACAGAATCAATACGGTGAAAATCCGGCCACACCCAACTTTAACCTCAACGACACACGCTATGACTACTCTGAAGAGGTAACCTACAGCAATGGTAAGTGGCGTGTCAGTTACAGTGAACCTGATGAGTCAGATAAAGGGACACTCGGGTCACCAGATTACACTCCGGTCATTGATGCAGGCTTCGATGAGTTTGTACGCTCGGAGTGGCCAAAGTTGCTGAAGGACAAAACCGTCCGGTTTTCGTTCGCGGTACCTTCAAGGCTGGAGTGGGTTAATTTCCGTCTGATTCCTCTGCAGCGTGAAGAGGGAAAGCTCACAGTCGAAATGCGGTTGAGCTCCAGGCTCCTGTCCTGGCTTCTTGAGCCAGTTGAGCTGACTTATGATGAAAAAACTCAGCGACTCCTGACCTACCGTGGCCTTACGAATATCAGAGATAAGGACGGCGAGGGCATCAAAGCTGAAATCCGATACACTTACCCGGATTAAACGACGACTAAAAGGAAAGGAAGATGCGTCCGTTTGCAGTTCCACTGATCATTGCCATCAGCGCTCAGGCCGTACAGCTTCACGCAGAGGTCACGCTGGATAAAGTGACCACCACCGGAGAGGAAGTCGAATCTCCGCGACCTACCACAGAAAAATTATTAAAAATCCCGGGCGCCGGTAATGATCCGCTCAGAGCTTTGGAGGCACTTCCGGGTGTCGTCTTTGGCAATGGACGCGAAGCCGCACCCGCCGTGCGCGGATCATCGCCCGACGATAACGCCTACTACCTCGATTTTCTGCCAGTCGGTTATCTCTTTCATAACGACGGCTCAAGCATCGTCAATGACGCTCTGGTCGAAGGTTTTGAGCTCTACCCTGCGGCCTTTGGCCCGGAATTTAATAATGCCACCGGCGCAGTGATCACCGCAGATTCCCGCTCGCCCTATTTTGACGACCAGCAGACCATCGTCGACTTAAGCTTGTTACGCGCTGGGGTTCTGTTTGATGTTCCCGTCAATGAATCCAATGCCGCATTTCTGAGCGCTCGCATGAGCCTGTTTCAGTACTATCTCGAAAACCTGGTCGATGACGAGGATTTCGAATTCACTACGGTGCCTGAATTTTACGACTATCAGGGCGCATGGGAATACCGACCGGATTCCGTGTCTGCGCTTCGTTTCCAGGCCATTGGTGCCCGGGATAAAGCCGGCTTCGATTTCCCCGAAGACTCTGATTTTGTTCAGCAGGACCCCGCACTTAGCGGTGGGCTGGAGGCCGAACAATACTTTAATAGTCAGGGCGTTGTTTACGAGCGCTTTTTTTCTTCGGGTCTGAGCATGAAAACCGGTATATCTCAACTTGAGGAGAGCTTCGAGTTCAGTATCGGGCAAGGCAATTTTATTGATGCCAAAAGCAATCGTTACGGTCTGCGCTCGCAGTTTATTTATCCGGTTTCCCTTTCTCATGAACTTCAGTTCGGTGCTGAATATTCGGAACAGAACATCAACTACAAAGGTCGCTTTTCCGCACCACCCTGTGATGAGTTCTCCAGCGATTGCCGTCTTGTTACGGCGACGGAGGAATTAACGGGCTCCGGAAATTTTGTAATACGCGAATTCAACGCCAATCTGGCTGACCAGTGGAACATTCTTCCCTGGTGGCAGCTGACCCCCGGCGTGCTCGCCTCCTATAATGAATTTACCGAAAACACGTACGCAGAGCCGCGACTGGAAAGCCGCATTCAGGTTGCACTGCCACTGACATGGACGCTTGGCTTTGGCGAGTACCATGCTTTGTCGGGCAACCCCGGGCAGTACACGCCGGAATTCGGAAACCCAGACATCAACGAAACCCGTTCGACACACTACGAAACAGGCCTCGAGTATCAGATCAGAGACGGCCTCAACCTGACGTCCGAACTCTACTACAAAGACATTACAGACATTGTCGTGTCACGCGCCCCGCAAAATAACTACCCCGGCCTGACGACTGAGGAATATAACGCTCTGCCGCGCTATACCAATGACGGCAGCGGTCAATCATGGGGCGTAGAAACCCTGGTGAATGCGGATTACAGCGACCGTTGGTATGGCTGGGTATCGATGACACTCTCTCGCACCGAGCGGAGTAACGACATCACCGATGAGAACTTTCGCTACTCCTACGATAAACCCATCGTCATAAATGCAGTCGGCAATTATCGCTGGAATGACCGCTGGACCTTCGGCCTGAAATGGCGCTACGAGAGCGGACAACTCGTGACTCCACTTGAGGGCGTTGAAGAGGACGATGACACCCCGGACCTGTTCAATCCTATCTACGGCGACCCGTTTTCGGAGCGACTTCCAGCCTACCACCGCCTCGACTTCAGAGCAGACCGTGCCTACCAGTTCAGCCGCTGGAGTATGGACCTCTACTTTGAGGTGATTAACCTCTATGCCCGGGAAAACGTCGTAGGCTACCGTTACCTGAATGCCGACTACAGCGAGCGTGAGGAGGTCAACGACCTGCCTCCGATTGCTTCCTTTGGTGTTCGTATGGTCTTCTGAGCATGCAAATTGGATACAAAATGCAGTCAATTGTCTCATATATCTTTTCAATTGCTGTTTTTATGGCCATACTGTCCAAAGTTAAAACTCAAGGAACACTCAGCCCATGCAGATAGGTAAACGCGAAGAATTCGACCTTAACGAAATGGCTATCTTCGTTCATGTTGTGGAGGCGGGCAGTTTTACTGGCGCTGCGCGCCATCTGAGCCTCCCCAAATCGACTGTCAGCCGCAAGATTACTCAACTCGAAGAACGTCTCGGTGTACGCCTGATTCAGCGCACAACGCGAAGTCTGCGGCTTACTGACACAGGTAATGCTTATTACAACCAGTGCGCACGCATCCTGGGCGAAATTGAAGAAGCCAACATCGCGGTCACGCGTATGCAGAGCACGCCAACGGGCACTCTTCGTATTACGGCGCCTGTTCTGTTCGGCTCAACTGTACTTTCCGGACTAATAGCAGATTACTGTGACCAGCATCCTCAGGTGACTGTGGATATGGTGCTCAGCGACCAGAAGCTGGATCTGGTTCAGGACGGTATTGATGTTGCCTTCCGGGTCGGTACCCTCGAAGACTCTTCGCTGATTGGCAGACACCTTGGTGATGTGCGTTCAATTCTTTGTGTCAGCAGTGATTATGTGAAGAAGCACGGCGAACCTAAACATCCGGACACGCTGGGTGAGCACGAGCTGATGACGCTTTCACAATGGCCGAGCTGGCAGCTCTGTGGACCGTCTGGCCAGACGCACAGTCACAACGTGCATGCTCGTATTCAGGTGAATGACTTTGCCAGCCTGTACACCCTGGCACTGTCGGGTGCAGGCATTGCTCCGCTGCCGACTTTAATTGCGGCGCCAGCAATTCGCGCAGGCTCGCTCGTTCAGGTATTGCCTGAATGGCCTTTCGAAGCCAGCCCGATTCATGCACTCTATCCAAGCAACCGCCACCTTTCTGCGAAGGTGCGCAGTTTCGTAGAATTCGTTATTGAATCCGTCCGCCCTACCCCACCGTGGGAAGTCGGACACGACATTGCACGCTCCGAATAGTAATTACGAGGTTCAGGGATGAAAACTGTTTTGCTGAGTAAGACCGCAACCATCATCACAGCCGCCCTGCTGGCGGCGTGCTCACCAGAGGCTACCGAGACGGAAGAGGCCGACAAGGCGAAAGTACTGACCAAACAGACCACGACTTCTGCCGATACCGATGCAAAACCTAAGGTTGCGCCGACGCGCTCCGCCGCAGATCTCGCTCGGGATCAGTACAGACACCCTGCTGAAACCCTAATGTTCTTTGAGGTTGAGCCTTCTCACACCGTTGTTGAGTTATGGCCGGGTGGCGGCTGGTATACGGCCATACTGGCACCGTATCTTAAACAGAACGGTCAGTTGATTGCAGCGCATTTCCCGGCTGACAGTGAAATCAGTTTTTTCCAGAAAAGCCGTGCCGCATTTAATAAGCGCTTCCTGCTGCAACCTGAGCTTTATGGCAATATTTATGTCACTGAACTGGCGCCGCCGCAGAAGCTTACAATTGCCCAAGCCGGAGAAGCAGATCGTGTGCTGACGTTCCGTAACGTGCATAACTGGATGCGTAACCGCCAGGAACAGGCGGTTTTCGATGAAGCCTACCGGGTGTTGAAACAAGGTGGAATTTTAGGGGTTGTCGAGCACCGCGCTCCAGACTCATTTTCCCGCGAAGAGATGGTAGAAACCGGATATGTCACTGAATCCTATGTGACTCAACTCGCGATTAACGCAGGTTTTGTTCCAGATGGTCATTCTGAAATCAACGCCAATCCGAAGGACACCCGGAATCATGCTCATGGCGTATGGTCTTTGCCGCCGACATTACGGGGTGGCGACATTAACCGGGCTGAATTTCTCGCCATTGGCGAAAGCGATCGTATGACGCTTAAGTTCAGAAAACCCTGAACCGAAAAGCAGGCTCATAGCTCGACGCCATCCATGCCGATCATGGTCACCCAATGTTTGTTGTCGTGGTCGGTGTCCACGCGCAAGCGCAACATACCTGCGTATGGAATGCCAAGCCGGTTCATCGCTTCCGGTGCCAGAGACAAGAGGTGCTGAGCCAGTACCCGCATCACACCACCGTGCGTCACGATCAATATTTGCTGGCCAGCATGTTGTTCAAGAACATGTTGCCATCCTTCCAGTACCCGCGATTGCAACTTGCCTACAGGCTCCCCTCCCGGGGCGCAGAAGTTCATCGGGTCTTCCCAGAGCTGGCGGACATGGGTCTGCTCAGCTGACATGATCTCTTTAATGGGAACATTCTCCCACGCTCCATAATCAATCTCAGCCCAGCGCTCATCGATGTGCAAAGTTAAACCGGATTGCCCGGCGACCCGCTCTGCGCTTTCACTGCAGCGACTCAACGGAGAGGACACCACGCGCTGCCAGTCACCGGGATTTCGCTCCAGCCTTTCCTGAAACTGACGACGGCCGTTGTCTGTCAGGCGGTGATCAGTGCGGCCACGAAATACCTCGCCACCCTCGGGCTCACCGTGACGAATAACGTCAAGGAACGTGACTATACTGCTCATTCTTTATCGGGCTCCGGCGAAGACGCTGTCAGTGTCTAAACTTATGACCACATGGTAACAAATTTACCCGAATCATCTTCAGGAGTATGAACATGAGCGCGCAATCATTTGCAGAAATGCGTATGGAGCCACGCTGGCAACTGAAAAGCACCGTCAGCGTGTTCCGCAAAGGAGGCAGCGACTGCCTCGGGTTACTGGTCAACTGGTCAAAGAGTGGCTTAATGATATCCAGCTACCAGGCGTTAAAAGAAGGCGAGACGCTTGATGTCGACCTGGTCGACATCCTGCAGGACAACGAACGTCGTACCGCGCCCTGCCGCATTGAGATCGCCTGGAGTAGAGAACTGAACCCCAGTCTTTACGGCAGCGGCTGTCGTCTGGTCGAAGGGTCCGCAATGTTCGACGCAATGATGCAGGACTATTGCGACGACTGAGCAGCATCGTACACTGTCCTGACATTCTCACTCGACAGGACAGCCATGCTGCAGTTTGGCATAGATCTCGGTGGTACCAAGACAGAAATCATCGCTTTAGATCCGAGCGGTAAAGAACTCCTGCGCCGCCGTAAACCTACCCCCCGCGATTGCTACGATGCAATCCTTAACAACATCCTGAGCCTGGTGAATGATGCTGCATCTGAACTTGCTCAACCCTACACTCTTGGGCTGGGTATCCCCGGCGCGCTTTCGTATCAGACTGGACTGGTAAAGAATGCCAATACCACCTGCTTGATTGGCAAAGATCTCAAAGGCGATTTAGAACGCGCCCTTGAGCAGCCTGTCGTTATCGCCAACGATGCCGATTGCCTGGCCCTGTCGGAAGCTACCGATGGCGCAGGTGCCGGCTTCCCTACTGTATTTGCTGTGATTGTGGGTACTGGATGCGGCGGAGGCTGGGTTGTCAGAGGCAGCCTGGTATCCGGGCCAAATGCGATTTCTGGAGAATGGGGGCACAACCCTCTCCCGTGGCGCGAAGATTCAGATGCGGTGCTGAACTGCTACTGCGGTTTATCCGGCTGTCAGGAGACAATCCTCTCGGGCACCGGCATTCGCTTACAGGCCAGAGAAGAAACCGGTAAAGACCAACCTGCAGAAGTCTGGGTGGCAGCCGCAGAAGCTGGTGACGAAGAAGCTAAGGGCGTGTTGTTCAGACATCATCGACGGCTGGCGAAAGCACTCGCCGCCGTAATTAACCTGATGGACCCTCACGTTATCGTGCTTGGTGGTGGCGTCTCGAACATTGCCAGTGTTTACGACGTGGTACCGCAGCTCTGGCAAGAGTGGGTATTCTCAGATTCGGTGGTCACGCCATTGAAAAAATCGGTCCATGGCGACTCCAGCGGAGTGCGCGGTGCCGCCTGGCTGGGTGCTCAGGCGGTACACTCAAGCACAGTCTAATCGGCTAACCGACTACGCACAGGCCGTTGAAACACGTTTTCGAGGCAGTCAGTGCAAGGCAAAAACAGGCGAGAAGCGGAGTTTATAAGTCATAAATGAGCATTATGAGCCTGTTTTTAACGAAGGAATGACAACGCAGATAGTTTTTCAACAACCTGTCAGAGTAAATACCCGCCAACAGTCGCGGTAGCAATAATAACCATCCACACCGACAACGAGCGGATATGCAGGCGTTGCCAACGATCAAGTTCGGCAGCGGCCTCCTCAGCACTCTCATCAACCGGGCACGACATAGCGACTGACTGCCCGGCCAGAGATTCATTTGCTACACGGTAGAGAACGTCGGCACTGTTCGTCGTGCGGTCCCAAAGGTAAGAATGAAGCACAGGAAATGCGCGCAGAAAGTCTCCGGCTAGCGCATAGGTTAATCCCAGAAGCCGAACGGGAATCCACTCAATCCAGTGCAGGTAGCGCCAGCCCTGTGCGTCGCAATGCGTTGCACGCGCATATTGGAGAGAAAACCACGCCAACAGAATCCCGGCAATATCCGCAACCATGTACCAGAAGACCATCAGGAAAAAGAATTCAAACCAACGATGCAGAAGTGCCCGGATCACCTGATGATTCATAGTGGTCAGATCATCACTTACTCTCACCTCAGGCACGGCAAGGTACTGATCAGCGCAATGATAGGCCCCTTGTGTATCGCCCTTTTTTAAGTCACCGCGATAGGCTTCGAGGTGCTTGCCGATACTGATATGCGACAGCACGTATAGCAAGACAAGAATCTTCAGTAACACACTGAGCAGACCAAAGGCATAGGGATCAGCCAGCAACATCGCCGCCGTAATAGTGACAACCGGTAGAACCACAACAACCGAGTACCTAAAATGGCGATGCCAGTTCATAAAGCGTGGCAGCCTTTCTACCTGCTTCAGCCACCAGGCGAAGGTGCGGCTACTGGTGCTGCGATGCGGTAAAGGGAAGCGCTGCTGCCATAATAAGACGACAAACAGAACGAGAAACTTCATTTCTACTCCTCAGGACACCCGTCACCCGTGACCAGCGAGGCACGGTAACGCGTCCAGTCAAAGGCAGGCCCGGGGTCCGTCTTCCTGCCAGGGGCAATGTCTTCATGCCCGGTTATCCGCTCATCCGTGATCATGCGGTAATGCCGCTTAAGACACTCAGTCACCGCCGTAAGCTGCTCATACTGAGCATCGCTGTACGGAGCAGTGTCGGTTCCTTCCAGTTCTATTCCTATAGAATAGTCGTTGCAATTATCGCGGCCAGAAAATTGCGACTGCCCCGCATGCCAGGCGCGATCATCAAAACTTACAAACTGAGTGATCGCACCGTCGCGCTCGATAAACAGGTGACTGGACACCTGCAAGTCTGCGATGGTCTCAAAATAGGGATGTTGCCCCGCATCAAGTTGATTGCAGAAAAAGCGTTGCACACAGCCGCTGCCGAATTGCCCAGGTGGCAAACTGATGTTGTGAATCACAAGCAGGGAGATATCTCCGACGTCCGGGCGAGGACCAAAATTCGGGGATGGAATCCATTGGGCAGAATCCAGGCGACCATTCGTTATCTTCATTATTTTCCAAAGCAATCAATGTTGTTCTTCAGCTCTTCAAGTTTGGCATAAACACAGCGGGCCGATATAGTCCGGGGACCAGCGAATATGACAGGAATATAAAATGGAGTTTCTGAATACTCTCAATGGCATTGTCTGGGGCTGGCCAATGCTGGCTTTAATTGCGCTTACAGGCCTGTTTTTAACTATCGGCCTGAAGGCTTACCCTATCCGGCATCTGAAAACCGGATTCGTCGAATTATGGCAAGGCAGACATAAACACGGTGAGGGAGAAATCTCTGGCTTCAATGCCCTGATGACCTCACTCTCGGCAACGATCGGCACAGGCAACATTGCCGGGGTCGCAACGGCTGTCGCTATGGGAGGCCCTGGCGCCATTTTCTGGATGTGGATCATCGCTCTTGTTGGTATGGCCACAAAGTATTCTGAAGCCGTGCTGGCTGTGCGTTTTCGCGAACAGAATGAACAAGGGCACTTTGTCGGTGGGCCCATGTACTACATCCGCAACGGCCTTGGGCCTAAGTTCAAGTGGCTTGCGGTCGCCTTTGCTTTCTTCGGTATGCTCGCGGGATTCGGCATTGGTAACGGTGTACAGGCCAACTCGGTGGCCGACGCCATGTCGCATATCTCACCAGGCGGCACTGGCATTCCTGAATGGGTAACGGGTCTGGTGGTTGCTGCTTTGGTGGGTCTGGTCCTTATCGGAGGCATCCGCAGAATCTCAGACGTCGCGGGCAAGCTGGTTCCGTTTATGGCGATTACTTACGTGATCGCCGGCGTCGTTCTACTGGGAATCTATGCCAATGAAATTCCGGCAGCGCTGGAGCTGATCGTTACACACGCCTTCACACCTATTTCGGCCGCGGGAGGCTTCGCAGGCGCCACCGTCTGGGCCGCGATTCGCTTCGGTGTCGCACGTGGAGTCTTCTCAAACGAAGCTGGCCTTGGTAGCGCTCCTATTGCACACGCCACAGCAACCACAGACAGCCCCGTGCGTCAGGGTACAATCGCGATGCTGGGCACCTTTATCGATACTATCGTCATATGCACCATTACTGGCCTGGTGATCGTTGCATCCGGTGCTTGGCAAACCGGTGCTTCGGGCGCCAGCCTCACGGCGTCTGCCTTTGACGCCGGACTCCCGGTGATTGGCCAGTACATAGTCACGCTTGGACTGGCAGTATTCGCTTTCACCACTATTATCGGTTGGTCATTTTACGGTGAGCGCTGTACTGAGTATTTATTTGGTATCAAAGCGGTTCCGGTATTCCGGCTTATCTGGGTTGCAGCCATCCCGATTGGCGCTACACAAGAGCTGAATGTCGCCTGGCTCATCGCGGATACTCTGAACGCTATGATGGCCCTGCCTAACCTGGTCGCACTGATCCTGCTCAGCCCTGTCGTGTTCGGCCTTACCCGGGAGTATCTACAAAAAGGTTCCCAGAAAGACCTGTAGTAAACCAGTCGGGCAGTATCAGTTGGGGCGCGACTTCGTGTAGAATCGCGCCCTCATGATATGAACCCACTCATAGAACGAAGCCCCAGCCATGGACCTCACTCAGCATCAGACAGACATCAGCAATGCAGTTACCCGCGCCATTAAAGAAGACATCGGCACTGGTGATATTACCGCGCAGTTAATACCGGCAGAGCAGAAAAGCCATGCACGTATCATCTCCCGGGAACATGCAGTGATTGCTGGGCAAGCCTGGGTGACTGAAGTGTTCAGGCAAGTTGACCCCGAGGTCGAAGTTGACTGGAAGGTCAAAGACGGAGACGTGGTTGAGGCTGACCAGGTACTGTTTGAACTGAAAGGCTCGTCACGCTCACTGTTGAGTGGTGAACGCTGTGCTTTAAACTTCCTGCAGAGCCTGTCTGGAACGGCGACTCTGTGTGAACACTACGCCTCTCTTGTTGAGGGTACTGGTGTAAAACTACTGGATACCCGTAAAACCATTCCTGGCCTTCGTATCGCACAGAAGTACGCCGTATCCGTTGGCGGATGCTTCAATCACCGCATTGGTCTCTATGATGCGTTTCTAATCAAAGAAAACCACATCATGGCAGCAGGCAGCATTTCAGACGCTGTACGTCAGGCGCATGACATTGCTCCGGGTAAACCCGTGGAAGTCGAAGTGGAAACCATGGCGCAACTGGAAGAAGCGATCGACGCTGGTGCCGACATCATCATGCTGGATAACTTCAGCCCAGCCGATATGAAAGTCGCTGTCGCTTTCACACGAGGCAAAAGCGCAGGCAATATCAAACTCGAAGCCTCAGGCGGCATCACCAAAGACACTTTGCGCCATTATGCAGAAACCGGCGTAGATTATATTTCGATTGGTGCACTCACCAAAGACTGTAAGGCGATTGACCTGTCGATGAGGATGGTTGGCTAAGCCAACAAGCCTCTGTCATTTTGCGCCGCACCTCCCGCAAATGCCCACCAGAGTGACGATAATTGTCACTCTTTGCCAACTTTTTGCGCGTTTTTCGAACAGATATTTTTATGACGCCAAAAAATGTGACTTAAGCCCGGAAACAGGGCTTGCTGGTCTCAGAGAAGCTTGGCAAACTCCATCCCACAGTCATGATTAATGACAGGTAAGACCGCCGGAAGGGCCCCCAAAGAAGGACCGGAAAGCAGTCACCCAATAACAAATCTCGAAAGAGAGTGGAGAAGCCCTATGAAAAACATGAAAGCCCAACAAGGTTTTACCCTTATTGAATTGATGATCGTGATCGCGATCATCGGTATTCTGGCGTCAGTTGCATTGCCTGCTTATCAGGATTACACCAGACGCGCAGAATTTGCCGAAACGACACTAGCCACTAGCCCTTACAAGATGGGGATTTCAGTGTGTGTCCAAAGCCTCGGTGTAGCAAACGCCGCCCTCTGCGATAACGACACCAACGGCATTCCCCCAAATGTCACAGCAGCGGCCAACGTAGTCGGCATCACTGTAACTGGTACAGGTCCGGCCAAAGCAACTGGTGGCGCCGTAGGTGACACCTTCATCATTACCGCAACAGCGCCTACCGACTCTCCGAACGCCACCGAAACATATACGCTGACTGGCACTCTTGCCGCTGGCGGCAAGATCAACTGGGGTCCTGGTGTCTGCTCGAATACCAATGCAAGTCTTTGCTAATACGCCGAGTTAGGAAAAACCCCGCCTTGCGGGGTTTTTTTTTGGAGGAATATTGAGATAGAAATCCCATTGGCAAGCCAATACCGTAGAGTGTATTGCTCCCGTCTGATACCGTTGGCGTATGAATTCTCTAGGAAAGCGTGATGTCGAAATTAACCGGCTTAGCAAGGCAAATTGTTGAAAAAGGTCTATTGTCGGACGAACTGGGTCAGGAGCTATGCCAAAAAGCGCTGAATGAGCGCACCTCGTTCACCAATGTTGTAGTGCAGTCCGGCTCAGTTTCTTCAATATCTCTCGCTACCGTTGCCTCGGAGGAATTCGGTCTTCCGTTGCTCGATCTGGCAGCATTTGACATTGAGAGCTCACCCGACAAGCTTGTTAGTCCGGCGCTCATCGAAAAACACCGGATTTTGCCTCTGTTCAGCAGAGGTAACCGACTCTTCGTTGCACAGAGCGACCCTTCTCAAATCCTCGGAATTGATGAAATAAAGTTCAACACTGGCATGACAGTAGAGTCAATCTTGGTCGAAGAGGACAAGTTATCTGTCGCGCTGGATAAACTAATCAGCGGAGCAGATACGAGCCTGGAAGATGCGTTTGATGATCTCGATGCTGCATTGGACCAGGTCGATCTGGAAGATCCAGAGAAACAGCAACAAGATGACGATGGTAGCCCAGGTGATGATGCCCCTATCGTCCGTTTCGTCAATAAGATACTCTTGGACGCAATCCGAATTGGAGCATCCGACATTCATTTTGAACCTTATGAGAAAAGATATCGCATTCGCTACCGCACAGATGGTGTGCTAAAGGAAGTTTCCCAACCACCGATTAACTTAGCAGGTAAGATCGCCGCTCGCCTGAAAGTAATGTCGCAGATGGATATCTCTGAACGACGCATTCCTCAGGATGGTCGTATTAAGATGAAGATATCTAAAAATAAAGCCATCGATTTTCGTGTTAATACGCTTCCTACCCTCTGGGGCGAGAAGATTGTATTGCGTATCCTCGATCCCTCGTCTGCGAAACTGGGGATCGATGCCCTAGGCTATGAAGAAGACCAAAAGCAGCTCTACCTTGAAGCTCTATCAAACCCTCAGGGTATGATTCTGGTAACAGGCCCGACGGGATCCGGTAAAACAGTTTCCCTCTATACAGGACTGAATATTCTCAACGTAGAAGGTACAAACATTTCTACAGCTGAGGACCCGGTAGAGATCAATCTTGAGGGCATTAACCAGGTCAACGTGAATAATAAGGTAGGCCTCGATTTTGCCTCGGCACTGCGCTCATTCCTGCGCCAGGATCCGGATGTTGTCATGGTGGGTGAGATTCGGGATCTTGAAACCGCTCAGATTGCGATTAAAGCGGCCCAAACAGGCCACCTTGTTTTATCCACACTGCACACCAACAGCGCGGCAGAAACACTCACGCGACTTGCTAACATGGGAGTTCCCGCATTTAATATTGCCACCTCTGTTTCCTTGATTATTGCTCAGCGTCTCGCACGTCGCTTGTGCTCCAGTTGCAAAACTCCTGCAGAGATTCCGCCTGAGACCCTGCAAGAAGAGGGGTTTACTGAAGAGCAAATTTCTCACGGAGACTTCTTCTCACCGGTGGGCTGCCCCCACTGCAATGGTGGATACAAGGGCCGAGTGGGCATCTATGAAGTCGTAAAGGTTACAGATGCGGTTTCACGTATTATCATGTCTGGCGGTAATTCTATTGAAATATCCGATGCGGCCCGCAATGAAGGCTTTGCCAATCTGAGAACATCCGCGCTGAAGAAGGTGGCTGCTGGCATCACCAGCCTGGAAGAAGCAAACCGTGTGACAATGGATTAAGCCTCTGACGTTAGTGTCAGCGTAAAAGAGTGTAGAACAATGGCGAAACAACAAAAAACAGCCACCTTTGTTTGGGAAGGCATAAACCGTCGCGGTCAGGCAAGCAAGGGCGAGATCGTCGCACTGAATTCCGCCTATGCGAAGGCGCATTTGCGTAAACAAGGCATCGAACCTCGCAAGGTCAAAAAACGGACCGAGCCTTTGTTCGGTATTGGTGGCCAATCGCGCAGTAAAAGAATTAAGCCTGCGGATATCTCATTTTTCACACGGCAAATGGCCACTATGGTCAAGGCGGGTGTGCCACTTGTTCAAGCGTTCGATATCGTTGCAGACGGTGTTGATAATTTGTCACTGAAAAGAGTGATCTCAGACGTTAGGGAATCTGTCTCCGCAGGTAACGATTTTGCCGCCGCATTAAGATCCTATCCTCAACATTTTGACGAGCTGACTTGCAACCTGATTGAATCAGGTGAACAGGCGGGTACGCTACAGACCATGCTTGATAAAGTGGCCCTCTACAAAGAAAAGACAGAATCACTGAAAGCAAAAGTCAAAAAGGGCTTGATGTATCCTACTATCACATTAGCAGTAGCTTTTTTAGTCACCGGTATATTACTGATCAAAGTTGTCCCGTCGTTCGAAGAAATTTTTTCTAGTTTTGGCGCGGAGTTACCCGCCCCGACCCAGTTTGTCGTTGGGTTATCCGAAGTCGCCCAAGATTATTATCTGTATGTGATTGCGGCTCTGGTGATTCTTGGAACCAGTGTGACACAGGGCATCAAGAAATCTAAACCTTTCCGCGACAAGGTCGATGCGCTACTTCTTGGCGTTCCCGTTTTTGGTGATCTGATCAAAAAAGCCGCGATTGCCCGCTACTCGAGAGTACTATCGACAACGTTCGCAGCCGGTGTTCCCTTGGTGGATGCACTTGATTCAGTGGCTGGTGCGGTGGGAAATTCGGTGTACCGGGACGCGGTATTCAAGGTCAGAGATGAGGTTTCTTCGGGTCAGCAACTCCATTTTTCAATGAGGAGCACTAAGGTGTTTCCTAACATGGTGGTACAAATGGCCAGTATTGGTGAAGAATCTGGTGCTCTCGATGATATGCTTGGAAAAGCAGCAGATTACTATGAAGAAGAAGTCGATAATGCTGTTGATAACCTTACTGCTATGATTGAACCAGCGATTATGATTTTTTTGGGCGTTGTCATCGGTGGCTTGATCGTTGCGATGTACCTTCCTATCTTCGAAATGGGTGATGCCATACGATGAGCGCCTTGATTGCATCAGTCGAAGGAAACTTGGCGCTGCTCTCCACTCTGGTTCTGATCCTCAGCCTCCTTATTGGCAGTTTCCTGAACGTCGTGATTCTGCGTATGCCGATCATGATGTTCAGAGGCTGGAAGCAAGAATGCCAGGGGATGGAAGAGGAACTCCCGGACCACCCGGCCATTAACGACCTGAGCAAGCCCTATAACCTGATTACTCCAGCTTCCCACTGCCCTTCTTGCTCCGCGCCGGTTAAACCGTGGATGAATATCCCGGTCATCAGCTGGATTTTCCTTCGTGGCCAATGTGCGTCGTGCGGGTCTCGTATTGGTTTGCGTTATCCGCTGGTTGAGATTGCTACAGCAGTCATGAGCGGCCTCTTACTGCTTAAGTTTGAATGGGGTTGGCCACTGCTGGCGATGCTGGTGTTCACCTGGCTTCTGATTACGATGTCGGTTATCGATATTGATCATAAGATCCTGCCGGACACATTAACACTCGGCTTGCTCTGGCTCGGCCTTCTGCTGAATACCCAGGGAATGTTTACTGACCTTCAGTCGGCTGTTCTTGGGGCGGCACTGGGCTATGGTGTGCTTTGGGGATTCTTCTGGGTCTTCAAATTGCTCACGGGCAAAGATGGCATGGGCTATGGTGACTTCAAGCTACTCGCCGCACTTGGCGCCTGGTTCGGCTTTCAGTCGCTGTTGACCATTATCATTATGTCGAGCGTTGTCGGTGCCGTCGTTGGTATCGCAGGAGTGATTGTACTTGGACGTGATCGTCAGGTTCCCATTCCTTTCGGCCCCTATCTCGCTATGGCTGGTTGGATCGTAGCCATGTGGGGTAATGAAATCACGCAGTGGTACTTCTCGGTCATATAAGCGGCTCTTCGAATAGCTCTTACGGGGTGCCGTTGCAAGTCGCTTTTACAGGTCGAAGGTTCAGGCCTGTTCGTTCTTTTCTTTTTAGTATTGTTTGAAGCAGGCTCTCAATCAGAATGTTTATTCTCGGCCTTACCGGCGGCATAGGCAGTGGTAAAAGCGCTGCCAGCGCGTATTTCAGAGATCGGGGCATTGTCGTCGTCGACGCCGATATTGTTGCCCGTGAAGTGGTTGAGCCAGGCCAACCTGCCTTGCTCGCCATCGAAGAGCGGTACGGGTCTGACGCCCTTCTTGATGACGGTACGCTTAACCGTGGCTGGCTACGCGCAAAAGTCTTTGCAGAACCTGATGAACGCAAATGGCTGGAAAGCCAGACCCACCCGAGAATACGGGATAGCATTATTGCGCAATTAAAAGCAGCGACATCCCCCTACGCCATTCTGGAATCTCCTCTTTTGTTTGAGAGCGGTCAGAGCGAGCTGGTCGCCCGCACCCTGGTGATCGATGTTCCAGAAGAGATTCAGGTTGAAAGAGCCTCCTCGCGTGATGGCAACGAGGAAGAACAGATTCGCCGTATTATTGCAGCACAGTTGCCGCGCTCAGAGCGGTTGCAGAGAGCAGACGATGCGGTAGATAATTCAAGCAATCTTGAAGCTCTGTACAGTCAGCTTGAGCCGCTTCATCAGTCGTACCTGCAATTAACCTGAGGTGTTCGTGGAAGTTAAGTGTCCAACGTGCGAAAAAAAGGTCCAGTGGACCCCTGAAGAGAAGTACCGCCCTTTTTGCAGTGAGCGCTGCAAGCTGATCGACCTTGGCGAGTGGGCAAGCGAGGGACACGCGATTCCAGGGAAACCCATGACTGATGAGCTTATGTCTGGTGATATCTCAGACGACATGTTTGCCGCCGACGAAACCCTCAGTGACCACCTTAAACGTCATTGATAGGTGATTGAAGAAGGGTTGATCCGAGCGGATCAACCGCTCGCAGGAATTTTTTCAACCAAAGCCATCAACTCTTCTGTTTTAACCTTATCTGAAGCGAAAACCCGACCAACTTCAGAGAGGTAGCCGGTGAGGCTTTTATCCATCTTCAGCCCCTCATTAAAGACACGGCTGGTCTCGAGAATACCGTTCTCAAGAACCTTCTGAATCACCCGCTCCTGTTGCTCATCCATGCCCAGAAACTGGATTTCCTGCTCAATTCCGTCGGCAATGTCTTCCACCGCATCGGCAATGCGAACCATCACGTCGTGATAACCTTTATCTATATTCTCCATAATATGCGTCATACGAGATGTGAGCTTAACTACCAACTTGCTTTCGAGCTTCAGCGACTCCACATTGTCCAGAGCTCCGACTCTGGCATCCAGCCCCTGCAGCAAAGAAAAGACATTATCCTTGATCGCACCGTACTTATTAGGGTCATCTACTGGCATGTTCCTGACCAGTAAGGAAACGCGCCCGTAATTCATTATGGAACGCTTACCGAAGTCGACATAGCGTCCCATTTCGCTGCACTCGCGCAGTAAGGTCGACTCCAGGTCCTTCGCCATCCCATTCGCTTCCATGTTCTTTTCACCGAAACGACTGCGAATCTGCAGGGAACTACTGATGTTGTAACTTTTAAGTGCCTGAAACAGTCGCATCCCCGCCTGGTCCAGGTTCTCACACTGGTTGATATCCAGCAGAAACTGAATATTTACTCCCAGATCAGAGGTGTCTGACATGGCAATAAATGCCATCTCATTAGCCTTATCCAGCTGCTGTTTTAACTGCTCGTTAGCGATGCGGTTAAAGATGGCTTTCATCAGGCGAATCTGTAACTCTGCGCCGTTACCGAACTGGATATGGTCATCACAACCGGCATCGTAGAACGCCAGGCGGGAATCCAGATCGCGCTCTTCTGTTGCCAGTACAACCACGGGTAATGGTGAAATTACCGGGTGATGTTTGAGTGCCCGAACCTGTGCCTGAGCGCCTGTTCCGTCAGCCTCTTTGTCAAGCACGATAGCAAGCTTGTATTCTTCAAGGTCAGGCAGGTGAAATGTTTCCTGCGCAGTCGCAACAGCCAACAGCGAGAACTGATCTCCGAGGTTTTCCTCGAGCTTTTTTATATCGTTGCAGCCAACAACGAGGACCTTGTATTCCATAGGCGTTAAGGCATCTAGTGAGACGTATTACAAGGTTTAGTCCAGTTAACGCAAATTTACCAATGCGATTCACCATTCGATTACAAAAGCTATCCTATTGATATTTTTATCAAATTATTAATTACATACACTGCGCTACACCGCATAAAAATGCCGTCTTATTGCAAAAGCTAAATGGCGTCAATTGACACTATGGGATACTCAGTATGAACGGGGCGAAGAACTAAAATCAGATGAGCATCAGTTCTTTGGCTTTGTGAATAGCCTGAGTCCGGCTCCCTGTACCCAATTTCACATTTATCTTGCGAGCGTGAGTTTTCACTGTGTGTAGCGAAATATAGAGCTGATCGGCGATCGCCTGATTCGACATTCCCTGAGCCATTAGATTAAGGACATCACGCTCACGCTCACTGAGCGCAGAACCGGGCTCATGAGCAGGGTTCAGTTCTACCGTTGGCAAATCCAGAAAAGCCACCAGCCCGGGCAGCCAGCTCTGCAGTTGCTGGTTTACGCCTTCGGCACGAAATGTCTTCTTCACGACGTCGATCTGGCGCATGGCTTCAGCGGGTTGTTGCAGCGTCATCAAGGCCCCAGCGCGAATCATGCGGATAAACACAGACATAAAACCGTCCGGAGTATGACGCAACCAGCGATCAGTCAGCTCCAGGCAAACCTCTGGGCGCCCAGCCATCAGATGCAGTCTCGAGAGCGTGAGGGTGCTGAACCCCGGCAACAACGCGCTGTACTCACAACGCGCAACGCCGGCACTGTCAGCGTCCGCCAGCAACGCCTCGAGGCAGTCATTAGCCCGGCGGAGTTTTTTCTGTGAGATCCAGATGTTAGAGCGCACTGTGTGCAACCAGGCGTACGCAACAAAATCGACCTGCTGTTCCTGTAAGCGACGCTCGCCGTCATCAAGAACATTCAGAGCCAGGGAGTACTGCCCCTGCCCCATCAGATTAAGCGCCCGGATTGCATACCCATAGGCTGCTGCCGGGTCAGAACGCTCTTCACATAGCAGCAATGCCTGAGTAAGAGCGGTATCCGTTGGCTCATCACTGTAACCCGTAATCCAGCCAACGGTTGCTTTCAGTATCTGCAGCCTCGCATACGCCAGACTGTTACCGCCATGCGGACTTGCTTCCAACACCTCATGGCCCTGAGTCAGAACAGATAAGCAGCGAGACGCGTGACCGCGATTAAACTCAATACGCGCATGATCCAGATGTGCCATGCCCTCGAGTGCACTCTGGCGGGATTTACGGGCGATATCGAGTGCAAAACGATTCCAGATACGTGAGCCATCAAGATCCCTATGCGCCAGCGATACCAGAGCCAGCATAGAGGCGGTAAGAAATCTCAGACTAAAACGTTCCGCGGGTAACATCTCCAGCGCCTGACGGCATTGCCGTTCCGCCCGGGTTAACTCGCCTCGTGAACCTGCCATATACCCTTTTAATGCAATCAGACCGGCTTCATCTATGCCCGGAATCAAAGACAGGCGCTCGATCAGGCTCTGAGCAGCATCCAGTCGGTTAGTCAGGAGGTGCGTCCAGCACGCAATCTGCATCAGATCAGGAGACGTGTATAGCTGGTCTTCGTTCAGCTGATCAAACCAGACAGTAAGCCCTTGGGTATCCAGACTAGCGAGGATACTGTCTGACTGTTGTGCCATCCAACCGGAATCAATCGCACCGTGGTCAGACTGCCCAGCATGAAATAACGCTGCAATGGCATCGTTACGATCCCGAAACCAGTTAAACGCGCGCAGGTGAATGTCTCTTCGCCAATCGGCTGGGCGTAGCCGCGATAGACACTGGGCTACAATCGGATCCATTCTGAACCACTCAGGACGACCGGGAACCTCCTGTAAGTACAGACCCAGCGCCAGTAATCCCTGCATATCACCCGCTGCATAAAGGTCAGGAGCGACAGCTTTAACCAGATCATCATGAAAGGTGCCAAGCACTGCACATAAACACATGAGATCCCTCAGCGGCACAGCCAGATTTGGGATGACCTCGCCACGAAGATAATCAGACACCTCATACAGACCCAGATCACTGCTCCAGCGCTCTGGCATGCCAGCACAACGCCAGGCCATGAGCCAGAGAGCCAGGCCCGCAGGCCAACCCTGCATTTTTCGCAATAACGACGGCACCTCCGCCGAGGGAAGAGTCAGTTGTTGACACTCTAACAGCGCGTTGAATTCAGATATCGAGAAGCTGAGTTGTTGAGTGGTGAGCCAGGCAATATCAGGCAATAATCCAATACTGCCGCGGGCAAACGGTAAATGACGTCCGCTGAATACGAGTTTCAGGTTCGCTGGTCGATACCGTAAAAGGAGAGTCGTAATCGCCCGGCTTTCTTCAAAATCGAGATATTCGACGTTGTCGATGATAAATACATACTGAGTGTCTTGCTGTCGCACATGCTCCAGCAAAGTTGCCACCGCTTCCATGTCGGAAAGTGACGACGAAACACCGCTACTGGTCAGGCCCAGCTCTTTCTCACACGCTCGGACCATCAACCGCGACGACTCGTCAAAACGGTCACACTGATAATATACGACCGTGTGGTCCATCTGCAGTAAAGAGATAGACGAGGATATCACCGACGTTTTCCCATAGCCCGCCGGCGCCAATAGCATTGCCACAGGCGAAGATGCCAAGGCCGCCATGAGAATATCAGAACGGTCGATATGGCTGGCAGGCACCTCAGGACGGGTTGTCTTAACCGCGATAACGCGCGCCTCTACATCGCTTTCGTTATTGCTGGCGGGGTGTACAAACACAGTGTCAGAATCCGTGACGCAAAATTAGTTATTGGGGCCTATAGAAACAAATCGGACGAGCTGCGGCAACGTTGCTCTGGTTACCTTCTGTTACCAGGACGCGACCACCACATCCAGATACCGCTGAATGCCAGAAGAAGCATTGCAAAAGCGGCGGCATCGACTATCCATATCCCCCCACGACCAAACCAGCGCCCACTGTGCATATCCTGCATCACACGCTGCCAGCTAATGGACTGGTTGACGGAAGGAAGCACCTCATACGAGGCAATTCGGGCATGAGGCATAATTTCTTCAAGAGTGAGCGCATCAGTATTCAGCCTCTGCCAATGATCAGGCGATCCAGCAACCAGCTGCCCCTCTGAAATCGCCGGCCTGGCGTCGTCGGCCAGACTAAGAAAAGCAGGATCAAAAGACTCGATCAGCTGATAATCGCCCGTCAGCAAGTGCCAGCCAGAAAGGCAGCTGACGAGCACATAATCCAGAGCCTCTGCAGCCCCCGTCAATCGGTCACAATCTGCTATGACCTCCTCGTCTAGCATCAGCATGCCGTTAGCAGAGTACAGCAACCCGTAGCGGCCGCGGTAGCCAATGTTATCCGGCAATACCGACTGATATGGCCAGAGCAGGACACGGCTCTGAGGGTAATGATTGTCCAGCTCAAGTTGCCCGGTATGATTCAACGCAACACCGGTAATCACGAGAAGAATAAGTAGGATAGATACCAGCAGTCCCAGGCGGCGATGCCAGCGATGCAGAAAAAAGCGGATTCTTCGTCTTAGCTGCGGTCTAGGGTTCGACGGCATTATCCTCATTCGCCCAGCGATCTAATAAGAGCGCCAGTTTAGCGACTTTCTTCATGGTACGCACTGAGTAGGTAGCGCCAGAAATGCCATCGATATGCTGAGAAAGATCTCCGCTGTCAGTCAAAGCGATATTTTTGTACTGACGCGTGTATTGTGGAAGACGGATTTCATCACCCCGGACCTCCCGGAACACCATAACTTCAATGCGCTCGATGTGCCCGGACGCGGTGACTATGCCAAAGGTAATAGGCTTCTCTTTACCGATTTCACTCAGTGTCCAGAGATGCCGCCCCTCAGCGGAAAGATAACGAAGCCGTGCCTGACGAGGCGCGTCTCCTAGCAAAGCCTCAGCTTGCTGTCGGCGCTCTGGCGTCATCCAGAGCGCCGATTTTTCCGGTTCAGACTCGCTGAATACTTCAGCACTGATCTGCGCTGGCGTGTAATACGTTGTTCCGGCCGACACCGGCAAACCTATTATTAGCAAGAAAGTAAAAAGCGAGCGTAACAAACCGGTCTACCTCAGAAGCTGAAACCTACACCAAGATTGTAACCAGTGGCGCTCAATTCACCAGCGGTTTCCTGACGGAAGTAATCAGCTTTCAGAACTGCAGTATCAGCCAGCCAGTAGTTCACACCGATGTCATTCTGAGTTTTCAGTTCATCAATCTGAGCTTGTGTTGCAGCATCCGCCGCATAGGTCATGTTAGACAGAGCGATAGCGGTGCCAAGCACAGCGAGCTTTTTCATCTGGGATCTCCAAATTAAGGTCATCAATTTCATCAGGTTGTTCGATTGCGACAGGGAAGATACCCGAAAGCACAATACAAAAGCAAATGCTACAGATTATTACTAACAAGACTATTCCAGTATTGTATACAATCGCATTTGCAGGTTTCATACACTCACTGAAACGCACTATCTGTAGCAACTACTTCAGAGTCTTACTCCAGAGAAGCCAGAACTCCCATCGACCGGTTCAATCAGGTAAACTCCTGAGCCATAGAATTTGCGAATCCACGCCACGAATCAGGCCTAATACAGCACATGACCATGCAAGAGACTTATCAGCCCCAAGCCATTGAATCTGCCGTTCAGAGTCACTGGGAAGAAAATCAGGTATACAAGGCTGTCGTCGACAGCAACAAAGAGAAGTTCTACTGCCTGTCGATGTTCCCTTATCCAAGCGGACGGCTACACATGGGGCATGTGCGTAATTACACCATCGGTGATGTGATCTCGCGCTATCAGCGCATGCAAGGCAAAAACGTGATGCAGCCAATGGGTTGGGATGCGTTCGGTCTGCCGGCAGAGAACGCTGCAATCAAGCATCAGGTGGCTCCAGCGAAGTGGACCAAAGAAAACATCGCCTACATGAAAGGCCAGCTTAAATCGCTGGGTTTCGGTTACGACTGGGACCGTGAACTGGCCACCTGTGACCCGGAATACTACCGCTGGGAGCAGTGGTTCTTCACCACTCTGATCGACAAGGGTCTGGCGTACAAGAAAGTTTCTGCCGTGAACTGGTGTCCGAACGATCAGACCGTACTGGCGAACGAACAGGTCATCGATGGCTGCTGCTGGCGCTGTGACACCGTGGTTGAGCGCAAAGAAATTCCGCAGTGGTTTATCCGCATTACCGATTATGCGGAAGAGCTCCTGAACGATCTGGACCAGCTGGATGGCTGGCCCGATCAGGTCAAGGCGATGCAGCGCAACTGGATCGGCAAATCCCGCGGTATCCAGATGGCATTTGGCCTCAAAGATCGAGCAGACAGCCTTGAGATCTACACTACCCGTCCGGACACCCTGATGGGCGTGAGCTACGTTGCCGTCGCGGCGGGCCACCCTCTGGCGAAAGAAGCCGCCGAGAACAATCCTGAGCTCGCGGCGTTCATCGACGAATGCAGCAAGTCCGGCACCGCCGAAGCGGACGTTGCCACCGCAGAAAAGAAAGGTATGGAAACCGGCTTCACTGCGATTCACCCGATTTCAGGCAAAGAAGTCCCTGTCTGGGTCGCGAACTTCGTACTGATGGAATTCGGCACCGGTGCCGTAATGGCCGTGCCCGCGCACGACCAGCGCGACTGGGAGTTTGCAACTAAATACGGTATTGAGATCCAACAAGTCATCGAACCTGCCAACGGTGAAGAGATTGATCTGAGCAAAGAAGCCTTTACCGAAAAAGGCACCCTGATCAATTCCGGCGAATTCGACGGTCTCGGTTTTGAATCAGCCTTTGATGCCATTGCAGAGAAACTCAAAAGCGAAGGCAAAGGCGAAATCAAAGTTAATTACCGCCTGCGCGACTGGGGGGTCAGCCGCCAGCGTTACTGGGGTGCGCCAATTCCGGTGATCCGTACACAGGACGGCGACACTGTTCCAGCACCGGAGAGCCACCAGCCGGTGATTCTGCCGACAGACGTAGTGATGGACGGCGTGAATTCGCCGATCAAGAACAATCCTGAATTCGAGAACATCGAACTCGACGGTCAACCGGCATTCCGCGAAACCGACACCTTCGATACCTTTATGGAATCGTCCTGGTACTACGCGCGTTACTGCTCACCGCAGGACGACACCCAGATGCTGGACCCGAAAGAAGCCAACTACTGGCTCCCGGTTGACCAGTACATTGGTGGTATTGAGCACGCGATTCTGCACCTGCTGTACGCGCGTTTCTTCCACAAGCTGCTGCGCGATGCGGGTCTGGTGAACTGCGACGAGCCGTTCAAAAACCTGCTGACCCAAGGCATGGTACTGGCCGAAGCCTTCTCCTACACCACGGAAAACGGCGCCAAAGAATGGGTTAACCCACTCGACGTGACCGTTGAGCGTGACGAGAAAGGCCGCGTGACCGGTGCCAAACGTACCGAAGACGGTCTGGAGCTGACGGCAGCGGGCATGAGCAAAATGTCCAAGTCGAAAAACAACGGCGTTGACCCTCAGGAAGCCATTAAGCAGTACGGTGCCGACACCGTGCGCCTGTACACCATGTTTGCCGCGCCGCCGGAACAAACACTCGAGTGGTCTGACTCTGGCGTTCAGGGCGCCCAGCGCTTCCTGCAGCGTGTATGGCGCTTAAGCTATGAGCTGTTGCAACAAGCAGATCGTGGCGACATCGCTCAACTAAACAAAGATGAAAAAGACGCACGCCGCAAAGTGCATGAAACCATTCAGAAAGTGAGCGACGACGTAGGCCGTCGTTACAGCTTCAATACTGGCATTGCTGCAGTGATGGAATTGATCAACACCCTGCAGAAGCAGAAACTCGATAGCGCTGGTGCTCGTGCTGTCGTCGCCGAAGGTCTGGACGCCGTGGTGCGCATGCTGTCACCGATTGCTCCGCACATTGCCCAGTCTCTGTGGGAGGCCTTTGGCAATGACGGTCTGGTTCTGGATGCGCCTTGGCCGGTAGTCGACAAAAAAGCACTGGAAAAAGACAGTATCCTGCTGATCGTTCAGGTAAACGGTAAAGTGCGTGCCAAACTGGAAGCGCCCGCTACCGCCAGCAAAGACGAGCTTGAGGCTATGGCCATGGCGGACGACAGCGTGAAAGCGCAGATCGACGGCAAGACAATCCGCAAAGTTATTGTCGTGCCGGGTAAACTAGTCAACATCGTGGCAAATTAAGAGAGCTAACTACCTTATCAGTCATAGAACCATAAGAGTAATAAACCCACTATGCGCCACCTGATTATCGCTCTAACGTTAAGCCTGATTGCCAGCTGCGGCTGGCAACTCAGGGGTGTTTCGGAGCTGCCAGAAGGCTTCCGTATTATTCACGTAAGTGGTGGCCCTCAGGGCATTCGTGAACAGCTGGTGCAGCGCCTTCGCTTTAATGACGTTGTTGTACCCGAACGAGCACTCGACGCACCTGCTCAGATTGAAATTAACGAATACTCCGTAGAGCGGCGTACTCTGACAGTAAATAGCGTTGGCCAGATTGCTGAATACGAGTTCAACGCATTACTTGATGTGACCGTAATCCGTGGAGAAGAGACGTATCAATTTGTCACAGAATCCCGGCGCACTCTGAGTAATGACGTCAACAACGTCGTTGCCACACAGCAAGAAGAACGACAGTTGCGCGATGCGCTGGATTCAGACTTGCTCAGTCGCTTGATGCGCCGTCTGGAACGCCTGTAATGAAATTACGTCAGGATCAGTTAGGGCCGCATCTCGCCAAAGAACTGGCTCCCTGCTACCTGATTTCAGGCGATGACCCGTTACTGGTCATGGAGGCTTGCGACGATATACGCAAAGCCGTCAAACAACAGGGCATTGATGAGCGCGAACTGTTTCATGCGGAAGCCGGTTTCGAATGGCGCACTCTGAGAGAAGAAGCGTCAGCCATGTCTCTGTTCTCCAGTCGTCGCCTGCTGGAACTACGCATCCCCAATGGTAAGCCTTCCGACAAAGGGGAGACGATTAAGGATCTTGCCGAGCATCCGTCGCCCGACAATATTGTGCTGATCATCTGCCCAAGACTCGATGCTAAGACGCAGAAAACCGCCTGGTATAAAGCGATTGAGAAACATGGTGTTGTACTGCCCATCTGGCCCATCGAGCGAAATCAGTACACTGGCTGGCTGAAACGTCGCTTCCAGATGGCAGGGCTCCAGGCTGACCAGGCTGCCGTTTCTGCACTTGCTCACCAGACAGAGGGCAACTTACTGGCCGCAGTTCAGGAAATCGAAAAACTGCGGATGCTGGGCGAAACTAACGTCAGCGAAGAGCTTATTATGCAGAGTGCGGGCGACAGCTCCCGCTTCGATGCGTTCGGGCTGGCAGATGCCTGCCTGATGGGAAAGCTGGGCGAGGCAAACCGTATGCTGGGTCACCTGCGTTCTGAGGGGCACGAGCCGATTATGGTGTTGGGCGCCCTGACCCGGAAGATCAGGCAACTGATTGCATTAAAGCCCTGTCAGGGGGCACAAGCACTCTCCGAGGGTTTCCGGTCTCAGGGCGTCTGGCCAAGACAGCAGGCCCCTTATAAAGCAGCCCTTCAACGTCTGTCGATGAAAGATCTCCACAGAGCACTGAGCACTGCGGCAGAAGCAGACCTGGCCGCCAAAGGCAGCGGCGACGACGCTTGGCTCAAAATGGGGCAAATAGTCATTATCCTGTCAGGTCAGGCAGACAAACTCTTTACATTGACCTGAAAAGAACCGTTAGCTCAGTCACACTTTTTTCCGATTGCCGCTGCCATACTCTCCTGAGTGATCCAATCAGCCTGAATTTGTACTCTGCCAGTCATATGGCTCACGACGACTAATCACGCGTCATGATATCGACAGAATTTGGCAATTAAGATTTCGGAAGTGTAGCCAGTGCCGTCATACCGGATTCATAATCCGGTAAAAAATAAGCGGTTTCAAAACCGCGTGTCTGATGGAGATTAAAATGAACACAGTAGCCCAGCAGCAGCAGAACAGCGATCTCGTATGGGATCTTGAGAAACTCAATCAGCACAAACGTGCGATGAATTTCGTAAAGCAGTTCGAAAACCGCTTCTGTGTATTCTCAACTTCCGTACGTCAGCTTTACACCAATTACAGTATTTTCTTCCCGGAAGAAGCACACCGCCAGATGGTGATTCTTCCAGATCCTTACGCCTTTCACGATACCTTCAGCCACCTGAACCCTGATGCTGTCAGTGCCACAGGCCTGCATGTCATTCCGGGTAACCTGATAGGCAAGCAAGGCCTGTATCTGGTGATTTCTCACAAGGATAAGAAGGTTCGCTCGGTGCCTATTCCGTTCCAGGAAGGTATGCGTCAGATTCTTCGCCGAACAAACAGCGACGATCCTTTCCTGCCCGTATTGATGAAAGGTGACCTACGTGAGTTCAACGACAAACTGCCGTGCCTGCACCTGCATCGTCTGCGGCTGAGCGAACTCTCGGGGCTGTCATCTCTGGAGCGTGAAAGTATCCGCAGCCTGATCACAGATAAGCTGATGGATCTCTACCAGAAGTCTGCGACTTTCAACACCGGCAGCTGACCCAAAAGTCTGAAATCTCAGGCGGTTTCTTTCGATGGGTCGTGGTAATAGGCCCGAACCAGACGCGCTAACCCTTGTCGCCACGCCTTATTCTTAATCCCAAACGTGTGGAACAGAGACGTGTGATCAGCAATAGGTACCCACACCTCCGGTGTCATACCCCCCTCCTGAGTAGTCAGTTCTACGGCCGTCAAATCCTCAAACTGACGCGCCTCTGCCAGCAAGGCTTCTGCAAAGGTGTATGATGAAACCGGCTCAACGCCAGAAAAATGATAAGTTCCCCAGAGATCCTCTGCGAGATGAATCTGACGAAGCATCGCCAACACCACGATCGCAACATCGTCGACGGGGGTCGGTTCAAACTCACGCTGCATATCTAACGCCAGCGACGGCTCTGAGCGGATGACGCTGAGAATACGACTGGCAAAGTCGCTGCCATCGAGCGTTAGCAACTGCCCAACTCGAAGAATAATATGCTGAGGGTTCTCGGCCACCAGTATTTCCAGCTCAGCAAAAGCTGAGCTCAATTCACTGGTATTGTCGGCAGGTGACTGCTCCTTCACTGTTTCTTTGCTGCCCAGGTATCGATGCAAGGTGGAGAGCAACACCACCAGAGCACCCTCTTCCTGGGCCCGGCCAATCCAGAATTTAGCAGACTCAAAATCGGTAGTTTCATTCAGCGCTGGCGAAATTACGTACACCGGTCGGGCACTGGACTGCAACATCGGACGCTCAGTACTGGCAATAGACACGCCGCGATGAATGAGATTCTGTTCTGCCAGATAGCGACAGAGATAACGACCTATTGGGCGGTCTGCACCAATGACGTGGGTGTGAAAACTACTGATAGCCAAGTGCGTATTCCGAGTATGGAGTTCAAAAAAGCAAGGTTACCACTGCAATCCTTAGACAGCACGCGGGATTTAATCGACGGCCAGTGACAATTCACAGATCACATTCTGATTCCGTAATGCATCATTTCTGTTGGGATACATGCGAACGTCGTTGAGGCCGATAAGTAGAGCGAGACCTCCAGTAAGGCCGACAAACCCGGCTCTGTGCTCTTCAATAAACGGGGAATGTAACGCTAGTCCTTGTGCAAGCGCTTCATTGCGTACCATGCCTCCAGCCAAGGGATCTACGCAATCTCCCGGGCGACGAAATAGAGCGATCGACTGTGGACTGATGACAAGAGCATTGCCATTGACCAGCTCAGCCTCAGCCACAGGCGTACCATCTACCAGGGTCAGAAGCTTCCAGGCACGGATCAGATCAGATGAATTTTCAATAATCATAGACAAAAATGGCGACTTAAAAGTCGCCAGTGTACCCCACCCGAAAGCCCCTCAGAAGAGCTCAATTTCGCTGTCACCGCCGCCCTCGTCTCTGCGGCGCCGATCGTTGACTTCAGCAAGCACCATATCCTGCAGGTCCAGAAGCTCATCATCGGTAAGCTGACTGATATCCAGAGCCTGAAACGTACGCGCTAATGCCGCCTGCGCCTGATAACAATGCTGGTGGGCTGGGCCGCTACCCGGGACCGTAACACCACTGGTGCCGAATACGGGCTTTTTGCAATACACACAATTGAGTGACATAACTCTCCTTCGGGAGAAGTTGTTGACCTTCTTTGTGTGAGTATAGCCAGTGATCCCGGTTTCGCCTGCGAGGTGAGGTCAACCCCCGACCTTTACACAGTTGCAACTACTCGAAATTCACCGACTTCTCAGCACGGTTGCCAAACTTATCTTCGACAACCAGCGTCCAGCGAGTACTGTTGCCAATGATCTGGCATGGCACCATAACGTGGCCAGGGTAAGACACAAAACCATCGCAACGGTCCCCCATAACACTTTCAAGCCAGACTGACTCAATGCCGCGGCCATCATCATACGCCATGCCTGACAGCCTCTTCGTCTCATCGAGCCATTCTATGTCACCAATCACGGGAGCATCATAATCGGGGTAATCCGATTTATCCCATGGGTCCGTACCATCCCGCGCTTCAATATCGTTACTGAAGCCATCACCATCGAGATCAGTGTCTGTATTATCTCCAATGCCGTCGCCATCAAAGTCTGCCCACTCCGTTGGGTCAGATGGAAAGGCGTCCACGTCATTGCTGTAACCGTCATTGTCTCGGTCATCATCCAGCTCATCCGGAATACCATCACCATCGGAGTCCGGCGGTGTACTGGTGTTGTCGTATGGATCATACGATAGTTCGCGCTCATAGCGATTAATGATGCCATCACCATCAATATCCGGGTCACTGTTATCGCCAGTGCCATCACCGTCCGTGTCGCTCCATTCCTTGCGATTCAGCGGGAATACATCGCTGCCGTTCGGGACTTCATCACCATCAATGTCTTTGTCCAGGGCATCTGGAATACCGTCCCTGTCCATGTCTGAAGGGACACTTAATGGGTCTTTTGGATCTGTACCCAGCCGTACCTCATATTCATTGCTGATACCGTCGCCATCGATGTCGAGATCGATATTGTCGCCTTCGCCGTCTCCGTCAAGATCAGACCACTCAAGGGGATTATCAGGAAAAACGTCTTCCTCGTTCAGGTAGCCGTCACCATCTCTGTCCTGGTCAACAACGTCGGGGATTCCGTCGCCATCAGCATCACGAGGTACGGAGCTGGCATCTGCAGGATTCGTCCCTGCCTGTTCCTCATAGACGTTATCGATGCCATCACCGTCGCGGTCTCTGTCGCGATTATCGCCGATGCCGTCACCATCCAGATCAAACCACTCGGACGGGTCACGCGGAAAGAGATCAATATCATTGCCAATGGTGTCACCGTCGAGGTCGGTATCCAGCTCGTCCGGAATACCGTCCCCATCAAAGTCGTTCGGGACGCTGTCAGCATTGTAAGGGTCAAAGCTCAGGGTAAGCTCAAACTCGTTATTGATGCCGTCGTTGTCGATGTCTTCATCTGAGTTGTCGCCAAGGCCATCGCCATCAAAGTCCGCCCACTCAGAGGCGTCCTCAGGGAAGGCATCGTCTTTATTCAGATAGCTGTCACCATCAATGTCATCATCCAGTACATCAACAATGCCGTCTTTATCCAGATCACGTGGTTTACTTTCAGGATCTGAGTCATCTGAACCCGCGATCCGCTCGACTTCATTACTGAAGCCATCATTATCCCTGTCAGGGTCGCGGTTATCACCGATACCGTCACCGTCAGTGTCTACCCACTCTTCGCCATCCGACGGGAATACATCGACACTGTTATCGACGCCGTCACCATCGAGGTCAGAGTCGAAGTAATCTGGCATGCCATCACCATCGACATCCGACGGCTTGCTATCCGGATCAAGAACGCCGGTGCCAAGATGCATTTCGAAAACGTTCGGAATACCGTCGTTATCAGCATCCGGATCTTCGTTGTCCGGGATACCATCGCCGTCGGTATCCGCCCACGCCGCACTGTTGTCCGGGTAGAGATCGACATCATTAGCAAAACCATCGCCATCACGGTCATCATCAAGGGTGTCAGGAATGCCGTCACGATCCGTATCGGCTGGCGCTGAAAAACGGTCATCCGGATCAGTACCCGCCTCCTCTTCGAAGCTATTGGCTACGCCATCACCATCACGGTCGGAGTCTGTATTGTCACCCGTTCCGTCGCGGTCAAGGTCTGACCACTCGTTTTTATCCAGCGGGAAGGCGTCGTCGACGTTAGGGACACCATCGTTATCCATATCAGGGTCAAGCAGATCTGGTATACCATCTCTGTCGCGGTCTTTCGGACGGGAGCTGGCACGCGTTGGGTCAAAGCCAAGCTTTTCCTCGTACTCGTTGCCAACACCATCACCGTCGAGGTCCTGATCCGTATTGTCGCCTACACCATCGGCGTCCGTATCCTTCCAGTCGTTCAGGTCCTGCGGAAAGGCGTCTTTCTGATTGGGCACTCCATCATTGTCCATATCATCATCAATGGAATCAGGAATACCATCACCATCGATGTCTGTCTGGTCAGGGACATCAGGGTCAAAACCGGCAGCCGCCTCGAGAAAGTTCGGGAGTCCATCACCATCACGGTCCGGGTCCTGAGCATCTGCGATGCCATCATTATCGAGATCATCAAGGGCCGAATGGGCAGGCAGTGACAGCGCCGCTAATATCGCCAGCGCAAGTGGTGTACGCCACATAGTTCTTTTTATTCCTAAGGCTGTGTTCTGGCCAGATCAGGCTGGCATTCAACCGGACGATTTTTATCAGTCACCAGAATACCGGCAACGTCTTTATCATTCTGTGGTCTGAGTAACAGATAGCCACTCTCACAGAATGCTTCTTTGCCGGAAGACTTTTCGGATACTTTGACGGAATACTCGGGGCTCAGTGACAATAGCTTGAATTCAGCCACAGTAGCCCGGTCTTTCTCGTCAGGAAATTGAATATAACCGTAATGTTTGAGGGCTAGTACAGTAACGATGACACCAACAATAAACCCGATAAAGCTCCACTTCGCTTTGTCCGGCTCGTTGTATTGCTCAGGTGTACTTTCAGTCATGCTTATTTCTCCGGAGATTCGCCCCACAAGGGCATCAGCTTGTGGTCAATGCCGAGTTGATTCAGTATACGCGCGACAATAAAGTCGATCAGATCATTGATGCTTTTCGGGTCATGGTAGAAGCCAGGGCATGCCGGCATGACCGTCGCTCCCATGCGGGTCAGGGTCAGCATATTCGTCAGGTGTATTTCAGAAAATGGCGTTTCGCGAGGCACAAGAATCAGTTTACGCCGCTCTTTAAGGGCAACATCCGCCGCTCGCTCGGTCAGATTGTTGCTTGCCCCGGTAGCCACCGCTGACAAGGTACCCGTACTGCAAGGACAGATCACCACAGGGCCTGGCTGACCTGACCCCGATGCCCACGGCGCCATCCAGTCTTCCCGGCCGTATACCCTGACATCATCCTCATCACAGCCGTAGTATTTCTGCAACTCACGAGCCTGAGCCTGAGGCTTGGCCGGTAGCGTCAGCTCAGTTTCAGTTGCCAAAACCAGCAGCGCAGCTTTTGAAAAGATAAAATCAGCACCGACACCCGCAGCAATCAATGCCTGGCCAAGCCGCAACGCATAAGCAGAGCCAGAGGCTCCTGTCACTGCAATAAGGATTCGGCCAGCATCAGCCATACTTTTCCTCCAGAGCCTTGGCTAAACGTCGGGGCATATTATCAAAGCCTCCGTTGGACATCACAAGGATACGGTCTCCCGGGCGCGCGTCATTGACGACCGCATCGACTATTTCCGCTGTCGATTGATAAGAATGTGCTGGGGCACGACACGCCCTCACGACATCCGACAATGACCAGCTGATATTTTCAGGCTCAAACCAATACGTGCCGTCAGCATCGTTTACCGAGCCCGCCAGTGTCTCTTTGTGAACGCCCGCTTTCATTGTGTTAGAACGTGGCTCCAGAACCGCGAGCAGACGTCCGTCAGTGTTAGTCAGCTGAGCCTTCGCCCCCTGAAGCGTGGTCGCGATCGCGGTTGGATGGTGCGCAAAATCATCATATACAGGAATTGCGCCTTCGGGGTTCACAAGCTCCATGCGCCGTTTCACCGATTGGAACTCAGCAAGTGCCTCGGCCGCAACAGCCGGGCTGACGCCCACATGAAACGCTGCCGCCATCGCCGCCACGGCGTTACTGACGTTGTGAGCGCCAGACAAGCTCCAATGGATGGGATACGCCTCGTCACGGACAGTCACTTCAAACTGACTGCCATCGGGCGCACTCATCGTCCATTGCCAGTCAGCTCCGGCCGATGAAAAAGTCGTCTGACTACTCCAGCAGCCCATAGACATCACACGATCAATTGCCTCACAGTCGGCTGGGCGAATGACCTGCCCGCTTTGAGGAATAGTACGGATGACATGATGAAACTGGCGTTCAATCGCCGCCAGATCAGGGAAGATATCGGCGTGATCAAACTCAAGGTTATTGGCAATAAAGGTTCGCGGGCGGTAATGCACGAACTTTGACCGCTTATCGAAAAAAGCCGTATCGTACTCGTCTGCTTCGATAACAAAGAAAGGGCTATCTCCCAATGTTGCAGAAGATGTGAAGTTCTCAGGGACACCGCCAATAAGATACCCCGGAGACATCCCCGCGAACTCAAGAATCCACGCCAGCATACTGGCGGTCGTGGTTTTGCCGTGAGTCCCTGCAACCGCTAACACCCAGCGGCCTTGAAGCACGTGATCGCCTAACCATTGAGGGCCTGAGGTATAGGGAATACCCCGCTCCAGCACATACTCTACCGAAGCGTTGCCACGTCCCATAGCATTACCAATAACAACAAGATCAACATCTTCAGGGATCCCCGCTGGATCAAACCCTTGCGTCAACGCAATGCCCGCCTGCTCCAGCTGATCGCTCATCGGCGGATAGACACCGTGATCGGATCCAGACACATCGTGTCCCAAGGCTTTTGCCAGCTGTGCCAGCGACCCCATAAAGGTGCCGCAGATTCCCAGAATGTGAAGCTTCATCCGTCGACCAGTCATCTTACAAAGCGGTTAGTTTACACGGCCACTGCCGTCTCCCCAACAGCCACTGAATTTCCGCACAGATTAAGGTAGTATGCGCCCATTACTTAAATCAGGACTATGAGGTTCGGAGCATGCAGCGCCTGCGCACTTTTCTCGACAACCACTGTAAGGATTCAGACGTCGCCAACATTATTGAAGGTCTGACGGTTACCTGTAAGGATATTTCACATCGCCTGCACCTGGGTGCACTGGCAGGCGTACTTGGCAGCGCCGGACAGGAAAACGTGCAGGGAGAATCTCAGAAGTTGCTGGATGTGATCTCTAACGACCTCATCAAAGAGTGTCTCGCAGCGATGCCTGCGGTGCGCGGTCTCGCCAGTGAAGAGGAGCCAGATCCGGTTGCCTGTAACCCAGAGGGTGATTATCTGGTTCTGTTCGACCCTCTCGACGGTTCATCCAACATTGATGTGAATGTCACTGTGGGAACCATTTTTTCTGTACTGAAAGCAGCCCCAGGGGCTGACGGTGGCGACGAAGCTACGTACCTGCAGGCTGGTAATAAGCAGGTTGCTGCAGGTTATGTTCTGTATGGCCCTTCGACCCTGCTAGTGTTCAGCACTGGCGAAGGTGTCCACAGTTTCACTCTGGACCCTCGTATCGGTGAGTTCGTACTGCAACGTGACAACATTCAGGTACCTGCGGAAACTCAGGAGTTCGCCATCAATATGTCGAACCAGCGTTTCTGGTTACCACAGATGCAGAACTATGTCGCAGACCTCCTGCAAGGCGAAGAAGGCCCTCTGGGTAAGCGTTACAACATGCGTTGGATTGCGTCTATGGTGGCTGAGATACACAGAATTCTGACACGTGGCGGTATATTCATGTACCCGTTCGACAATCGTGACCCTTCAAAGCCAGGCAAGCTCCGCCTGATGTACGAAGGCAATCCGATGAGCATGCTGATCGAGCAGGCTGGCGGTAAAGCCAGTACCGCCTTTGAAGATATTATGGACGTTGCCCCTGACGCGATCCACCAGCGTGTGTCTGTCGTTATGGGTTCAGCAGACGAAGTTGAGAAAGCCTGTTCCTACCATAAGTAAGCAGCGTTCTCTCTTCGATGTCTGACTCAGGTGGCTGTACTCTCCAGCCACCTTTCAGTCATCAGGATCAGCCCCTTAAGAGAAATCGGCTTGGCCATATAATCATTCATAGCACTGGCAAGACATCGCTCTTCAACCTGATCGGTTGTATTCGCGGTACAAGCGATAATAGCCCCACTAAACCCTGCCTCACGCAACTTCTGACTCGTCTCAAAGCCATCCATTCCCGGCATCTGGCAGTCCATCAACACCAATGAAACGGATTGTTCTTCGACGGCGACTAACGCGGCAGCCCCAGACATCACGGCGATCACGTCACGATCAGGATGAATCCGCGCTAACATTTTTTCAGCTACTTTGAGGTTCACCTCATTATCCTCAACAATCAGCAGCTTTCCTTTCTCCTCTGAACTGGCAGTCTCGACTTCAGCTGTGCCAGTATTCTGCTCACCGTTCGCACACACACGCGCCTGAGTGCCGCTCAGGACGACATCTGGCAAAGTGACCAGCACAATACACCCCCCGCCTTCAGACTCGCCGAAATGCAACTCTCCACCCAAGGCTTTTACAACATGAGACGTAATAGTCAGGCCTAATCCAGCGCCCTCATACTGTCGGTTCAGATCTGACTCGAGCTGAGTAAAAGGCTCAAGTATCGATTCGTACTCCGAGGGCGGTATACCAATGCCAGTATCAGATACCGTAATGCGAATACCAGACTTCTCAGCCGCTATGCTCACTGAGACAACGCCCTGAAGAGTAAACTTAAAAGCATTATCGATAAGGTGCCTGAGGATCTGCCGTAGTAGCCCTGGATACGTCAGTATTGGCTTCTCGCGCAATTCGCCCTGAATATCAGTGATAAAAGACAAGCCCTGCGACATTGCTCGAGATCTGAGAACATCAAAGAAAGACTCAAAATAGTCACTCAACAGACAGTATTCCGGAGCGGCGGACACTGACTTCTGCTCCGTATCAGCGACGACCATAATGTCATCAAGAAGCTGCGCCAATTGCACCAGGCTCTGCTCTGCCTGATCCTTGTGCAACGTAAAGTCGCTCTGATCCATTTTATGGTTCATCAACTCGAGCATACCGAGTGCACCATTGAGTGGTGTTCTCAGTTCATGACTCATCATAGCGAGAAACTGACTTTTAGATTCACTCGCACTACGCGCTTTTTTCTGTTCTTCCAGCAACCTGGCAGTAAAAACACGTTGCTCACTCTGAGCCCGTTCAAGCGCTTCTGCCAATCGGTTACTGCTGCTTTGTACACGGCCCAATTCAGCGCCGTCTGATTCCTCGATGCGATTCCAGTAATCACCGCTGGATAGGGATGACAGAAAAGCAGCGGTACGCTCCAATGGCCTTACTATCATCAACGCAATGTAGCGACCAGTGAGTGCCGCAAGTAACACCACCAACACCCCGGCAACTAACGACTGGTAGAGGATTTCCATTTCTCTGGCGTGAAGATAATGGTCAGTCATCACTATTTCGATCACTGCAAATGTCACGCTTCGCTCTGACGTTTCTTCGTCCAGCAAACCGCCCATATCCACGGGGTCCAGATCGATGACCGTACGATTAAGCTCTTTCTGAAAAACACGGAGATCATCGAATTCCAGCTGGTCATAACCTTCAACTGTTCGCTCGATCAGGGGCAGACCGAGAGGATCCAGCACCCGGACCGCTGCTATTTCCGGCCTTCCCAGTGCAGCATCCATTAATGGCGCCAGCATCTCATAATTACCCGAGATCACAGGGTACTCGGCGGATGCACTGATGCTCTCAACCATCAGGCGCACAATGGATTCGCTGTTCTCACCAGCATCAGACCAGCGCTGCGACATGTGCATTACTGTTAACAGAACGACGGTCAGGAATGCCGGCACAGCCGCAAGCACAATGGCCCTGCGACGGATCGACCAGTGGCTTATCCTCATCGGTCCACCTCCTGAGCGCGTATACGCTCAGCGACATCAGCAGGATCAGGAAGCAGTAGGTTGAGAGAGCGTCCTACCTGGCGATTAAAGCCAACACTGAAATACGGATTGTAGTCAGGAGCCGGAAAGGTTCCCTGTGCACTCAGACCCTCAGTGACGACTTCAGACAGACGCCTCACAACATCTTCCGGTGTACTGTAGGTCGACGCCAGAGCTCCAGCTTTAAGATAAGCCTGTGTTGGACCAATCAATGGACGATTGTGCCGGTAAGAGGTAATCAAAATACTCTTGATGTTTTCTGCACTGTAGAGCTCCGGATCATACACACCGACCAGAGCCTTACTTGATCTCAGGAGTTCGACTAACGCGTGATTGAGACTGTCGTACTCGGCTATGGGATAAACACGTAGATTTTCTGCTGATACTAATGCGCTGGCGTCTTTGGCAACCAGAGCGCCAAATATTTCATTGGCGCCAAATATGGCTTCAGCGAGTGCAAGCTGGCGCTGCAGAGGCGCCTCAGAATATATCGCACTGGTAACATGCGACCTATATTGACGATACTCGGCTTTAGAGAGATAAGACGCGATAACAGGAATATTATCGGGGAGTCTGTTATCAGCAATTAACTGACGTAAGGTACTGCCACTGAGAGTAATAATCAGGCGGTATTTGTCCAGGCTAGCCTCTGTGTTCAGATCCAGAAGGTCCACCTGTTCAGACACAGAGGTATCTTTGAGGGATACTTCCAACATCTGTGCGAACTTCTGCGCCTGAGCCGTTGTGGAAGGCGCAATTATCGCGATATCAGCATGCGCGGCAATAATGCTGCAATACAGCAATAACGCCCAACATGTCCTGATAACTGCTTCCATGCTTGTATCTCTGCCTTGATGATATCCTCTGATCAGTATAGCGCTTCCTGATATCAAACGCTTTTATCTATACAAATGAATACTCAATAGAGGCAGCGGTTGAATGACATGAAAGTACAGGTCTGAATCTGATTGCCAGAGATAAGGCGGGGGCCGCAACGAACAGGATAAAGAAAGCTCAGGCTATCGCAATTGAGAAGTAAGTTCTGACGTGTCCGACGGCAGCAGAATATCCAGTGAGCGCGCTACCTGCTCGTTCATTGTGACCGAGAAGTAAGGGTTATACCCCGGTGGAGGTAGTACATCAGCTTCAATAAGCTCCACAAGGCGCTTAACTGTATCAGCAAGTGAGCTATAGGTCGTCGCGATGGCACCTGCACGAATGTATGCCTGATGAGGCCCAATCAATGGAATATTCTGGCGATACGCAGTGATAAGGATATTCTTGATGGTCGATGGATTGTATACCCCTCTGTCGAGGGTCCCTAACAGCACGTCGTGATTAGCCAGAGCGGCTTTCAGGGTGCGGTTCAGACTTTCTTCCGGCTTGTTAGTAAATACCTCAAAGTCATCGCCCTGAAGTTGATTAATTTCAACAGCCACCCATGTGGGCACCTCAGCAGACACTGTAATTGCTACCCGGGAATCAGGAAAGAGCAGGCGTGTAAGATCCAACTGCCGCTGTAGAGGAGGTTCTGAGAACACGGCGCTATAAATATTGCTCCTATTCGCTTCAATAGCCTCACGCCTGCTCCACACGGCAATACTCTTCTGGTTACCATCCCAGTTTCTGACCATGCTATCTCCCGCGATAATCACGAGATCCTGCTCCTTTATCTGGCTCTGAGAATGGACCTGCCGTACGGGCTTTCCGAGCGCAGTGGACACTCCTTCTGCCAGCGCTAATAGCGCGGGCGAATGATTTTCAGACAATAGCACAACCTCGGCGCGGGCCAGAGCCGCGCCGAAAAGCAGGATGAAAAATCCTGCTATGCGCATCAGAATTTAACACCTACCTGAAGGAATCCGAGATACTTATCTTCAATGCGGTTGGTGTTATACGCGATCGGGCTCTCATCAATCAAATGATGCAGGAAGGCACTCGTCTCAAGTTCCCAACTGTTAAAGATCCATCCTTTTTTCAAATGAGCTTCATATCGGCGGTACGGAGAAGACTTCGCGCCAGAACTGTTGTTATAGCTGCGGTGCCAGAAGTAAGATTGGGTAAAACGCCAACTACCTAAGGCCGCACTCCAGCTAAGGTTGTGGCTGAACTCAGAACTGAGACGAGTTTCAACCCGCTTGAGATTACTTTCCTCCTTGTCAGACAGATTAGGAGACTCTCCGACACGGACATCGGCATCCAGATAAGCCCCCGAATACCAGAAGGAATGATCCCTCACTGGAGTCCACGTAAACTGCCAGTCGACACCCTGAAGATTCATCGTCGAATTTGAACTTACGTCCGGCGTATTCAGGTTAATAGGATCCGAAATCAACTGATAAAGATGATCGCGATACACCTTGATATCCATTTCAAGGTTTTGTACTGGTAAGCGGCCATAATAGCCCAGTTCCCAACTGGTAATACGTTCATGGTCCAGTTCACCATATGCTCCCGTCTGAGTCGCGTACAAGGTGCCTTCGCTTAACCCAAGATAGTTCTCGGTCAGGTTCGTAATCTGCAGGCTGTAATCTGGCTCCTGCTCCAGCAGATCTGGGGACCGTACGGCCGTTGAGTAAACCAGCCGCAGACTGTGCTGAGGAGCAACAAGAAAGTTGGCGGCGACACGAGGTGAAAAGACAGCGCTATTTTTATCCTCGTCTTCGTACATACCGCCGAGGTTGAAAATCAGTTTGTCCAGTGGACGTATCTCAGCATTCGCAAACACACGCATCAGATCGTTACTGACAGTGCCGTCGAAATAGGTTTGAGAAGTGACCTGATCTCGGCGGAAGCTAACCCCAGCAACGGTACGCAGAATATCATTCCATTGCACAGTATCCTGAAACTCAACATCAATTCTCTGCTCGTCGAAATCAAGATCGTACTCGCCGCAGGTGATACTCGACAGATTAACAGCATCAAAGCCTGCCTGAGCAAATATGGTCTGTACCTGATCAAGATCAGACTGCGAAATATCGTAATTGCGGTCCAACTCTTCTTCGAGCAGGGCTTCTACATCTTCTGGATTCGCAGTGCCTCCTGCTATCGGCAAGAACAATTCTTCGGGCAGCTCAAAGCGCCCGATCACATTTGCCCAGTAAGGGTCTTCGCGATACAATTGACCCAATAATGGAGACAGCACAACCGCGGGCGCACACTTCCGGAACTCAGTGAGGCGCTTCTCCTTCTGCCAGTAGGCTCGCAATTGTGAAGTGTGTGTTGTAGAGAAATCATACTGCCACTGAGCCATCACGAAGCCGCTCTGGTTGTCGTCAACCGGGGCAATCTCATCTTCCCCACGACGCTGACGGACACGCTGTTTTCCATCTTTGTATGCCGCTTCGACAAGAAGCCGACTCTGATCGGAGAACTGAGTCGTTGCATTCAGGCTGATAAAGCTATCGCGGCTACCGTCATGTAGGTTGTCCCCTGGCTGAACAGTCTCCTGGCCGAGACGCTCACTACCATCGAAGCCATCATCATGCTTACGGGACACGGTCGCGCGATACACCCACTCGCCAAGTTCAGCCGAATGACTGACCTCGTAGTCACGTACTCCCTGGTAACCAGAGCGGGCAAACGCGCGAGAGCCCAATGTGTCCGCAGGGTGGAAGGTCACAATGTTGATCACCGCCATAAAGGCATTGGCACCGTATGAAGAGGCGTTTGGCCCACGGAACACTTCAATGCGTTGAATGTCTTCAAGCGCAACCGGGATATCTTCCCAGACCACAGAAGCGATACCTGCGCGATATACTGAGCGACCGTCGATCAAAACCTGCATACGACGCATCAGGTTAGGATTGGACGCGTGATAGGCAATAGAGTCCTGATCACCATGCTTAACGAACATGCCCGGGACAAACCTGAACAGTTCAGGAACAGTACGCACCCCCCACTGTTCGATATTCTCTGCTGTGATCACAGTCATGCTACCCGGTACCTCCGACCTGGGCTGCTTCAGCCGTGTCGCAGTCAGTACTTCCGGTACCACAGTGAAGCCGGACAGTTCCGCATCCAGACCCGCATCAGGCAGAAATAAGTCTTCTGCAACTGCTGCATTCATTGTCGTGGCCAGAATTGCGACCATTGAGCTGAAATAGCCCTTCATTGCACCCTCTCTGTTCTTCTCATTCTGTACTGTCCCGATTATAGAGTCTTTCTCCATTGGTGGAACTGACAGGACACATTAGATAGGTCTATAATCCGCGCCATCTGTTAAAAACTCTCACGTTACAGGAAATACCATGAGCTATAACGCGATTACTGCCGGCAAAGACCTGCCAAATGACGTTTACGTTGTGATTGAAATCCCGGCGAACCACGCCCCAATCAAATACGAAATCGACAAAGACATGGACTGCCTGATGGTAGACCGCTTCATGGCGACGCCGATGTTCTATCCAGCAAACTACGGTTACATCTCTGACACTCTAGCTGACGATGGTGACCCTCTGGATGTTCTGGTCGTGACTCCTTACCCAGTGGCTCCTGGCTCAGTGATCCGTGCACGTCCAGTTGGCGTTCTGAACATGGAAGACGAAGCTGGTGAAGATGCAAAACTGGTCGCTGTTCCACACGAGAAGCTGACCCAGCTGTATAACGATGTAAAAGACATCGACGACGTTCCGCAGCTGCTGCGCGATCAGATCGGTCACTTCTTCGAGAACTACAAAGACCTCGAGAAAGGTAAATGGGTGAAAGTGAAAGGCTGGGGTAACGCTGACGAAGCTCGTCAGATGATCCTGGACTCTGCCGAAGCCTATAAAAACGCCTGATTCTGGCGTGAACAAAAAAGGGAGCTGTCAGCTCCCTTTTTGTTGCCTGATTATAAGTACTGTCAGGCTTTGCTGGCCTTCAGCGCAGCAAGTTCTTCCTCCGCCGCACGGGCGCGGGCTTCGGCTTCGATCTGTGCGGTGACATCTTTCTGGATGCCGATGTAATACGTCAGCTGATCCTGATCATTGCGTATAGGAGACAAGCTCAGCTCATTCCAGAACATTGTGCCGTCTTTATGATAATTTCTCAGAACTACCCGGGTACTGCGCCCTTCTTTGATGGCCGCACGTACTTCCTGCAATCCCTCCTGCTCACGGTCACCGGTTTGCAGAAAGCGACAATCCTGATAGAGGATCTCGTCAGCGGTATAGCCTGTCAGGCGCTCAAACGCCTTGTTGACGTAAATCAGAATGTTATCGTCACCTTCCTGCTCGGCAATCACGATGCCGTCGTTTGAGGCATCAACTGCCTTCTTCAGAAGTTCAAGATTGATAGGGCCCTGCTCATCATTCAGGTCTGTGACCATCGATCGTCTCCGCTGTTACTCTCTGTCGCCGACTCTCTGACTGTGATCAGAGTCGCTTTTCATATCATTCAGATCAAGACTGAGCGTATCAGCCTTTTGGTTTCTTTTACATTATGTACAACTACTTATAGAATTTGGACTGCTTTGTATAGTTCTGGAAATAAATTCGTCATGTCCGCCCCCTCTGAATCTCAGGCTGCCTACTATCCGATACGGGTAGTCTCGAACGAAACCGGTGTTAACGCGATTACTCTGCGTGCGTGGGAGCGACGTTACGGCCTCATTACCCCGAAACGTACCGCCAAGGGACATCGTCTGTATACCGAAGCAGACATACAACTTATACGCAAAGTTGTATCACTTTTGCAGCGCGGCATTCCCATTTCTCAAGCTAAGGCGATGCTGGAAAATGGTGAGCCTGAGCCCGATATTAATGTGCAGACCAGTCAACCGTCACAATGGTCACAGTACAGAGCCCGCCTCGCTAGCGCGATACGGGACTTCGACGACGTTGAAATTGCGCGGGTCATGGACGAGGTAACCGGCTTCTTTCCAGTCGACATCGCTTTACGCTTTCTATTACTGCCACTGCACCAGCAACTGAGAGAACAGATTACCGAGCCACTCGGATCTGCGCGGTTGCAGTTCTTCGCTGGCTTCCTGCAGGGGCGCCTCAGCATGCGCCTGAGCGAGTCTTCAGAGCAGTCCATGAAGGTAACTCTGGTGCTTGCAAACACCGTCTACAGTGACGACCTGGAACTCCTTCTGCTGGGCATACTACTGAAACAATTCGGCATACGGGTTATCCGTCTCGCCGGTCTTTCGACACCGCAGGAAATTTCAGAGTTAATCCGCACTCAGAACCTCCAGGGCGCGGTACTGGGTGTTGCCGACTCACCTGAGCCCGGCCAACTGCAGAGTTTAAGAAACCTGGCTGCTGAAACGGGGCAGCTGATTTTCTGCAGTGGGCAGAATGTCTCTCAGGCGAGTACGTTACGGGAGCGCGGCCTAGTTGCACTGAACCGCGACCCACAACAGGATGCTCTCACAGTAAGAGATGTACTGACCGGCGTTAACGAATGAGCAACGTATACGAACTGCTACAGCGCCACCCGATGCTGCTGACTGCCAACACCACGATTATTGGTTCAGAAGCACGCTTACCATCAGGCTGGGCTGAACACATAAACGAACACAAGGTTCAGATTATCACCGCCGACTGGCTGACCGCTCAGGCCTACCACGCTGACAAAGAGAATCCACAGGTACAGTTCGGCGTTCCCGATGTTTCTGAGCTCTCAGGTCGACTGGTGATTGTGCTCTGGCCAAAAGCCAAAGCCGCGGGGCAGGCTATGATCAGTATGCTCAGCCAGCAGCTCGACAGCTGCTACGTTGTCGCCGCCAATGATGCGGGTGGTAAAAGTATCGGAAACGCCCTGAAAGACCACGCCAGCGAAAGTTCAAAAATGGACAGTGCTCGCCACTGCTCACTCTGGAATGTGCGTCTGAAAAAATCGGAGGGTGCGGCTAACTGGTTGCGCTTCGCCAGCTCATTTCAGGCGGGCGACCTCAGTTTTATGACGCTGCCGGGCGTATTTGGCCATGGCAAACTCGACCAGGGAACTGCTCTACTGCTCGAACATGTGCCTGCGCCAGCGCACGGTAAGGTACTCGACCTCGGATGCGGCTCTGGAGTTATTGGGCTAACCATGAAATCACGTAGCCCTGCTCTCGACGTCACCCTGACCGACGTTGATGCCATGGCACTGAGAAGCGCAGAACTGAACTCCGCCCGTCTCGGACTGAGTGCAGAAACAATAGCCAGCGATGGGTTAAAGAGTGTCGAAGGGCGTTTCGATTACATATTCAGTAACCCGCCTTTTCATCAAGGCAAGCGTACCGATTACGAGTTCGCCTTACGACTTTTCCGTGATGCCAGACAACACATGACACGCGACGGACAGTTATGGATCGTTGCCAACCGGCACCTGGCCTATGAAGAGTGGGCCTCTGAAGCATTCAGAAGTGCTGAGGTGATGGTTCAGAGAAACGGCTTTAAGCTGATTTGCGCATCTGACCCAAAATAACCAATCAGACGTAGTTTTTACGATCGCTACTTCCTATGAAGTAGCTTTCCCGGCCTTATCCATGGTTTCACGCCCTTGGCTGAAAGAGCTACTCGCATAATCCACTGAAGCAGCTACTCTGAAACAGACACTGACCATAAGGACCAGGAGACGTTTCCGATGTTGTTTACCTACGCCGTTCTCAGCGGAGTGATTATTGTGGGCGGATTGCTCACCTGTGCATTACGCCAGTCGAAGGATTCCCGTGGGCGTATTCTCGCCGTTTACCCCATACGAAAACGCTGAGCATAGCTCAGCGTTTTACATTGACGGCCAACAACCTCAAGGTTACGGCATATTTCTTGAGTAAAAGATTTCGAGCATTTCTTTACGCACCTTAGCCTCTACTTCAGCACGCTCTTCGGCGCTCATATTTTTGGAGCGCTCTCCAAACAGATAATTATCCAGCTCAAAATCTTTCAGGATCATCTTTGTGTGGAAAAGATTCTCCTGATACACGTTAACATCAATCATCTCGTAGGCATTACGAGTGTCTTCGGTCATGTAGTTCTGAATCGAGTTGATGTCGTGATCGATGTAATGCTTCACACCGTCCTCGTCACGGGTAAAGCCACGGACGCGGTAGTCAACGGTCACGATGTCCGAATCCAGTGAGTGGATCAGATAGTTCAACGCCTTCAGCGGTGAAATAAGCCCACACGTAGACACATCAATGTCTGCCCGGAAAGTCGAAATACCGCCATGCGGGTGACTTTCAGGATAGGTATGCACGGTGACATGAGACTTATCCAGGTGAGCGACTACGGAGTCACGCAGAGGGCCTGGCTTCTCTTCAACCATATCCTCCGGCGGTGGTACCTCATGCTCAGCAATCAGCATGGTGACACTGGCACCCTCTGGCTCGTAGTCCTGACGCGCAATATTCAGAATATGAGCACCAATAATGTCGACAACTTCCGTCAGAATCTTGGTCAATCGGTCGGCACTATAGAGCTCATCGATGTACTCAATGTACTCAAGACGCTCTTTCTCTGTCTTGGTATAGCAGACATCATAGATGTTAAAGCTCAGCGTCTTCGTCAGATTGTTAAAGCCATGCAGGCGCAGCTTATTATTCAAATCGGTAACCTCAAATGCCTAGCCAGAATTTATTCAGCTTCGGCGACAGTATAGCTATGAGTAATTTCAACACCGCCTTGTTCCAGCATAATGGAAGCAGAACAGTATTTTTCGGCGGACAGCTTCACTGCCCGCTCCACAGCCGATTCCTTCAGGCTTCTCCCCGTCACAGTGAAGTGGACGTGGATTTTAGTAAATACAGCAGGAACGGCATCTGCGCGCTCAGCGTCGATATCGGCAACACAGTCCGTCACATCCAGACGCTGCTTACGCAGAATGCTCATAACATCAAAACTCGTGCAACCACCCAGCCCCAGCAGCAACATCTCCATCGGACGCACACCAAGGTTACGGCCGCCGTGATCTTCAGGCCCATCCATCACCACCGAGTGACCGCTGCCTGACTCCCCGAGAAACATAGCGTTATCGACCCATTTAACCCGCGTTTTCATCTGCGTTCACTCCGGCTGGTAAAAACGCGGAGCTTAACACAGACGGGCCAGACCGATAATATGACAGCGAGAAAAATCAATAAAAGCCTGAAAAACAAAGGCAAACGGCATAAATGGCCCCAATGCCGGGTTCAACTCACGCCGGCGATGCGTAATAATCAAAAGAGATTCGATTAAGGACAATAACAAATGATCATCCCTCGTATTCCATCAATGCACGCGCCGCTGGAGCACTTCCTGACGCACTGTCATAAGAAGCGCTATCCGGCCCGGACCACCATCATCCATGCAGGTGAAGAAAGCGACACCCTGTACTACCTGATGAAAGGGTCTGTGAGCGTCACCATTGAGGACGACGAAGGCCGTGAGATGATCATGGCTTATCTCAACGAAGGCGACTTCTTCGGAGAAATGGGCCTGTTCGACGACGAAAACAGCCCACGAACCGCCTGTGTCCGCGCCAAAACCCCCTGCGAAGTCGCTGAAATTTCATATGCCCGCTTCCGTGAACTGGCAGACTCCGATACTGAACTCGTATTCCGTATCTTCCGCCAGATGGCCGAGCGCCTGACCCGTACCACGCGCAAAGCTGGCGACCTCGCCTTCCTCGACGTGACAGGTCGTGTCGCAGGCACCCTACTGGATCTTTGCAAACAGCCAGACGCTATGACACACCCAGACGGCATGCAGATCAAAATTACCCGTCAGGAAATCGGTCGCATCGTTGGTTGTTCCCGCGAGATGGCGGGGCGCGTACTGAAGTCCCTTGAGGAACAGGGGCTGATCAGTGTGTCTGGTAAAACCATTGTGGTGTTTGGTACTCGCTGAGTACCGCAGCTGCTGAAAGCGCCCGGTTTTGACCGGGCGTTTTTGTATGTGAGGTTTATAGCTGCCTTCGGCAGAGAGGTTCTTTTGGCTGCCGCCGGGTTCCATTGCCCTTGTTAGCAGTAGCTGCCTTCGGCAGAGAGGCGCTTTTGGCTGCCGCCAGGTTCCTATGCCCTTGTTGGGGGATTGCATCCCCCGGGCGGGCGGCCCATCCCCCTGCTTTCGCGCTTTCTGGGCCGTGAATCCGATATTTACTGGCTTTTCCGGCAACCGGCTCCGGCGGGCATCCATGCCCGTATGGAGCCTCGTTCGGCATCCCGCCTCACGTTGCCTGCAAAGCTGGCGTAAATCCCGGCGACCCCAGAGGCGCATTTGAATCCGCGAAACCGTGCTCTTCTCATGGTGCGCAATACCCCCCCCTACCGTAGGGTGGGTACTACCCACCAAAAGGCCTACATAAATATTATTCAACCTCGCCGCGAAGCGCTGATGAAGCCCGGCTTGTGATGACCCCGCAGGATCGCAGATAACGATGGGTGCTAACCGGCAGGACGCCGGTTAAGCCTGCCCGCGGCCATGGATGGCCGCTGCAGGCGTGCCCCAATCGGTATCAAGAGACAAGGATTAGGGCATCGCGCCGGAAAAGGGGATCGGAAGGGGCCTGCCCCTTGCAGAAAAAACAAAGGCCCGGCGGCAGCCAAAAAAGCCTGTCCACCGAAGATGGCTATAAACTCTGAGGACCGAAAGAGACTTGCCCCTTGCAGAAAAAACAAAGGCCCGGCGGCAGCCAAAGAAGTCCACCCACCGAAGGTGGCTATAAACCGACCGTCAGGTCAGAAAAACAGCTTGGCGAGCTCCTCGCCCGGATCATCCGCCCGCATAAAGGCTTCACCAACCAGAAACGCATGAACATCCCGCTCACGCATGGCAGCAACGTCTTCTGGCCCAAGAATACCGCTCTCAGTAACCAGCAGGCGATCAGATGGTACTTTGTCCAGCAGACCGAAGGTTGTTTCAAGCGTCAGGTCGAAGGTGTGCAGGTTACGGTTGTTGATACCAACCAGAGGGGTCTGCATGTTCAGTGCCGTTTCCAGCTCTTCGCCGTCGTGAACTTCAACCAGTACATCCATACCCAGTTCGTGGGCAATGCCTTCAAGGTCCTGAAGCTGCATTTTGCTCAGAGCAGAAACGATCAACAGCACGCAATCGGCATTAATCGCGCGAGCTTCGTAGATCTGGTAAGGGTCAACGAGAAAGTCTTTACGGATCACCGGCAAGCTGCAGGCTTTGCGTGCCGCCTTCAGGAAGTCTTCGTGGCCCTGAAAATAATCGCGGTCAGTCAGTACAGACAAACACGCAGCGCCGGCTTTCTCGTAGGATTCTGCGATTTCCTGCGGAATAAAGTTTTCGCGCAGTACGCCTTTCGATGGCGATGCTTTCTTGATCTCGGCGATCACTGCTGGCAGGCCAGCGTCGACTTTCGCCTTCATTGAGCGGTAAAAACCACGCAGTGCGTCTTTGTCCATATCGAGTGCCTGAGCTTTGAGCTCATTCAATGGAAGGTTCGCACTGCGCTGAGCCACTTCTACGGCTTTGGTATCGATGATTTTTTTCAGAATGGTCGGAGTATTCATAGCAATTCTTTCGTGCCGCTCAGCGGTCGTTGTCTTCCGCCAGCAGTCCGGAGAAGCTGACCAGTTCATTGAGTTTGCCCAGCGCAAGGCCAGAACAAATAGCATCATCTGCCATGGCGACGCCCTCTTTCAGGCTTGTCGCAAGACCAGCCACGTAGATCGCGGCGCCTGCATTTAATGCGAGCATATCTGCAGCACGTTGGCCCTCGGCTGTTTCACGCTTTCCTAAGGCATCCTTGATTAAGGTCAGAGACGCCTCAGCACTTTCAACGTCCAGTCCTTTTAATGGCTGAGACTCAATACCGAGCTCATCGGGAGTAATAACAAACTCACGCAACTCGCCATTCTTTAATTCACAGGCGTATGTCTCAGTGGCCAGACTGATTTCATCAAGTCCGTCTTTTGAGTGCACGACTAATACATGGCCACCGCCCATTCTCTGTAATACTTCGGCAACAGGGCGCACAAGCGCCTGTGAGAAAACACCAATGACCTGATTCGCAACACCCGCTGGGTTGGTCATTGGCCCAAGGATATTAAAAATGGTACGCATGCCCAGCGACTTTCTTGGGCCGATGGCGTGCTTCATTGCACTGTGGTGTGATGGCGCAAACATGAAGCCAACACCGAGCTCATCAATGCAACGCGCAACCTGCTCTGCAGTAAGCGTCAGGTTGACGCCTGCGGCTTCAAGCAGATCCGCACTGCCGGATTTTGAAGAAACCCCGCGGTTACCGTGTTTTGCAACTGTGCCACCAGCCGCCGCGACAACAAACGATGACGCCGTTGATACGTTAAAAAGGTTCGCACCATCACCGCCGGTACCCACGATATCAACCGCATTTTCAGCCTTAACAGAAACGCCCGTAGCCAGTTCGCGCATGACGGTAACAGCACCCACGATTTCATCGATACTTTCGCTTTTCATACGCAGCGCAACCAGAAAAGCACCGATCTGAGCATCGTCACACTGACCCGTCATAATCTGACGCATGACGTCGATCATTTCGTTAGTAGCCAGGTCCTGACGCTCAACAACGCGAGCCAGTGCCTCTTTAATTTCCATGAGTTTCTCCTGTCAGTCGCGGTTAAGCGTCGTTTTTAAAAAGTTATCTAATAATTCGTGCCCATGCTCCGTCAGAATAGATTCCGGATGAAACTGAACACCTTCGACGGCCAGCTCTTTATGTCGAACCCCCATAATTTCTTCCATACTGCCGTCAGGATTCTGAGTCCATGCAGTTATTTCCAGGCAGTCCGGAAGATTCTGTTTATCTATCACCAGAGAATGGTAGCGGGTCGCTTTATAAGGGTTGGGTAACCCTGAAAAAACACCCTGACCCGCATGATAAACATCAGAGGTTTTGCCGTGCATAACTTGCCCGGCACGAATGATGTCACCGCCATAAACCTGGCCGATGCTCTGGTGCCCGAGGCAAATACCCAGCACTGGAATTTTTCCGGCAAAATAGCGGATCGCTTCCATAGATATGCCCGCTTCATTCGGCGTGCAGGGCCCCGGTGAAATAACCAGGCGCTCGGGTTTCAGCGCTTCGATTTCTTCGACGGTAATTTCATCATTGCGGAATACCTTTACTTCGGCTCCGAGTTCAGTGAAATACTGGACTACGTTGTAGGTAAAGGAGTCATAATTATCGATCATTACCAGCATGCTATTTCTCCTTTACTGATCCAGCCCTGCAGCCGCCATTGCGACTGCACGGAATACGGCACGGCCTTTGTTCATCGTCTCTTTCCATTCAAGTCGCGGCACAGAATCAGCAACAACACCGGCGCCAGCCTGAATGTTAAGGGTACCGTCTTTAATCACAGCCGTGCGGATAGCAATAGCGGTATCCATGTTGCCATTCCAGCTCAGATAGCCCACTGCTCCGCCGTAAACACCGCGTTTGGTGGATTCGAATTCATCGATGATTTCCATTGCACGAATTTTCGGAGCACCGCTCAAGGTACCGGCAGGATGGGCTGCCCGTAACACATCCATTGCCGTAATGCCGTCTTTTACTTTACCAGTCACATTAGACACGATGTGCATGACATGACTGTAACGCTCAACGACCATCTGATCAGTGACTTTCACCTGACCGGATTTTGCAATTCGGCCCACATCATTGCGGCCTAAATCGATCAGCATCAGGTGTTCGGCAATTTCTTTCGGGTCAGCAAGAAGCTCATCTTCGAAGGCCTTGTCTTCTTCCTCGGTATAACCCCGCTTGCGCGTGCCAGCGATCGGGCGCACGGTCACTTCACCATCTTCAAGTCGGGCGAGAATTTCTGGTGAAGATCCCACTACATGAAAATCACCAAGGTTCAGGCAATACATATATGGCGATGGATTTAACGTACGCAGAGCCCGGTATACATCAACAGGGTTACCGTCAAAAGGAATGCGCATGCGCTGAGAAATCACGCACTGCATGATGTCGCCAGACAGTACGTATTCTTTAATCTGATCGACGGCATCCATGAATTTCTGCTCACCAAAACACGAGCGAAAATCCTCTTCGGTAATTTCCGTTGCCGTACGAAGCTGACCAACTTCGCCCTGATAAGGCGCACGCAGAGTTTCGCGCAGTTCACCCAGGCGCTGTTCGGCTTTTTCGAAAGCCTGCTCCACAGACGGGTCGGCCATCACAATCAGGTGCAGTTTGCCGCTGAGGTTGTCGAAAACGACGACCTCTTCGGAGACCATCAGGAGTATGTCCGGCGTACCGATTTCATCTTCAGGACAACTGTCTTTCAGTCGCGGTTCGATATAGCGGATCGTGTCGTAGCCAAAGTACCCCACCAGACCACCGTCAAACTTCGGCAGGCCTTCCAGATCTGGCACCCGGAAGCGCCCCTGAAATTCCTCGATGAATGCCAGAGGATCATTAACCTCCTGCTCTTCAATGATTTCGCCATCCCGCAGGTGCTGCACGGTGTAACCACTTACCCGGATGACTTCACGGGCTGGGAGGCCGATCATGGAGTAACGCCCCCATTTCTCGCCGCCCTGCACCGACTCGAATAAGTAGGTATATGGCTGATCAGCCAGCTTGAGATAAGTAGACAGAGGAGTATCAAGATCAGCCAGTACCTGGCGTGCGACCGGAATACGGTTATAGCCCTGTTCAGCCAGAGCAGCAAAAGATTGCGGAGTCATATAAAACCTTCAGATTGTTAAGCGCGTAAAAATAAAAGACGTAAGAAGTTCTGGCGCTTAACACCATCGACGGGTCAGGTGCTGACCCTGTTGTTGTGGGCGGCTGTATTGGAAGAACACCGCTTGCTCCGGAGAATAATTGAGAGATACGGCTGAATATAACGGCTGGTCGCCGCAGGAGCAAGACCTCTCCTGAATTTGCGTACTATGAAACGGTCTCACGCCAATCCAGTACCGGCCAGCTACGCTCCTGTGCGACATCGGCAAGAATTTGAGTCGGATTCAGAACCACCGGAAACCCGACCTGCTCAAGCAATGGCAGGTCAGCATGGCTGTCAGAATAGAAGGCTGCCTGATCCAGGCCATAGCCCGAACCACTCAAAAAACGTCGCGCCATATCTACTTTGCCAATCCCGTAACACAAGGGTTTCTGCAGCCCCTTGATCTGAGTTTCGGCGACATCCAGACGATTGCTGATGACATCTCCAATGCCCAGCTCGCGGCCGTAAGCCTCTGCGACAACCTCATCAGCGCCGGTGATCATCACGATCCGGGTTCCCTGACGTTGATAGGCAAATAACAGAGAGGCCGCCTGCGGGTAAATATGAAGCTGGCCGCGCTCATTGAAGAAACGTTCGACAGACGACTGGTAATCGGCAAGGGTCATTCCGCGGGTGCGGGTTCGGTAGTAATTGGACAAGCGGGTATGTGTGACGCGCCCTTTCTTATAGGCGCGGTACAATGACAACAATGCCTGAACGCCTTCCACCATGGCCCAGCGATCACGACGGAAACGCCAGCGAATCCACAAGCTGTTGGCGTCTTTATTTATCAGACTGTCATCAAGGTCAAAGAATACGACCGGGACATCATAAACCTTCATTCCGTCCTCCTCTGACCTACAGACTACCATACGCCCGGGATGACCATAGTGTCCCGATTGTAAAGGTACAAACACAATCAGACTGCTGAAATGTGACAAATTACATTTTGCCACGTTTCCAGGATTGACCTGAATCACCACAGGCGTAGTGTAAATAGTCCATCCTTAATCAAGACGGCGCAGTAAAGCGCGTCTCGCCACTGTGAAAAGGAGCGACTATGAAAGGTTTGGAAATTTCTTTCCGTGATATCGAACACTCTGACGCTATTGAGTACCAGATCCGCGAAAAAGCCAGCAAACTGGCCTCCCGCTACGATGAAATAACAGGAATCCGAGCCGTTGTTGGCTTACCCCACAACCACAGCCACAAAGGGAACATTGCTCATATCACTCTTGAGGTCGGACTTCCCGGCGAAACCGTTGCTATCACCCACGACCATCACGATAAATCAGAGCATGAAAATATGTACGTTGCTCTGCGTGACGCGTTCGATAAAGCACAGCGAAAGATAGGTAAAATTCACAATAAGCGCATCGACAGCAAGCGCAGAATGCACTGACCGACAGAGTTGAAAACGACAGTGCAAATAAAAAGGGGCCATCAGGCCCCTTTTTTCTATCTGATCTTATTCAACCAGAGATTCAAACTACAGCTTGCCGCTGAGAAGCACCTGCAATAAGCCAGGACGGGAAAGATCAGCATACAGTGACGCCAATTCTTCCGGGCTTTCGTTAAAGTCTTCACGAATCCAGCGAACAATGACCGCAAATGACGCGCCAGCCAGATAATCAATCACATAGTGAATGCGACTGTTGCTGGCAATGTTGAGCTTGTGGGCTTCGATGTAGCGCTCAATCGTGCGCCCGACATAGGTCTTAAACTCATTTAACAGGATCGCTTCAACATCTTCGGCCACCAGTAACTTAGCCACGTCAGAATGCAACTGCCATTGACGGAACATCAGTACCGCAATCTCAGGATCGACGTTAGGTGACCGGGTGAGAATTGGGTCAATCTGCTCGGCAAACTCCAGGAACATCTGCTCGATGTAATAACGCAGCAGATCATCCTTCGACCGGAAGTGCAGATAGAATGTCGGACGGGCCACGCCTGAGTGCTCACAAATGTTCGCTACCGATAGCTTTGAGTATGGTTTCTCTGCCATCAGTTTGAGTAGTGTATTAACCAACAGGCGGCGAGATCGTTCTACCCGTTTATCCAGTTCCTTCGCAGCGGCCACAGCGCCCCCTACAGATTGATGAGTTTTTCTTATAAATATACAGATTGGCGCAAGTGTACATGAACTTATCATCAGGAAGAAGATGGCCTGACACTTCGGGCACAAAAAAACCGCCCGGAGGCGGTTTCTTTACGCTCATACTGACAATGTCAGTATCAGGCAGTCTCGAACATCTCGTCGTCCAGACCGTACAGTGACTCAGAGCCACCCTTAACGGTTGCTGACAAACCAATGTATCGAGGCAGCAGACGCTTAACGTAGAAACGTGCAGTCTCCACTTTCGCCTTGTAGAAGCTGTCATCCTGCTTAGGCAGAGCAACAACCGCCATCTTCGCCCACATATAAGCGTACGCCGCGTAGCCAAATACGTGCAGGTACTCAACAGACGCCGCACCGATCTCGTTCGGGTTGCTCTGAGCCTGATCGATAACCCACTGAGTCAGATCAGACAGATTCTCCATCGCTGCCTTCAGAGGCTCGATGAACTCAGCCGCAGCTTCGTTACCCGCCTGTGACGCGACAAAGTCGTTAACGTCCTGCTCAAATACTTTGTACAGAGAGCCGTTGGTACCAACAATCTTACGGCCCATCAAGTCGAGCGCCTGAATCCCGTTTGTGCCTTCGTAGATCTGAGTGATGCGCAGGTCACGAACGTGCTGTTCCTGGCCCCACTCACGGATGAAGCCGTGACCACCAAAGATCTGCTGACCCGCGATCGCGCTTTCCAGAGCTACGTCAGTCATGAATGCTTTCGCAACCGGCGTCAGCAGAGCAACCATCTGCTCAGCGTGCTTCGCCTGATCTGCGTTGTCGCTGTACTTAGAAGTATCCAGCCACGCACCTACGTAGGTAGAGAACGCACGACCAGCTTCGTTGAACGCACGCATAGTCATCAGCATACGACGTACATCAGGGTGTACGATGATTGGGTCAGCTGCTTTGTCTTTCGCGACTGCACCAGTTGGCGCACGGCTCTGGATACGGTCACGAGCATAAGCAACAGCGTTCTGGTAAGAGTTCTCGGCAACGCCCAGCCCCTGGATACCCACACCCAGACGCTCATAGTTCATCATGGTGAACATGCACGCCAGACCTTTGTTTTCTTCGCCTACGAGCCAGCCTTTTGCACCGTCGTAGTTCATTACACAGGTCGCCGAACCTTTGATACCCATCTTGTGCTCGATCGAACCACAAGAAGCTGCATTGCGCTCACCCAGAGAACCGTCTTCGTTCACCAGGAATTTAGGTACCAGGAACAGAGAAATACCCTTAGGGCCAGCTGGTGCATCCGGCAGTTTCGCCAGTACCAGGTGGATGATGTTCTCTGCCATGTCATGCTCGCCCCAAGTGATAAAGATCTTGGTGCCAGTAATATCGTAAGAACCGTCAGCGTTTGGCTCAGCTTTGGTACGGATGATACCCAGGTCAGTACCCGCGTGAGGTTCGGTCAGGTCCATCGCGCCAGACCATACGCCCGAGTACATGTTCGGCAGGTACTTTTCTTTCAGTTCCTGTGAACCGTGAGCATTCAGAGACAGACACGCACCAGCGGTCAGCATAGGCGCCAGACCGAACGCCATGTTCGAGCCCTGAACCATCTCTTCAACCTGAGCAACCAGAGTTTTAGGCATGCCCATACCGCCAAAGTCAGGGTTACCACCCAGACCGTTCAGTCCCGCTTCAACGTAGGTCTGGTATGCATCTTTGAAGCCCGGAGCGGCAGTCACTTCACCGTTTTCCCACGTAGATGAATTCTCATCGCCGTCACGGTTGATAGGTGCGAGTACCTGGCTGGCGATCTTGCCGCACTCTTCCAGGATGGCTTCAGCGGTTTCCATATCCACCGCGCCTTGCAGACCGGCCAGAGACGACCACAACTTATCTGCTTCAAATACTTCATTCAGAACAAAGCGCATATCGCGTAACGGAGCTTTATATTCTGGCATGACTCACCTCATTTAAATTGGTACAGAACGCACATCCGGAGCGTTCAGAAATTCGATCAAAATAGCTTTGTATATAACGCAGAAAAACCGCGCCGTGGCGCGGTTCTTCTTAGTCAGACACATCAGAACGCGAAGTGTTCGGCGTCCAGATCCATCATGCTGTCAGCACCGGCCAGCATGGCAGCGGCGTGACCTTTAGCGCGTGGCAGTACACGTGCGAAGTAGAACTTAGCAGTCTGAATCTTCGCTTTGTAGAAGTCTTCTTCACTGGTGCCAGCCGCCAGAGCGTCCTGAGCAACCTTAGCCATACGAGCCCACAGGAATGCCAGAGTCGCGTAGCCAGAGTACATCAGGTAATCAACCGATGCAGCACCCACTTCTTCGCGGTTCTTCATAGCGGTCATACCGATCTTCATGGTCAGGTCGCCCCACTCTTTGTTCACTTCAGCCAGAGGCGCTGCGAACTGAGCCATCTGTTCGTCACCTTCAACAGACTGACAGAACTTGTGAACGATCTTAGTGAAGTTACGCAGAGACGCACCCTGAGTCATCAGTACTTTACGGCCCAGCAGGTCGAGCGCCTGAATGCCAGTAGTACCTTCATAGATACAAGCGATCTTAGTATCACGTACCAGCTGCTCCATACCCCACTCAGCGATGAAGCCGTGACCACCGAATACCTGAACACCCAGGTTAGTCGCTTCGTAGCCAGCTTCAGTCAGGAAAGCTTTCGCAATTGGAGTCAGGAAGCCCAGCAGCTCGTCTGCAGCTTTACGCTCTTCTTCGCTTTCCGCTTTCTTAACGATGTCGTTCTGCTGTGCCGCCAGATAAACCAGCGCACGACCACCTTCTGCGAAACACTTCTGAGTCAGCAGCATGCGACGTACGTCTGGGTGAACGATGATTGGGTCAGCTGCTTTCTCAGGCGCTTTAGCACCAGTCAGAGAACGCATAGCCAGACGATCTTTCGCGTACGCCAGTGCGCCCTGGAAAGACGCTTCAGCCGCAGATGCACCCTGCAGAGCAGTACCGATACGGGCAGTGTTCATGAAGGTGAACATGCAGTTCAGACCTTTGTTCTCAGGTCCGATCAGCCAGCCTTTAGCACCGTCGAAGTTCATCACACAGGTCGCGTTGCCGTGGATACCCATTTTGTGTTCGATAGAACCACATACAACACCGTTGCGCTCGCCCGGAGTACCATCTTCGTTTGGCAGGAACTTAGGAACGATGAACAGAGAGATACCCTTGGTACCTTCTGGAGCGCCTGGGAGACGAGCCAGTACAATGTGTACGATGTTCTCTGCCATGTCGTGTTCGCCAGCAGAGATAAAGATTTTAGAACCAGTGATGGCGTAAGAGCCGTCAGCGTTTGCTTCCGCTTTGGTCTTCAGGATACCGAGGTCAGAACCACAGTGTGATTCGGTCAGACACATGGTACCAGTCCACTCACCTGACACCAGCTTGCTCAGGTAGGTGTGTTTCTGTTCTGGCGTACCGTGCAGGTCCAGAGTGTTCATCGCACCGTGAGACAGACCCGGGTACATGCCCCATGACCAGTTAGATGAACCCACCATCTCAGAGATAACAGTACCCAGAGATTCTGGCAGGCCCTGACCGCCATGGTCTTCTTCGTGCGCCAGTGAAGGCCAGCCGCCTTCAACGTACTTAGCGTAAGCTTCTTTAAAGCCAGTTGGCGTGGTTACGGAGCCGTCATCGTGGCGGGTACAACCTTCGATGTCACCAGTACGATTCAGAGGAGCCAGCTCCTGCTCACAGAATTTTGCACCTTCAGTCAGAATGGCGTCGATCATGTCAGGCGTTGCAACCTCAGCATAAGCTGGGATGTTTGCGTAATGACCTGGCATATCCAGCAGTTCGTTCATTACAAACTGAATGTCACGGAGGGGAGCTTTATACTCTGGCATAGGGATGACCTCGTTGCCGTTATTTGTTAGCGCAGCTAGGCTGCCTGATTATTTTCCCGCAGACCAAAAGCCTGGCAGGACGCAATTTCGATCAGGATATACAATCCAGATTCAAACAAGTGTTTGAAACATACGTTCGCACAATGGAATTGTCAAGCCTGAGAGGGATGCAACATCGGGGATTGATCGCATAGAAATTGAAAAGAAAGGGTTATGACCGATTAAGCCAATCAGGCTTCTTCGTCGAAGAGAGTCCCGGAGGTTGGAAGGCTCGGAGAACTTATGCGCAGCAATGTTTCGTTGATCTGACGAAGTCTGGCGTTGTATTCAGCGAAGCGCTCAGCGACGGAGACGAAACCTTCGTCTTCGTCTTCATCGGAGCCTGACTGAGCCTGTCGCGCCGCTTCGATCTCTGCACGCATATCATCACGTTTCTGATCTCTTAGCTCAGCCTCTGCGCTCAGGTCTTCGCGTTGCTGCTGAGCAATATCGGCCTGAGCTTCGGCCATTTTCTGTGCCGCCATGGCAGCGACCTGACGGTCCTGAGCAGATGGTTCCGCAGGTGCCAGCGCTGCCCGCCGGACACGCGCCATCTTCTCGTAAGTCGCGGAGGGATCTCCCGGCACGTCCGAGACATCAATACTGACTTCCCCCGATACCGCATACCGCTGACCATCCGGGCCTTTCGTAAAGCTGTACGTCGGTGCACTCGCCAGCTGCCCACCAATTGCCTGATGGGCTCTTTCATGGTTCCGAACTTCAATATCCCGGCTCTGTAGTTGCCGTACGAGGTCAGCATCCTCCTGCTGATTACGCATGTCAGCGTCAGGCTGGCGGACGGATGAAGAGGCGCCATCAAGGGTCTTCCCCGCTTCGGGAGCGGCATTTACCGGGGAGTCGGCACCGACGTCTGTCGTTGCATCAGTGCCTATGTTGGTATTTTGGGGGCTTCTCTCAGCCCGCGAAGAATAAGCGGGCTCAGGAGCGGTGAAGAGTACACCTGACGCTATCTGCATATAACGCCCTCAGGGGATTACGCCTGCGTATCGATAAGAGAACCCAGCTGACGGTCGGCTGCCTGCAGTACTTTCGCGTTTGCGTCAGTAGCCTGCTGACCCTGCTTCATGTCTGTCATCGCAGACGCAAGATCTCCGGTCCCCTCAACGGGACGCTCGGTTGTAGTTTCAACGACGGTCTGGGCAGCCTTGGCAACCTGCTCGGTTCCCTGACTGACACCATATGCTGCGGTGGCGAACGTCGAACCTGCTGTTGATCCTATATTCATAACGACCTCTGCTGAACAAATGTTCCTGATCATTATTTAATCAAATCAAAAACAAAAACGCCATCCCGGACAGGATGGCGTTTAGACTGATTTCTTATATAAATCAGTGAGTTTGTGCTGACTGCTGGGAAGCGTCATAAAAAAGATCAGCATTCTGCTCAGGTTGCGCCAATATCTCGTCAAGCTCCTGTGGGGCCTTGGTAACCCGATGTTCTGAGTTGATTCCCAGTTTACGGAACAGATCCTGGTCCTTGTTAGCAGCCGGGTTAGGAGTCGTCAGTAAGCACTCACCATAGAAAATGGAATTAGCCCCGGCAAAGAAGCACATTGCCTGCATTTCTTCCGACATTTCCTCTCGCCCAGCACTCAGACGAACATGAGACGCTGGCATCATAATGCGGGCTGCTGCAATGGTGCGGATGAAATCCAGAGGATCAAGATCGCCCTGAGTCTCAAGCGGCGTGCCCGCCACTTTCACCAACTGGTTAATCGGTACTGAATCGGGATGTACCGGAAGATTAGCCAACTGAGCCAGAAGACCCGCACGGTCTTTATGGGACTCGCCCATCCCCAGAATGCCACCGGAGCATACTTTCATGCCGGCGTTGCGTACATTGGCCAGAGTATTCAGGCGATCTGAATACGTGCGCGTCGTGATAATTTCACCATAAAACTCAGGCGACGTATCAAGATTGTGGTTGTAGTAATCAAGGCCCGCTTCAGCGAGGGCATCCGCCTTCTTATCATCCAGCATGCCGAGCGTCATGCAGGTTTCGAGGCCCAACTCTTTCACGCCCTTAACCATCGCGAGTACGTAAGGCATATCTTTGTCGCGCGGCGAACGCCACGCAGCGCCCATACAAAAACGATCCGAACCCGCAGCCTTAGCCGCCTTGGCCTTCTCAATAACCGCCTCAACTTCCATCAGGCGTTCACGCTCCAGCCCGGTGTCGTAGCGGGCACTCTGAGGGCAGTACGCACAATCTTCCGGGCATGCACCCGTCTTAATCGACAATAAAGTACTTACCTGTACGGCGTTCGGGTCATGATACTCACGGTGCACGGTCTGAGCCTGAAAAAGCAGATCGTTAAACGGCGTGTTCAGTAGCTGCTCGACTTCTTCAACAGTCCAGTCGTGGCGAACAGTGCTCATCATGGTACCCTCAGTTTGGTGTCAGTATCACGGATGATAAAGATGAGGCATAACTGGTCAACCCTGATGAAAATCCGGGGTAACCTCAGTACGTTTTTTGATCAACTCTTCGAGTGTGAGCTCTGCCTTGAGCCCGATGGCAGCAGTACAGGAATCTGCGAGGAGTGCCTGAACCGCTTACCCTACATGGGACTTGCCTGCCCGCAGTGCAGCGAAAGTGTTTCGACGGAGGGGTTGTGCGGTCGCTGCCAGCGAACGCCACCAGCGTACGACTACAGCTATTGCTCTCTCAGTTACGAACACCCGCTTCCTCACTGGCTGCATCGCTGTAAGGACAAACGCGATACCAGGCAAATCAGCCGGATGCAGACGCTCATGCTGATGGCACGTCCTGCCTTAGATGACCAGCCTGAAAACTACCCAGATATGGTTACCTGCATACCCACCAGCCACCGACGACGACTCTGGCGCGGTTTTAACCTGAGTGAAGAATTGGCCCGCGCAGTCGCCCATGATCTCGGCCTGCCATTCCATCGTCTTCTGAAGAAAACGAAACACCAAGAGCAACGTGGACGTTCCGCCAGACAGCGAGCCAGTAGTCAAACCGATATGCGCGTAGAAACCAATCTCAACCTTGCTGGCAAACACATTCTTATCGTTGATGATGTCATGACTACCGGCAGCACGCTTCACACCGCTGCAGCACTTCTGAAAGAATCCAATGCGCAGAAGGTCGGCGCCTGGTGTTTTGCCAGAACACCGAAAACCCGATAAACCCAGCTCACCTTCAGGCATAATGTCCACCACACTCATGTTCCGGATTCCGCTATGCACGCCTACGCCGATTTAAGCCACGACCTGGTCATGGACGCAATTGAATCGCTCGGATACCTCTGCGATGCCCGCGTAATGGCATTAAACAGCTATGAAAACCGTGTATTTCAGGTAGGCATTGAAGATGAACAACCTTTAATCGCCAAGTTCTATCGCCCGACTCGCTGGACTGATGAGAGCATCCGTGAGGAGCACCAGTTTCTGCTTTCGCTGGCCACAGAAGATGTGCCCGTCATTGCTCCGATAGAGATAAATAACGAAACTTTATTCACCTATGGCGGTTTCCGTTTTGCACTTTTTCCTCGCCGCGGTGGTCACGCTCCCGAACTGAGTAATGACGACGACCTGGAACTGATTGGGCGCTGGCTTGCTCGCCTGCATAACATTGGTGAGACCACACCGTTTATTCACCGGCCGCATATCAATGGCAGTGAAGATATTTCCGCAGCAGCAGATACCGTACTTGCCAGCGGTTTAATGCCTGAGGATTATCATGCGGCGTACACGTCACTCATCAGAGACATCTGCGCACATACAGATCAGATCAAGCTGTCGAATCATTCACAGATTCGTCTGCATGGTGACATGCACACGGGCAATCTGATTATCCGGGACGAGAACCTCTACCTCGTCGACTTCGATGACTGCGCTCAGGGTCCTGCAATGCAGGATATCTGGATGTTACTCAGTGGCAGCCGAGAGGAACATCGCCAACAAATCATGGTCATAGCAGAAGGCTACAGCATGTTTCGCAGATTTCCTGCAGAGGAACTCCCTCTGATAGAGACCCTGTGTACACGACGAATTGTTCGACATGCCGCCTGGCTGAGCCAGCGCTGGGACGACCCGGCATTTCCGGTGGCATTCCCGTGGTTTGCATCACACCGCTACTGGTCAGAACATTTACTGGCACTGCGTGAGCAACTGTCCGCACTGCAAGAAGAACCACTGGCATTACCTGTATTTTAAAGAGGATGTTATGAAAAAGTACCTGATCGCTACCGCCATTTCTGCCGCAACTATTACGACCGTTTCTGCGGAGGAAAATAACCTGCGTAATGCGCTTTATCTCGGCGGTGCCGTTAATCACAACGTCATTGATTCACCGTTCGGCGGCGACGAGTTGGACGCCAATGGCTACTCGCTGTTTGGGGGGTATAAGTTCGACAACTCGGTTGCCGACCTGATGACAGCAGTTGAGTTTGGATACAGTGACACGGGCGATTTTTACAACAGCAATGGTAACGGTGACGAGGATATCAATGGTGTCTGGGTCGCTGCGGTTGCAGAAAAGTACCTGCCGGAAATTGACCCACGCTTAAGCGTTATTGGTCGCGGTGGCCTGGACCTGGGTGACGACGACGGTATTTTTCTCGGCGCAGGTGCCGGATTTAAAGTAAACGAACAGGTCGGGCTTCGCGCAGAATTTATTAATAAAGATGCATCCTCTGTTTATCAGGTTGGCGCCTTGTTTCATTTCTAAGTTCATTACCTGACTAGTAATCTGATCCTGACTAATGACCTGATTAATAATCTGAGTCAGGATAAATAAAAATGCCCGGCCTGAAATACAACTCAGTGCCGGGCATTTTTATGCATAAAGTGGATTAAAAAAGCTCCCCACCCTAAATGGATGAGGAGCTCTCTTAGATCAGGGAGATAAACCTCCCCATCAGGTTCGCAGTCAGAGTATCAGCGAACACCGCCACGGCGCAGGGCCGCTGGAGTGTAGTCAGAATAAGTACGCTCAAATTCGTACTGGTAACCTGACTCTTCTTCGTTATCCAGACCCAGAGCCAGGTAGCGTCCTGAGTTCAGGTCGTACAGTGTCTCGATGGCATACCAAGGCACTTTACGGTCGAAGTAGAACATGTTGTGTGATTCAGCCACACGCCACAGTTCGCCACGGCCGTCGTAATGATCGATCTCAGTCGCCTGCCAGGTATCTTCATCGATGTAGAAAACACGCTTAGCGTATACATGACGCTGACCATCTTTCAGAGTCGCTGTTACTTTCCACACACGGTGCAGTTCGTAACGAGTCAGATCCTGATTAATGTGACCAGCTTTGACGATGTCGTCATACTTCAGGCTGGTGTCTTTCAGCTGATATGAGTTGTACGGAATGTACACTTCCTGCTTACCTTCTAACTTCCACTCGTAGCGGTCCGGAGAGCCGTTGAACATATCGAAGTTATCTGCAGTACGCAGACCGTCAGACGCGGTACCTGGGCCGTCGTAAGCAACCTGCGGCGCACGACGTACACGACGCTGACCAGCGTTATATACCCATGCCTTACGTGGCTCTTTTACCTGGTCCAGTGTTTCGTGAACCAAAAGAACGTTACCCGCCAGACGCGCTGGAGACAGAACATCCTGCTTAAAGTAAAAGAGAACGTTGTCATCTTTATCCGCCTGGAAATCGACCAGGTTATTACGGAAGGTGAACTCGTCTTTAAAACGAACGACGGTGTAATCACCGTTCACCTGCGGCGTCACCTGACCGATGATACGGCTGACCGAACCACCGCGATATCGCGTAATGTGGTTCCAGATCACTTCAACACCTGTCTGCGGGAATGGGAAAGGCACGCCGAACGTGAAGTTCGCGATACCATTACCGTCATTCAGCAGAGAGGTGTTCACTGCGTTCTTCTTAGTCTCGTCGTAGACGTCCTGAGGGTAAGCCGCTGAACGCACAGTTTTGTACACGGGCATACGGTAGGTATCAGGATACTTCTCGAACATCGCTTTCTGACCGTCGGTCAGATTTGCGGCGTAGTCTTTGTAGTTCTCTGCGGTGATCACGAACTCCGGCTTGTCTCCCGCAAATGGGTTACCAAGACGACCATTCTTATCAACGCTGGCTGCGTCTGTTGCCAGACCGCCCGTCCATGCAGGGATATTACCCTGAGCTTCTTTCACTGCGCCCACTGGAGTCAGTTCTGTACCCAGCTTGGCAGCCTGATCAGCGCTCACACCTGCGTGTGCAGAACCCACCAGCATGGAGAGGGCCGCAGCCGCTCCCCAGGTTTTAAATTGTTTCTTCAACATATTCGGAACCTCTGTGTAACTTGTTCAACTGCTCAGAATGAATATTTAGCAGAAAGACTGATGTTGTCGCGGTCTTTCAACTGGTTATATTTGCCACCCGAGAAGTTAGTGTATGACACGTCTACGGATGTCTGGTTCAGATACAGGAATGACACACCCAGACCTACGGTCAGACGATCATCAATAAACTGAGAACCTGGCTCTGGACCGTAACCCTTGTCGTAAGCAATCGACAGGTTAGGCGTCATATTTACACCCGCGAAGGCGTTGTTGTACGTCAGGCCAGAGCGCAGACGGATACCACCTGACAGCTTGGTGGTGTAACCATCGTCGGTACAGTAGTCCGAGTTCACGTTTGCTGACGTGCCACCAAAGATACAATAGTTAGTATCACCGCCAGGTTCATAGACCCCATCGTTGTTACCAATACCGTAGGCACCTGAGCGGCCATAACGGGCATCATCAGTGTCCGGAAGATCCGGGATGTAGGTCGCGCCGACTTCACCAACGAGCGCCAGACGGTCTGCACCTAACACACGATCAAAGAACATGATGTAGGTTGACTGTGCCTGCCAGATATCAAACTCGTCGTAGCCCTTACCAACTTCACCGTACAGGTCAGCAGCATTACCTGCTTCTTCAGCACGTTGCTGATACAGGCGACTCCACGGAGCACCGTTACCCGCCAGAATCAGCTCAAATGCGTTCCACTGAACTGGCATATCTGGCTTATAACTGATCTCACCCGAGATAGATGCACCACTTGCGGTACTACGCGCAAACGAGACACCCGCAATTTTGATGTCTTCTGGATAAGCGATCTGATACAGCGGACGATACGTGTTATATGAAGCATCTTCATTCACTTCCATATCCGGCGTACCGGTCAGAACACCAAGGCGGTCCTGGTTCGTGATAACACCGTTGATGTATGGAAGGCGGCTATGAATGTTCATGTAGTAGAAACCGAATTCGGTATCACCCAGCGCTTCTGAATACCAACGAACAGCCATACCGTACTGACCACTGTCGCTCGGTTCTTCATCTTCGATCCGCTCTGTTACTGGTGCCACGCGGTTTGCCAGCGGCACACCCGTGTCCACTTCCAGATCGCGCAACGCGAGGATATCGCGTTCATCAGCCGTACCACCCAGAATAACCGGGCCACAACCGTCGGCTACGAAATCAACCGTTGAGAAGAATGTACCGCACGGGTCACTGCGTGTGTGATCCCACTCCAACTGATAGAAAGCTTCCAGAGTGATCTCACCCGTCAGGCCAATCGAGGTATAGAACATGTTGACCGGAAGAAGTCCCTCTTTCAGCTCGGCACCCGGCTTACGGAATGCGGAGGCATCCACTGGGTTAACGCTGTTGATGCCACCCTGAATGAAGGTACTTTCACCCCAGCTAAGAACCTGACGACCAAGACGGAAGGTCACAGGCACGTAGTTGATGTCATAGTCTGCCCAGACAAAAGCATCCAAAAGTTCAGCACCACGACCGGCGGCGTTTTCAGTTTCTTCGTTCAACTGTTTGAACTCAGTGTCCTGATCCATAATCGCGTGATCATAGTAAGCACGGGCACGGAAGAAACCACCGTAGTTGCGGTAGCTCATTTCGAGATCGCCGCTCCACTTGAAGACATTTGTATAAATGTCTCCCTGATCGTAGTTAAGCGTACCGTCGTCGTAGTTGTACGATGCACCGGAGGTGTTCTCTCCAATCGCATTCCCATTACCTGGCATAATCTGAGAGCGGTCACGCTCATCAACACGCCAGCCAATACCATAGGACACTGTGTTTGCCAGCTGAATATTTAACTCGCCAACGTTGTACTCAATTGCTTGAGCTGACGTGACTGCTCCCGCCATGGCCAGAGCCAGCGGAGTCTTTTTAAACATCTGATAAATTGCTTTATTCATGATTTTTATTCTCCGCAACTCAATTACCGGTGCTTTCAAGGACAGCCGTATTTTCAATGATCAGACCTTGCTGATCACCCGCAAGACCAGATAGTTTGGTCGCGCCATAAGGGTCAAAGAAAGATCCGATCTGTTGATAGATCTCAGCAAATACCGCCTGAGGGTCTGCCGAAGAGAAAGTCGCGTGTGTACCTTGAGCAACACGTACATTCGCCCTAACGATTGCGTCGTTAGTAGTGCTTGGGTAGTAGTACTGAGGATCAGGACTGATCACACTTCCGGTTTCCGCCTCTTCCTTCGTAATAAGAGTGTCGATACCCATCTCAGCTACCAGAGGATCTGTACCAGCCAGGAAGGATACTGAGGTTGCAAGCGTCGCTGTTTCTGCATTATTCGGCACAACCTGATCCGACGGTTCATCAGCATCACCCGTTACACCTACGTCTTCATAAACAAGCACTGGCACATCTGCAGTACCGGCAGCGAAGTTAATCGGATCAGCTGAGTCCAGCATGGCCTGGAAAACCCCAAAGAAGCTTTCGATGCTGTCCGAACCCTGCTCAACACCACTAGCTGCCAGACCAGCAATGATACGTGGACCAATCTGAGCACTGTTTTCCAGCAACTTCACGACACCACCACCTGGATTACCCAGAGCAGCCGCTTTGATCTGCGGAATGTTTGAGTTGTACGCACGAACGCTAGTGTCGTTAGCAACAGACAGGAAGGTCGCACCGACAATACCGCCCAGAGAGTGACCTACGAAGTACACATTGGCAGGATCAAGATCATCCGCTGTACCATCTGAGTTCACATCCATATCGTCAATGGATGCGGCAACATTCAGCATGTCCAGCACCGTCTGACGAATTGCATCGCGGGTACGCGCAAATTCGTTCAGGTTGATATACAGGTCACCGGATTCACCGACCGAGGCTGCAGTCACTGGGTTACCCTGAGCGTCCAGAGCACCCTGGAAAACCATGCTTACATTACTCTGATCGGCGGCCTTACCTACGTTATTGTGACGCTCAGCCAGAGCAGCGAGGCCAGGAACGTTTTCAGCGCCAACCGCCTGGATAACACCTGCACGTGCTGCAGCAAATGGGCTATTGGTGGCGGCATCAGATGCAGCAACCTGCTCGACGTTAAACAGACGCAGGCTGTTCGCCTCACCGTCGTTCAGTGGAGCAATACCGTGCATTACGTGGTCAATCGCGATGGTAGCGATACATGCCGAAGCCAGAGCGTTACCCACCAGAAGACCTGCAGTACGGTCAACGGTAATGCCGTGCTGATAGATAACTACTGGCCAGCCATCAGCAGGCTTACCAGAAGCCGGCCCCGGACCATCAGGATCACAGGAAGCATCTGGTATCATAGCCAATACAGGGACAGTCACATCGCCCTGTTTGTCTGCGTACGGGAAACGCCAGGTAACGTTGATGCTACCGTCGGCGTCGGCAGGAGCACTTTCGAGCCCAAGTGCCAGGGCAGCATTGTTGCTACCAGACCAGCTACCAAGGTCCGCATCCGCTGTACCTGCTTCAGGAAGAGGCAGGAAGTTAGGTATCGTCAGACCACCCTGAAGAATCGAGCCGCCAGATGAAATTGCTGACACCTGACCTGCGACAATAGCGTCAACAGTTGACTCATCTGCGTCCGGGTTCGCTTCTTCAACGCCCGGGCGCAGTGCCACTGTAAGGAAAGCATCGTAAGAGATCTCTACCGCTGTAGAACCATCCGCCGTAATCGGCGTATAAGTACGGGACGCAGGCTTATCAACAATCGTATCTACGCCTGCTCCGCTACCATCAGCGATCGTAGTAATCAGGCCCTGATAGTAGTTTGGAGAGAAAGTCTCGCTGGCTTTAAGAGCATCACGAGTATTACTGTCTACAGGAATAACCGTCATGCCCGCCTGGGTATTAATGGCAGTTGCCACGCCCTGTGCAATCGTCAGGAGTGTTCCCTCAGCTATTGCTTCAGCTGTTGTTTGATCTGCACCATCTTTAATCTCTTTAGCAATTACAGACGCAGAGATAGTCGCCTCAGCAGCGGCAATACTTGTAATCTGAGTAGTCAGGAAGGTCGCCGGAGCAGCCATCGCATGCAGCACGTCCGTGGTACCAGTCGTTGTGAACGCGTAACTAAGGATGATGTTATCCTGGGTCACCTGGCCAGAGGTCGCGCCATTCAGGAAAGCACCTGCCAGAGATTCCCATGCCTGAACCGCGTCACGAACTGGCTGCAAACTAGGCGCAGGCAGCTCCAGATCGCTTGTAACCAGGTCGTATTCAGCAGACGGACCAACATCTACCCCGCTTGCTGACTCAAGTGCATCAGTCAGAACCACCAGATACTTAGTTTTTGGATCAAGAGGCGTTTTAGGGAGAATCTGAATCGCTGGCGTAGAGCCACCATCCATTGTAATGAACCGTGCTTCGTAATCGGTACCAGCCACCGGCTGATCTGCTGCAAACGGGTTATCACCTTCGTTTTCAACAATAGTACTGATGTCCAGTGGATCAATCGCAGCGTTATCTTCACTGTTTTTCAGTTTCACCAGCAGGACAGTCTGTCCCGCGGCAACAGTGTCTGCATCCAGCTCGGCATTGAACTTAACGTAAATGGCAGCAGAAGTGGAAAAGCCATCAAGTTTGTTCAGTGCGGTAGTTACTGGTGGAGTTGTATCACTGGTATTCGCTGTGCCATCGGTCTCAGCGGCATCCGCGAACAGAAAATCGTTAGCCAGAGGAAGGTTCGCGCCACCCGCAGAGAAAATAGGAGAAACACGCGATACCTCCGACCCCGGAGAACCGGCAGTCACTGCCCCGGTATCAACTTTATAATCACCGCCAGTCTTACAGCCCGCAAGACCTGCGGCTGTGGCTGCGATGGCCAGACTGAGTAAAGTCTTCTTCACCATACATGTACCTGTAATGTGTTGTTATGGTTATTCAAATGCGCTGGTACACACATCCCTTGCGGATATCAGCAATCACCTGACTATAATCCCGTCGACTCATACCCTCATCACTCGAAAGTATGATTCGCCTCCTTAAACCGGGGCATTTTGTATCTGATCGTAATCAACCATAGTCCAGATCGGCCAACCTACCAAACCGGGGGATAGGATTTACGCACCCCTTTGTCATAGAATAGGCGCCCTTTTAAACCAACCCTCATTCCCGAACAGGAGATCCCTATGTCGTCCAATCAGGATTCCGTTGTAATTGTTGCTGGTGCCCGTACCCCAATGGGCGGCTTTATGGGCAGCCTCAGTTCAGTCTCTGCACCCGAGCTTGGTGCTATCGCAATTGAAGAAGCAGTGAAGCGCTCTGGCCTGCAACCAGCTGATGTTCAGGAAGTTATCATGGGTAACGTACTGTCTGCTGGTCTGCGTCAGGGTCCTGCACGTCAGGCGATGCGCAAGGCAGGTCTGCCGGATAACACTGGCGCAACCACCATCAACAAACTTTGTGGCTCTGGCATGAAAGCCACCATGATGGCTCATGATGCAATCAAAGCCGGTTCTGTTGATATCGCGGTATCCGGCGGCATGGAGTCCATGTCAAAAGCCCCTTACATCCTGGAAAACGCACGCGGTGGCTATCGCATGGGCCACGGCGATCAGGCCAAAGACCACATGTTCTTCGATGGTCTTGAAGATGCAGAGACTGGCAAACTGATGGGTGCTTTCGCTCAGGACATGTCAGATAAGAAGGAATACACCCGCGAGCAGATGGACGAATACGCGATCCGCTCTCTGAACCGTGCTAAAGACGCGATTGAGAAAGGTCTGAACACCGCTGAAATCGTACCGGTAACTGTAAAGAGCCGCCGTGGTGAGACTGTTGTAGAACAGGACGAGCAACCATTCAACGCCAACATCGAGAAGATCCCGTCGCTACGCCCTGCGTTTGCTAAAGACGGTACTATCACAGCTGCTAACGCTTCATCTATCTCTGATGGCGCTTCGGCACTGGTACTGGCTCGCGAATCCGTTGCCGCCGAAAAAGGTCTGACGCCGGTTGCTCGTATCGTGGCGCACAGCACTCACTCTCAGCACCCTTCTGAGTTCACGGCCGCTCCATGTGGCGCCATTGAGACCCTGCTGGCAAAAACCGGCTGGAGCAAAGACGACGTTGACCTTTGGGAAATCAACGAAGCTTTCGCTATGGTCGCTATGATGCCAATCGACGCATTTGGTCTGGATGCTGAGAAAGTAAACATCTACGGCGGTGCCTGCGCACAGGGCCACCCGGTTGGCTCTACTGGCTCACGTCTGATCGTGACCCTGATGAACGCCCTGAAAAACACTGGCGGCAAGAAAGGTATTGCTGCTCTGTGTATCGGTGGTGGTGAAGCAGTTGCTGTTGCGATCGAAATGATCTGATAACAAGCACGTATCGAAAAAGCCGGCATCCTGCCGGCTTTTTTATTGCCCGTTAAAACAGAGCATTTCGCGAAGGTTTTTAACACCGCTATGACAACGCACGTAGCTCCATAACTGAGCCGTCGGCGAAGAAGTCATAGCGAGGCAAGCATCGGTCAAAGAAACGGAGCTTACTTAACGAATTAAAGCGTCAGCGAGGCCGTCACAGCAAGGCAAAAATCTTCGAGAAAGCGGAGTTTACTTTAGTAAATGAGCATTTCGAGAAGGTTTTTAACGCCGCTGTGACAACGCAGCTAGTTTTAAGATTGAGCCGTCGGCGAAGAAGTCATAGCGCGGCAAACATCGGCCAAAGAAACGGAGCTTACTATTGCTAAGTGAGTATTCTTTGGCCGATGTTTAACAAAGCTATGACGATGCAGGCAGGCTCAGAAGACGATGGTCTTGTTACCGTGGAGCAAAACTCGATCTTCCAGGTGACTCCGCACCCCTCTCGCCAGCACTGACTTCTCAACGTCTTTGCCTAAACGCACCATGTCTTCGACCGTATCGTTATGACTGATGCGGATTACGTCCTGATCAATGATAGGCCCGGCATCCAGCTCCTGGGTCACGTAGTGGCAGGTAGCACCGATCAGTTTTACACCGCGTTCTGCGGCCTGGTGATATGGCTTGGCCCCTACAAACGATGGCAGGAAGCTGTGATGAATATTGATCACTTGCCCAACGTATTGCTCACAGATTTCTGGCGGCAGAATCTGCATATAGCGCGCGAGTACGATGGTATCGGCCTTGTGTTCTTCGACAATCTCTGTCACCCGGCGGAAGTGTTCGGCCTTGTTATCTTTATCAACCGGTACATGAAAGTACGGAATACCGTGCCATTCCACCAGCGAGCGCAAGTCGTCGTGATTTGAGATCACGCATGGGATATCACACTCAAGCTCCCCACTGTGCCAGCGGTGCAGAAGATCAACCAGGCAGTGGCTCTGCTTACTCGCCATCAGGATGACCTTCTTAGGTGAACCACTGTCGCTGAGCTGCCAGTCCATCTCGAATTCGTCGGCAATCGGCGCAAAAGCTGCCTTCAGCCCATCAGCATCAAATGGCAGGGAGTCTGCGCGGATACAATGACGCATAAAAAAGCGTCCGCTAACCGGGTCTGAATAGTGGTTTGCCTGAACAATCCAGCCACCGTGCCCCGAAAAAAACTGGCCAATTTTAGCCACGATGCCGACCCTGTCAGGACAGGAGATAGTCAGCCTGAATACTCTTTCCATAATGTGATACATCACTCAATAACGATAGCCACCAGCTTGCATCCAGAAACCTTTCATGGTCAACTCTTTGACGCTCTAATGACTGTTCAGAACTAAAACAGAGACGGATCTATGTTACTCCTAAGGACACTCTTACTCAGCCTTTTTTTCAGCTTGCCTGCGCATGCATCAACTCTGGCAGAAGAGCTTAGCGTTTTTAAGCTGAGTACCAGTGTTAAGATTTTGCTTCTAAAGTACTACCACGTCCAGGCGGATGAGGGAAATCCTCAACTCGTCGAGGAAGTTCTGCGCCATCGCGAAGAAGTCAGTCTTCAGAAAAGTCTTCTGCTCGAGGATCTTGGAGCTAATTTTCCTGCGAGAACTCAAGGGATCCAGACCCACTGGGACGAATTTAATAGCCTGCTCGATGAGAACATCGCTGAAATCCGCGAAAGCAATTACCCTGAACTGCAAGTCGTCACTCTGATGCGCAAAGCGCAGCGAGCTATGTTGCAGGAATTAGAATTACTTTCTGACCAGATACTGGCAGAAAACGAGCTTACTCTGTCAGAACTCACTGTCTGGCAGCGTCAGCAGAAAAACCTGCTCCTTGAAGTGGTTGAACGTTACATCGAACGTGCGGCGTCCTCTATGGGAGCTCCCCTGACCATTGATAACGTCGACATCCGAGTACTATGCCAGCAGTTTGAGCGCGGTATTGCCGATATGAAGAGCCGCGTCACGGCAAGTGAAGCTCAGCGCCAGCTCAGCAAGATTCATAGCCAGTGGCTGTTTATCGAAACAGCGGCAACCGATACCAATGCGCGCCTTGTTCCGTTTCTGGTGATGCGCTATGCCGACGGTATTCTTGGACGTCTTGATGAGGTTGCTCATCACATCTGAGAGCTGCGTAAGAGGTTTTAGCCGTCGGACGCGCTATACTTAACGCTCAGCAGCCAGAAAAAGTAGCCGATGGGTTTAATTGTTTTCGACATGGGGCGCAGAGTAGAAACGCCCGTAAACAGCCCACGCCGGCGCGTGTCGCCGGTAGAGCGAACTTCTGCGGTTTCCAATATCGAAAACGAGCCTGATCAGGCACTATCATCCGACGATCTGATTTACTCCCCAGAAGGTACCACCGAACGTCAGGAGCATGCTCCACAGACGGTTGCCTTCGCCGCCGACATCATGACCCGTAATGTCATTACCATTCGCCAGGAAACAACAATCCGGGACGCCTACCAGCTCATGCGGGAGCACGACATTCACCATCTGCCGATCATCGACGAACACGATAATCTTCAGGCGTTAATTTCAGACCGGCGCATATTAAGAGCACTGGCCGAGCAACGTTCTATAGAACATGACTCCGTCATGACGGTTGCCGTCAGACCAGTCTATTGCACAGCAGAGAGCACCGACATACGACAGACAGCAAGACTACTTACGGAATATCACATCGGTGCCCTCCCTGTGCTTAATAACAAAGAACAACTGACAGGTATCATCACCCGCAGTGATTTACTGCACCTGCTCAGTGAATATGGCCCGCTGGAATTGTGGGCCTGACATGCCCTTAGGTGGGCATTAAGGAGAATGATTTTGGCTAAACAATATGAGTTAATTCACCCGAAGACACATCTACGCGTGCTTTCGCAGTATGAAATTCAGCAGCTTAAAGATGTCAGCAGCGGTGCTCACGAGCTGCTCCGTCGCTGCTCATTCGCAGTCCTCTCTGCCGGAAGCCTGGAGGATGACTACACCCGACTGGAAGAGAGCTACAAGAACTTCAATATCACTGTCGAGCAGGAAGAGCGCGGCATTGTATTGCAACTCAGCGGTGCGCCAAGCGGTGCATTTGTTGACGATGAAATTATCCGGGGTGTACGCGAGCAGCTTTTTTCTGTGCTGCGGGACATCCTCTATGCGGAAGAAAATATCCTGAAAGCCCATCGTTTTGATTTAGATAAAAGCGAAGATATTACCAATGCGGTATTCCATATTCTGCGCAATGCAAACCTGCTAAAGCCAGACGTAGAACCTAAACTAGTCGTCTGTTGGGGTGGGCATTCCATTCCGCCTAACGAATATCAATACACCAAGGAAGTCGGCTATGAACTGGGGCTTCGAGGCCTTGATATCGGTACGGGCTGTGGTCCAGGTGCCATGAAAGGACCGATGAAAGGTGCGACCATTGGCCATGCTAAGCAGCATATCCGAAACGGTCGCTACATCGGTATTACCGAGCCCGGTATTATTGCTGCCGAATCACCCAACCCAATCGTCAACGAGTTGGTGATCCTGCCGGATATCGAAAAGAGGCTGGAAGCCTTCGTTCGCATGGCGCACGGAATTATTATTTTCCCTGGTGGCCCGGGTACCGCCGAAGAGATCTTATATATCCTCGGTGTTTTGTCGCACCCGGCAAATAAGGATATTCCCTTCCCTCTGATAATTACCGGCCCAGAAGAAACCCGGGCATATCTCGAAGACATTAATCGCTTCATCGGCGATACGCTCGGAAAAGAAGCTCAGGCGCGTTATGAACTGGTGATTAATGATCCGGTGACGGTTGCGAGAAAAATGAAAGCCGGTATGGAAGCCGTTCGACAGTATCGCCGTGATAACAACGACGCCTACTTTTTCAACTGGACCTTAAAAATCGATCATGATTTTCAGGTGCCTTTTGAACCGACCCACGCCAACATGAAAACCCTTCGTTTAACGCACGATGCTCCGTTCCATGAGCTGGCCGCAGATCTGCGCAGAGCATTTTCAGGTATCGTGGCCGGTAACGTGAAGGCCGATGGCGTTAAGCTGGTGCGTAAGCATGGGCCTTATGAAATTCACGGCGACGCAGATATTCTCGACGGTATGGACCGTTTACTGCGAGCCATGGTTGACCATGGCCGAATGAAAATCAGTGGAAAATATGATCCGTGCTACCGGATCGTAAAATCCTGAAGGTTATTGTTTTGCGCTGAGGCGTGCTGCTGCCTTTCCGGATAGGTTGGCAGCACGATCCATGACATGGAAAATGACGTTCTGCTCGTTCACGCCAGACACCATTGCGGCCCCCGGACCTGTTGCATAAATCGCCACATCTTCACCGCCATGCGTTTCTGAATCACGTGGAATCAGAGCCTCCTGATGATAACCAGCGGCCTCCGTATTCATACCGGTAATATCTTTACGTCCTGCATTAATTGGCTCTTCGTATACAAGTTCGGCGTCTGTTTCACCACCCAGGTGATGATGTCCGCGACCGTTCATATAACCCAACGTAGTATACGGCAGGCCGTCACCGGCCATGGTGGGTTCTGTCTCACCGGGCGCAACGACTTTACCAAGAATAGGATTACCGCGCTTAGGATACCCTGCAATGGTAAATACATGACTGTGATCAGCAGTAACGATAATCAAAGTATCTTCCGGAGAAGTCATAGACTCGGCGAGAGCAACAGCATCAGAAAACTCTCGGGTCTCATTGAGCGCATTAAACGCATTTCCGGCGTGGTGCGCATGGTCAATACGACCGGATTCCACCATGAGAAAGAACCCCTCCTCACTGCCTGACAACAACTTAATCGCTTTTTCTGTCATCTGGCTAAGTGATGGCTCCCCTAATGTGTCCTGGTTGCGATCTGCCTCAAACCGCATATGCGCCTCTTCAAACAACCCCAACACAGGAGTACTGCTCAACTGATTAAACCCCTCTTCATCGATAACCAGTTGACCTTGCGGATTCTGGGCTTTCCATTCTTCCATCAGATTACGGCCATCAGTACGATCACCTTCTACCGTACTTCTGGCATCGGGGGTATTAGACTGAACATCATCAGGAAGAAAATGTCGACGACCGCCACCAAAAGCGAGTTCGATGCCATCTACCGCGACACCATAGTCTTGCAAAGTACGTTGCCTGAAACTCAGAAACTGCGAAGCAATATCCTCGCAGCCTGCTTCAACTGCAGCTTCCGGCATATCCGAAATATCTTCCCAGTTGCGTTCAGAAGAATATGCGTAAGTAGCCGCCGGAGTCGCATGGGTTAAGCGAGCTGTCGTGACTATCCCAGTTTTCTTACCGGCTAACTCAGCGAGAAGCAGAGCCGAAGGGACTTCATCCTCCACACGGTGACAAAGACCACGTTCTGCGCTCTCAGCCAGACCAATAACACCGGCGTCCGTCTTAACACCAGACATCATTGCGGTCATAGTGCCTGCTGAATCAGGAGTCTGAGCATCAACATTGTAGGTTTTACTTAAACCAGTAAAAGGAAATTTCTCAAAACTGAGCAGATTCTCCTCACCACTCATGCCCTGCTGCTGTCCGGCGTAGATTCGGGCGGCTGTGACTGTTGATATTCCCATGCCGTCACCAACAAACAAGATCACGTTCTTGGCAGGTGTAGTCTCTCGTAAAACTTCGCGTTTACTTTTTATGGCAGACCACCCCTCGACAAACCAGGCGTTATCCTGAGGTAAGAAGTCCAGTGGTGCTTCGTTTTTAGTCTCATAGAGACACCCAGTCATTGAAATAACAAGAGAGATTAGAGTACCAACGTAAACACTGCGCATCGTTATTTCCATTACTAAAAACCTTAGAACATTAACCTTTGGATTTTACATATTTATTAATACCCATGCCTTTTTATCCGCATTTTTTGTAATAAATAATTCACCACCTGGGTTACAGAAGTTAAACATTTCTGTCACAGACCACACTTAGCCCGAGCGCTCCTGAAACCTATAACGAAGCAATATTGGGGAACCGTGATGAAACTGAAATTATTAGCAATCGCTGTAGCATCAGCGTCACTGCTGACTGCTTGTGGTGGAGAAGATGGTGACGATGGTCGCGACGGTCTGAATGGACTGAATGGCCAGAACGGAGTTTCGCCTGACGCAGCTCCGGGCGCACCAGGCTCAGATGGTGCCAACGGTGAAGATGGCCAGGATGGCGCCGACGGTAAAGATGGTGCGAATGCTGACGCCGGTGCAGGTACTCTGACGCGCATCGCGACTGTACCTTCCGGTGCTGAAGTAACGGGGCTGTTTCTGACCGAAGACGGTGATCTGTTCTTCAATGCGCAACACCCAGCAGGTAGCAACATGGAAACTGATAACAACGGTGTCGCTTACAACACAGGTACCGTTGGTGTGATAGAGGGTGTTAGCTTTAATAATCTGCCAAACACACTGATTTCAGTAGCGGTTCCTGAGTCTGACTACGAGCGCCAGACGATTCAGACAGCTTACGGTTCTTACCGTGTTATTGGTCAGACTGGCGACCAATACGAGGGTGAGCTCAGCGAAGGGCTGGGTCATATTTATAATCTCGCTGGTGACGCTCTGATCCTTGAAAACGACATGCCAGACTTCAATGGCTTCGTATCTACAGGTGCAAACACTGGCTACCTCTTCACTAACTGGGAAGAGTATCCGGGTGGTATGAGCCGTATCGGGCTGAGCAAATCCGCTTCTGGCGAATGGTCTGTAGAAGATGCCATGATGGTGAACTTTGCAAACGTAAAAGGTACGGGTGCTAACTGTTTCGGCTCTGTTTCACCTTGGAATACACCACTGACATCTGAAGAGTGGATCGTGAACTCTGATGTTAACTCGACCACTTACGCTAGCTGGAACGACCCTGAAGAAGTGGCCAACAACGATCGTCTGAATCGCTTCTGGCAGCTGATGGATGAGCCTGTTAACCCGTACGATTACGGCTACATCGTTGAGATCACCAACGCTGTTTCACCAACGCCTGTACCGGTTAAACACTTCACCATTGGCCGCTACGAGCATGAAAACTCGGTCGTTATGCCAGACCGTCGCACTGTTTACTCTTCACAGGATGACACGGGTGGCGTTCTGTTTAAGTTCGTTGCTGACACAGCTGAAGACTTGAGCTCTGGTACGCTATACGGCGCTAAGCTGACTCAGGATGCGGGCGTAAATGATCCAGCGGTTACAGGCTTTGATGTTGACTGGGTAGAGCTTGCGACTTCTGACAACTCAACCATCGAAGCTTGGGTTGATGAGTTTGATGGTATCAGCACTGAAGACTATGTCGATGGCGAAACCAGCTATATGACGGTTGCAGACGTTGAAGCCTGGGCAGCCTGGGTAGTTTCAGGTCGCCCTGCGAACACTACTTACCCAACCGTAGAAAACGGTGGCGGCAAAGTCACTGCGGGTCAGCCAATGGATGACCGTGCAGCCTTCCTCGAATCACGTCAGGCCGCTAAGCAATTGGGTGCAACGGCAGAATGGCGCAAGCTGGAAGGTATCAGCATTCATGCTGGTCGAGTTCAGGAAGCCATTGAAGGCATCGACCTGATTCCGGGTGAAGAAGTCGAGAACGCATACATGTACATGGGTATCGCTGATATTGATAACACCATGATCGACGGAGAAGGCGACATCCAACTTTCTGGTCGCGTGAAAGATTGTGGTGGTGTATTCCGTGCATTGATCGATTCAGATTACAGCCTGAGCCGTATTGAACCAGTTGTGATGGGTGCGACCTACCGCAGTTCACTGGATGGTGCAGAGCGTTGTGATGTGGACAACCTGTCTCAACCTGACAACGTTATCGTTATGCAGGACGGTCGTATTCTGATCGGTGAAGATGGCTTCCAGGAAAACAACACTCTGTGGATGTACGAGCCACACCATAAGTAAGACAAAGTATTAGTACAAATATGTAAGACCTTTCAGGGGGAGAGCTTTCTCCCCCTATTTTCTTTCCGGATGTAAGTATGAAAAACCTGATTAGAATCCTGGTACTACTGCCATTACTAAGCGCGTGTAATCAAGACGTAGATACTCATTTCAAAGCCCATTCAGATACCAAAACAATAAAAAAATCTGAAACAGCTTTATCAGACGAAGTTCAGCCTGCCTATCAGCCTGGGGATGACATCCCTGCAACGGCGTACATTGAGCACGATGAAATTTATAACCCTGAGGCCGTCATCCCACCTCAGTGCTATACCCGTACCGATGGTAAGAATAACCCTTGTTATGTCTGTCACCAGACGTACACCGATGATCGTCCGAATGTAATGAAAGACGTTTATCTGCAAGGCCTTTACGATTTCTCAGATGCGGGGATGACAAACAGCTGGAAGAATCTCTTTAAAGACAGAAGCGAAGAAATCAAAAATATTCCCGATGATCAGATTCTCAATTGGGTAAATACAGACAACTACTCTGATTGGATAGAGCGCGAGAGTCAGCGCGAAGAGTCTGCTGCTCCCCCTATGTTCCTGGAGAACCTGGCAGATCCGGTGAAAGCATTTGATGAACGAGGGGTCGCTCGCGACGGTAGTCACTGGATCGCATTTAACTACAAACCATTCCCTAGCGCCTTCTGGCCAACAAATGGTTCTACTGACGATGTCATGATTCGTTTACCCGCAGAATTCCGCGAAATAGACGGAAAATACTCTGAGGCTCTGTACTTCGCGAACCTATCACTTCTGGAGCTGACAATGAAACGGCTCAGTGGTATTTCAATTCCTACGGTGAACGAACGTGACATCGGCTCTGATGTTAATGGCGACGGTGTTCTGACCGAGAATGTCTCTGAGTTGGTTCGTTCAGGTAACTATCTCGGTGATGCCTCAGATATTCCGGTCGAAGATATGCTTTACCCTGAAGGAACAGAGTTTCTGCACACTGTTCGTTATGTCGGTGTAAACAATGATGGTGATATCTTCGTACCCAAGCGTATGAAAGAAGTACGCTACATGAAGAAGCATCAACTCAAGTCTGCTGTTGCGCTCCGCAGTGCTTACTTTCTCGAAGCCAAGGAAAAGCACCTGGGTAACCTTCCGCTGACCGTTCACATTGGTGAACGAGGCATAGATAACCGCTTTGGCTGGACACTGAATGCCTACATCGAAGATCAACATGGTGAACTCCGTAAGCAGAACAAACAGGAAATGGCATTCTGCAATGGCTGCCATAAAACGGTCGGTAGTACGATTGATCAGACATTCTCTTTTGCCCGTAAAGTGGAAGGCGAAGACGGCTGGGGTTACATCGACCTGAAAGCGATGAAAGATGTCCCTACCATCAATGAAACTCAGGGTGAGTACCTGACCTACTTTGAACGTGTGGGCGGTGGTGATGAATTCCGACAGAACAAAGAGATGCAGAAGAAATACTTTGAGAACGGAACGGTTAACAAGGAAAAAGTTAAGTCGGCAGATTCAGTGTATGAGCTGATCACTCCGAGTCGCGACCGGGCGCTGGCTCTGAATAAAGCCTATAAGCGTATTGTTGAAGAACAGAGCTACATCTTTGGTCGCGATGTTGTGCTCTCACCGGCCAGCAACGTTATCGAGAATATTGATGCCGAAATAGCTCCGCTCGAAAATGATTTCCGGTATAGCTATGACATACGTCTGAATTGGGGAGCGTCTTCAGATATGAATGAGCTCGTCAGTAATCATTACTGAGTTCTCGTAATCAGTTTGCGTGCTGTAGCGTATCCGGACGCTACAGCACGCCTTTTCTTCTCTCCAGTATAATCAGTGAGCGTGACCATGCCCTTCAATTGCATGACCGTGCTCGTCGTAGAACCCACTGGCACCATGTTCCACAAAGCCCCAATTGATCATCTTCTTCACAAATGGATTCTCCTCAGAGTCACCGATATCAGCAAAATCTATGAGAGTGTAATCGTCTCTCGAAACCAAACGCTGCTGAAGCCCAGAATCACCTTGCTCAGTCAACGACCATGCGAGAACCGGATTTTCATAGCTTACAACGATCTGCTGGGCAGGTAGCCAGACAAGCTTTTCTTTCTGCGCCTCTGATTCCCAAGTTTCTACCAGCTCACAACCGCTGCCCTGCTTGGATACCAGTGTCATGCTGTCACGAACATCCGCAGGTACTGCCAGAGATATTTCCTGCCAGACCCGATCCTCATTCCCTCTGAAGTCTTCGGCCTGATATTCAATACCATGCTTTTCAGAATCAACGTAGCGAATCAACTTAAGGCGGCCTGCAGGGGAGTGATACCAATACTCAACAACGCCGGTTGTCAGATCTTCACGGACAACTTCCCTGCCAGCTCTGTGAATAGCGATCTCTTTAGTATTTCCTTGTGACGTTACCTGATATTCCAACGAAACTGGAGAAACACAGTCGCTTGCACTAACTGCAGCTGAAGCCGAAGCGGCTATGGCCGCGAGACTCAAAGTAATAAGTGTTTTCATAATCTTCAATCTGTATTTATTTAAACGGAAAAAGGGGCCAGTAAGGCCCCTTGAACTATCGAGCAGTATTAAGGCTGATTTACAACAGCATCGGCACGATTGGCCAGATCTCCAGCGAAGTTCATCACGTGAAAAATAATGCTCTGCTCATTCGTACCTGAAACCAGGTGAGCACCAGGTCCTTTCGCATAGATACCGACATCTTCACCTGAATGCGTTTCTGAACTCATTGGAATCAGAGCTTCCTGGTGGAAGCCTGGAGCAGTTGTGTCGACACCAGACAGATCGACACGACCTGTGTTAATGGCAGCACCGTACCCCGCATCTGCATCCGTTTCAGATGGATCGACAGCAACATGGCCGCGACCATTCATGTAGTTCAGAGTGGTATATGGCATGTCGTCAGATGCCAGGCTTGGCTCGTCAGCACCAACGGCAACTACTTTGCCCAGAATTGGGTTTCCACGCTTCGGATAGCCTGCAATAGTGAATACATGGCCGTGGTCGGCAGTGACAATAATCAGCGTATCGCGATTACTGGTCAGCTCATCTGCGATAGCAACCGCTTCAGACAGCTCAATCGTATCCTGCAATGCGTTATAGGCGTTGCCGGCGTGATGAGCGTGGTCAATACGACCCGATTCGACCATAAGGAAGAATCCCTCTTCGTTATTGTCGAGGATCTTAATGGCTTTCTCTGTCATCTCTGCCAGAGATGGCTCACCAGCGACATCATTTGCACGGTCTGCTTCATACTGCATATGCGACTCGTTGAACAAACCAAAAAGGTGAGTCGTCAGTTCAGGATCGATAGCGTCAAAGCCCGCCTGATCATAAACGTAGAAATCCCCCGGAGCGTTATACTGAGCAGACCACTCATTCGTCAGGTTGCGACCATCAGTACGATCGCCTTCAACTGCGCTGACTGCATCCGGGCTGTTAGCCTCGGCTTGTTTTGGTAGGAAGTGACGACGACCACCACCCATTACAACTTCGATACCATCAATATCGAGCATAGAATCAGCGTGACGCGTTTCCAGGTTTTCTTCAAACTCGACCAGCTGCAGAGCGATATCGGCGCAACCCTCTGCGCCCGTCTCTGGCATATCAGAGTTATCTTCCCAATTGCGGTCTGCAGACTTTGCGTATGTCGCAGCAGGTGTTGCATGCGTAATACGAGCGGTAGAAATAATCCCGGTCGACATACCTGCAATCTCGGCCAGCTCAAGTGCCGTCGCCAGCTCATTACCTGCAACAGATGAGCAATCACCACGTGCGATATCTTCGTCTACACCGATGGTACCAACATCCGTTTTTGCACCCGACATCATTGCAGTCATCGTACCTGCGGAGTCTGGAGTCTGAGCGTCGACGTTATAAGTTTTGGACAAACCACTGAACGGAAAATTACCGAAGCTCAGGCTGTTTTCTTCACCCGACATTCCTTTCATCTGTCCTTCCAGAATCCGGGATGCAGTGACGGTTGAAACGCCCATACCGTCACCAACGAAGAGAATAATATTTTTCGCTTCACCCGCCTCTTCGATAATTGTATTCACCGCACTCTGAGTGCTTGCTACTTTCTGAGACGCCTGAATATACCAGTCATTATTTTTGGTATTTGCAAGAACATCGGAAAGTTTAAATGGCAAATCTTCCACCAGACCAGGGGCTCCATCTGCACCCGGTGCACCATCAACACCATTTGAACCATTCACGCCATTCTGACCGTCGACACCATCACGACCGTCATTTCCATCTTCACCGGCACAACCAACAAGCGTCATTACTGCGGCAACGATCGCTGTATGTAATAAATTAAGTTTCATCATTTTCTCCTCAGTCTCAGTCAGCCAGCAGATTCAAAGAGCGGCCAATAATCTGGAAGACCAGATTCTGTTCAACAACGCCCTGCACCAGATGAGAGCCTGGGCCTGTCGCGTGCAATGTAATATCTTCACCAGCGTGAGTCTCAGAAGACATTGGAACCAGAGCTTCCTGGTGATAACCCGGCGTTGTTGTATCGATTGCGCTCAGATCCTGACGACCCGCATTGATCGCTTCGCTGTAACCCGCGTCCGAATCAGTTTCCTGCCCCAGATCCATCATGCCGCGACCATTGGTGTAGCCGAGCGTTGTGTATGGGAGTCCATCAGATGCCAGCGCGGGGGATTCACCACCTACCGGTACGACTTTGCCCAGAATTGGGTTACCGCGTTTTGGATAGCCTGCAATAGTGAATACATGGCTGTGGTCAGCAGTAACGAGAATCAAAGTTTCTTCTGGATCAGTGCTGTCAACCGCGGCCTGAACAGCATCAGCGAACGCCAGCGTATCTTCGAGAGCACCAGCCGCATTTCCTGCGTGGTGTGCATGGTCAATGCGACCAGACTCAACCATCAGGAAGAATCCTTTATCGTTGTTATCTAAAATATTGATAGCAGCTTCTGTCATCTCAGCAATTGATGGTTCACCAGCAATATCGTTCTCGCGGTCTGCTTCGTATTGCATGTGAGATTCATTGAACAAGCCAAGAACACGCTCTGTAGATTCAGTATCAAGCGCGTCAAAACCGGACTGATCGATTACGTATGTACCGTTCGGGTAAGCATCCTGCCATTCAGCTGTCAGATCACGACCATCAGTACGATCACCTTCCGTCGAACTGACTGCGTCAGCTGAATTGAATGCAGCATCTTTGGGCAAGAAGTGGCGACGTCCACCGCCCATGGCGACTTCGATACCATCGACATCGACGCCCGGGTAGCGCTCTTCGAGGTTGTCTTCAAAATTCACCAGCTGCGATGCAATATCCTCGCAGGCGAAAGCCGCAGATGGCATATCTGAATTATCTTCCCAATTTCGATCCGCCGCGTGAGCATAGGTCGCCGCTGGAGTGGCGTGTGTAATGCGGGCTGTTGAGACAACGCCGGTAGACAGACCTTTAATTTCAGCAAGTTCCAGCGCGGTCACAACTTCGTTTCCAGCAACGCTGTAGCAATCGCTGCGGATGACGTCTTCGTCAACACCAATTGTGCCGACGTCAGTCTTAACACCGGACACCATAGCCGTCATGGTTCCGGCAGAATCAGGCGTTTGTGCATCGACGTTGTAGGTTTTAACAAGCGCAGAATATGGGAAACTTTCAAACGAGAGGTAGCCTTCCTCTCCGTCCTGACCTTGTTTCTGACCCTTAAGAATACGGGCAGCAGTCAGTGTAGAAATACCCATGCCGTCACCCACGAAAAGGATCACGTTCTTGGCGTTGGCAGCGGGCAGCTCCATGGCAGATTTATTCATTACAGAGGTTTCTGCATCGGTGAACCAGGCATTTTCAGCCTGATGCGCAGGCACTGCGGGCGCCGCCTGGGCTACTGAGCTGACTGCGGAAGCAGCAATTACAGCAGCAAGTAGTTTCATTTTAGTGGTCATAACTCACCTGTTCTCAAGTTCAAATCGGGCTATCCGAAAATTAAAAGCGAGGTGAGCTTAGGGAGCGTAAATGACGTTTTTTTTACGAATAAATGTCATTCACAAGTAGGAATGTTATACCATTACAGTAACCATAACAGATAAAGACTACAGATTTCTTACGCTGTCATAATCAGTTACATGGTCAGACTTTTTTCAACCAGGCCAGAGATCACGGGGCTCGCAGCAAACAACCTGAAACGCCTCGACTGTTCTTGACGGTCCATGACCCCAGCTGAACGACAAACAGGACATTAATAAGTAATTGGTCAATAGCGTCTTATTGAGACCACCACACGCCGGTTGGCCTTCCGCTGTTCGTTCAGTGGCAGGTCATCCAGCCCCTCCTTTGGGCGACTGTCAGCATATCCGGATGCTTTCAGTCGCTCCTTTTCGATACCGCTCTCAAGCAGGTACTTCACAACTCCGGTCGCACGGGCGGAGGATAGCTCCCAGTTAGAGGGAAACTGCTCATTCGAGATAGGCAGATCATCTGTATGCCCTTCCACTTCGATCATGTGCGAGCCGTGACTGACATCACGGATTACACGACTCAGTTCCTGCAGTAGCGGTGATGCCGCCGGCTTCAGTGATGCTGCGCCGGAGTCGTATAACGCAACATTCGCAAACTCTACCTGCACACCACGAGGGTCGAGCGTAACCGACACCTGATCCTGTAGACCATTCTGCTCAATATAATCATCAATGCCTTGGCGGATGTCGGTAAAGGGAGTCGTGGTGGTTTCTGATGAGATAACTTCAGCTAACCCTTCTTTTAACGATTCGATCTTTCCCTCATTGAGATCGGATACCGCGAGAATCATGACGAAAAAAGCTAACAAGAGCGTAATTGCATCCGAGTAGGTCACCAGCCAGGAGCTGGAAGAATCGTCAAAGTTAGGGCGGCGCCGGCGCAACCCCCGCTGGCGGCTGGCGTGACTCATTACAACTCTCCCGAGAGTGCCTGATCACGCACGGAAGGTTTGATAAAGGCGTTCAGGCGATCCTGCATATAGAGCGCAGTCCGCTTTTCACTCAGCAAGACAAAACCCTCAGAGATCAACTGATGGCGGAAATACATGGTTTCCTGCTTTTCAGTGACCTGATTCGCTGCGGGCTTAAAGAATAAATTCGAAAGCAACACACCGTATAGGGTCGTAATCAGCGCCAGCGCTAATCCCTTGCCCAGCCCCGCCATATCGCCGTTCAGGTTATCAAGCATGATAATCAGACCGACAATCGTACCGACCATACCAAAACCCGGTGAGTAAACGGCCATAGTGTTGAGCACTTTGCCTTCCAGAGTGTGGCGCTGCCAGGTGGCATCCATCTGATCAGTGAGCATGGTCCGGATATCATGGTTCGCGTATCCGGCGCCCATCAGATCAATGCCCGCACGAATAAACTCGTCGTTATTTTCCTGCTTCGTCAGTGATTGTTCGAGCGCAACAATGCCCCCCTGACGGTAGATACTGCTCCACTCAACAAATCGTCTCGTTACTTGCTTCAGGTGCTTCTGCGACGTCGGTGGGTGAAAGAAGGTATGGAGCATACTGCGCATCGCATGCAGCACATCGGCCGTCGAATAACTTATCAGCGCGGCCGCCATCGTGCTACCAAACACAAGTCCAAAACTCGACAGACTAATGAAGATAACGTGATTATCAGTGGCACTGGCAACAGCAAAAGCCAGCAGGCCGATACCTGCGCAGAAACCAATGAGCGTACTGAATGAAAATCGAAACACTGACGTTGCCCCTGTTGTTGTCTCTTGATCTGCAGATTTCTGAATCGATTACTGTGCTGGTTTCACATCCGCCAGCTCATCCATAGAGAAACGGCCTTCACGAATGATTTCCCGCATCTTCTGAACCACCTGTCGACGCGCTGACTCGACTTGTTCCTGTGCAGTGTCAGACTCAGATACTTTCAATTCATTAATAATCCCCGCCCGTAACTTCGCTGGCAGCGCAGCCAGTACGTGGCGCTTAAATTCAATGGATGTATTACATAATGACGCGGTCAGAACGCCTGCATCGATAGATCGTAGCTCGTTCGAGATAATACGATCTGGCGTGCGCGACAGGTCGGCGTAGGTAAAGTACACCTGACGCAGCCTGTAATAGGTTTCGGGCTTCTCGGACTTCAGTGTTTTGAGCATCCGCGTCTCTTCACTGGTCGTCATACGGTCAAGCATACCGATGAGAACAGACAGACCGTCGGCGGTGATATTCTCGAACGAAGGCACAGTGAGTGAGGCTTTAGCCAAACGGTCAGCAACATCTTTAAACGCCGATACAGGCAAGCTTTCAAACTGCCCAAGCTCGAAAGCGATGGCAGCGAGTTCCCGCTCGTCGAGACGTAGAATAATATCTGCAGAGCGCTGCGCAGGTAGCTGTGACATCACCAGAGCTTTAATACGGATATCTTCATCCTTGATGAGGTACAGTACCTGCGAGTCGTTAAGTTTATTCAGGAAAGCGAACGGCTGGGTATTAGACGCATCATCCTGCTGACGCTCAAGCCGCTGAGAAAACTGCTCCATGCCTTCAGAGAGTTGCTCTTCACTCCACTCTCCTTCCTGCAGCAATTCGTCAATCTGCTTCCAGTCCGCAGGCGTCAGGTGTGGCGCCAGACTGGCAAAAAGACTTTTACCCATCGTGGCTGACAAAGAAGCAACCTCAAACGCCTGAGCACTACCTAGTGCCTGAGACACAGCCTGCTGAAAACGATGTGGCTGAGATAACCCCTGGCTGACTAAACGTTGGCGAGATTCGTTAATCCGGTATCTGAGTGCCGCCGCCTCACCCTCTGACTGACGTGCTACAGAATGTTGGCTCACAGATTCGGTTCCGCTGGCTGCATTTACCGGTGCTGTGGACACAGGCTGATTAAGCCGACGCCACAGTGCCGCAAACGCCAGCACTAACAACAAGCCAACAACCAGCAAGGTCACCAGCCAGATCCAGGGGCTGTAAGACTCCCAGAACGTGAGTGGCGTTTCTTCTTTCTTCAGATGACTGAACGCCGTTTTGACGATGTTCAGCGTATCGCCACGGAGTTCATTAATCTGAGCTTTACGCGTGACCAGATTTTTAAGAAATTCTATCTGTTCATCTTTCAGTGCATTGTCGACGACCAGTGTAATTTCAAGCTTCTTGATGATATTGCGATAGCCAATCGTCTTTTCTGAAGGCTTACCACCGCTTGACTGGCTCTGACTTTGCTGCGCTACGTTCTTCAACTTGTCAGCGTAAGTGATTATCTCCTGACGCTCTTTTTCAAGTTGTTGTAGCTGACTACGCAGCGCCCTTAGCTTTTCATTATTTTCTTTAAGCAATGGCATTTCGCTGACGGGCAGGCCCGGCAGTTCTTCAAGCTCGTCGATGCCGGTTGCATCAATATCAGGAAGAGAGAGAGTGCCGCTTACCCGAGGCTCTGCGGGCAACTGTGGCGCTGCTGCTTGCTGTTGACCTTCAGAGTTCTCACGAACGACGGTGCGCGCTCGTTCGATAACTGCATCGACCTGAATGATAAACCGATTATTGCCGAGATAAGATTCAATATCCTGACGAAGGCGCGCCTCCAGGTCACTTCGGAAACGTGCTTCTTCTACCTCGTCCTTTTTAACCGGAACTTCAAACGTGTCTTGGGCAAGAACAGGTAATGCCGCAAAAAGAGCAATGGTTATCAGCCATGTCATTAATTCTTTCATCGTCACAGCCCCTTTCATCGCACGCGAGCCAGACTAGCGCGTACCTGATCCAGCTCAGGATCAAGTTCTAATGCCTGCTCCCAGCTCGCTCTGGCCTCGGGTATCAGCCCCATCTTGTAGTAGATACTGCCTTTCAAGGCGTGCGCCTGGGCTGAATCAGGAATCACTTCTAACGCTGCATTCGTCTGATCCAGGGCTTCCCAATATTCTTTTTTATAGAAAAGACTCTGAGCCGAGAGAATGTGTTTCGTCATTGTTTCGCTGCGGCGCAGTTTTTCAGACTCCTGCTCGCTGATTTTTCCGTCGACATCAGTGTGATTTTCAGCGGCACGATCTTCGGCAGCTTCATCCGATAGTCCATCGCTACCGGCAGATTTTTCTGCTTCGCTTTGCGGTAGTTCCATGATGAATTTAACGTCAGAGTCGCCAGCATCAATGGTCATAAGAACATCGTACCCAGCTCCATAACGATGAATATGCATCAGGCCATGTTGTTTCTTTGCCTTGTCAGAGATTTTTTCAAGTTGAGAAATTTCCTCAACAATGACTTCCTCTTCTGTTTTCTTCTCGGCCTCAACCGGTTTACCCGGATCAACCCATGGGCTCGGGTTAAACCCTTTCACCAGACGGTTAGAGCGTTCGTGAGAGCACCCCTGAAGCCCCAGAGAGACCAGAAGCACTGCTGCAATAATTCCTGCTTTCATACTGACTCCTAAAATCTCAGGCCAAGAGAAAGGTCGTAGCTTGCGCCACCGATTTTCCCGGTATCTTCAAGACCCGAGACTTCACTCCACTTCGCCGTGCTTTCAGGAATGTAGGTCACGCCATAATCGATGAACCCATCTTTAAAGAACGGAAATTCAAAACCAAAACGGAAGACGATGGCATTGGTATCATTAAAGAATGCCTGCCCCATACCCAGGTACACTTTGGTATCAATCAGATCGTCCATGCTTGGAATATCGGCAATAATCCGTCCTTCCAGATTGATCCCCGAAATATCGAAGTTTTCGCGGTTAGAGAAGTTGCGGAAATATTCAAAGGCCAGGGTGTATTGAAGCTGGTCATCCAGACTGGTGGTTTCACGACGGCGAATACCAAAGACAGTCAGACCTTTCACATCTTCAGAGTCTGCACTGGAGAGATGATCACGTTCTGCGGAGATACCCCAGGCGCCGACAAGCAGTTCGTAGTTGACGCTATCGAAGCCCTGCACTTCCTCTTCGAGTGTGGTTTTCTTGGAGTATTCTTTCAGCCACAGAAGCTTGTTATCGCGGGCATCCACCATGCGTAAATTAATGGTGAACTTGTTGTCCTGAACGGAAGCGTTCCAGAAAAGAAATGCGTCTGCCCGGACATGCTGCCCGAGCTTACGTAATGCCTGATTGTCTGTAGCAGCATGGCTGATCTCAAGACGGTCTGCACGCATAGCGACTTGCGTAGTGCGGCATTCAAGGCACTGAATAATCTCGAAGCGCCCGCTGTCCAGCATACGCTTCATCAGTTTATTTTCGATCATCAGGTGGACTTGCTTCGGCACCTTACGATGCATCCTGTCACCATTGTGGTACAGGGCTACACGATTGATCTCTTCGGGCAGATCAATCAGCTCTTCTTTAACGAGTGTCTTATCGTCATCAAGTAACTGGGTAAAGCCGGTATACAGTGATGAGCGCATTTCAGGTGGCTCAAGCCCCGGAAGTGACTCCTGAGCCGACACCATAAATGGCAGGCAGAATATCAATACAGATATCAGTGGAGAAAGTGACCGTCGGAACATCAGATGCGTCCTGTAAAAGTAGCGTAAAACGAATACAGTCAGCTTAGTTCAGTTCCCTTTTTTCACATGAAATGTAACTTATCCAAGTGTTTGATAAACAAATGTTTTTCTAATAAGACAAATAAATACGACCAGAATATGACGGAGACAACCGGCTTTTCCGCCGGTGCTCCGACTTTTGTAATCCATCACGGCTCAGTTTCCCGACAGACTGATGTGGATGTCAGAACATTCACATCGATCAGGGTAACGAAGGTCAGAACTTCGTCACCCTGTTTTCATTGGTAACAAATTGTTGGGCGGAAGATGGACCTCAGGTAGACAGATGGTCACAAAGCGCGACCATTTCCAGATCGGCCTGCGTTACGCCGCCAGCATCATGACTCCACCAGGCCACAGCAAGCTCCCCCCAGGAAACCGTTATTTGGGGGTGGTGATTATATTTCTCTGCGAGATCAGCAACGCGCCCGGCAAACCGGAAAGCATCGATAAAATTATCGAAGGTCCAGATCCTGCGGACACAGGCAACACCGCCGACAGATTCACGGTGCCATTCCGGATAGCGAATAAGGTGAGACTTAAGTTCTTCTTCAGTGAGGACATCGGTCATACGAACTCCTTTGACGTATCGATTGTGTTAACTCACTGAGACAAAAAAAGGGAGCAATTGCTCCCTTCTTTACGCACGAATTTGCCAGTCAGTGGCCGCTGACACACAAGTGTCAGCTTTGACTGGAATCAAATCAGACTTCAGTGGCGTTAATGCGCGCAAACCACTCTTTTGGTCCGGTGTTGTGTACCGATTCGCCTTTGCTATCGACCGCAACAGTCACTGGCATATCTTCCACTTCGAACTCGTAGATCGCTTCCATACCCAGGTCATCAAAGCCGACAACTTTCGCGCCTTTAATCGCCTGAGACACCAGATAAGCAGCGCCACCCACGGCCATCAGGTAAACGGCTTCGTTGTCTTTAATCGCTTCAATCGCAATTGGACCACGTTCGGCTTTACCGATCATGCCCAGCAGACCGGTTTCTTCCAGAACGGTACGGGTGAACTTATCCATACGGGTTGCTGTAGTCGGGCCAGCCGGACCAACAACCTCTTCGCGCACCGGATCAACCGGGCCCACGTAGTAGATAAAGCGACCCTTCAGATCAACCGGCAGTTCTTCACCTTTGGAGATCATGTCTACCATGCGCTTGTGCGCAGCATCACGGCCAGTGAGCATTTTGCCAGACAGCAGTACGGTTTCACCCGGCTGCCACTCTTTCACATCTTCTGGAGTGACGGTGTCGAGGTTGACGCGACGAACGCTGTCACCGACTTCCCAGCTGATTTCTGGCCAGTCTTCCAGTTTCGGCGCCTTCAGAGAAGCAGGGCCAGAACCGTCCAGTTCAAAATGGGTGTGACGGGTCGCTGCACAGTTAGGAATGATAGCCACTGGTTTATTCGCAGCGTGCGTTGGGTAGTCAGCTACTTTGATGTCGAGCACAGTGGTCAGACCGCCGAGGCCCTGAGCGCCAATACCCAGCTTGTTCACTTTCTCATACAGTTCAAGACGCAGCTCTTCAGAACGGGTCTGGGCACCGCGCTCCTGCAGTTCCTGAATATTTACCGGCTCAAGCAGGGCTTCTTTCGCAATCTGCATCGCTTTCTCTGCAGTACCGCCAATACCAATCCCCAGCATACCCGGTGGGCACCAACCTGCGCCCATCTTCGGCACCTGCTCCAGCACCCAGTCAACAATAGAGTCAGAGGGGTTGAGCATGGCAAACTTAGACTTCGCTTCAGAACCACCACCTTTCGCAGCCACGTGCACATCCACCGTGTTACCCGGTACTAACTTCATGTGGATGATGGCTGGTGTGTTGTCTTTGGTGTTTGCACGCTTACCGTCCGGATCAGCCAGAACAGAAGCACGCAGAACGTTGTCAGGGTGGGTGTATGCGCGACGAACACCTTCGTTACACATATCTTCGACACTCATGTCGCCTTCGAACTTAACGTCCATACCGATGGTCAGGAAAACCGTCACGATACCTGTGTCCTGACAGATCGGGCGCTTACCCATGGCACACATACGCGAGTTAATCAGAATCTGAGCCATCGCATCTTTTGCGGCTTTTGATTCTTCGCGCTCATACGCCTGGTGTACAGCATCGATAAAGTCTTTCGGGTGGTAGTAAGAAATGTATTGCAGAGCATCAGCAACGCTCTGAATCAGATCTTCTTGCTTGATCACAGTCATCGGGAGGTCTCTCTCTGGAGTTGCAAACGGCAGTCGTAAAAACGCCCACTGGTCAGTGGGCGTTTACTGATGGGCTTATTGTAGCCTAAGCCGGGCCACTCTTGAATCCGCGGCGCTTAAAACGGCCACCATTCTTCTTCAGTTGAACGGGGCTTCGCGCGAATACCTTCGGGGGCATCCGTCTCGTTGTTATCTTCTTCGATAAAGAAAGTCTGTGGCTCTTCCTGTTGTTCAGTTTCCTGAACTTTAGGAGCTGACTTGCTGGCTACGACCGTTTCATCCTGCGCGTCTTCATCACGTGCTTTTGCACGGATCAACTCACGACCATGGTGGTGCAGGCGTGTGTCGTTCATTTCACTGACTGCGAGGTCATGACCAACCAGCTGCAGGGGACCATCGCCGCCCAATGAGCCATCTTCCAGCATCACCATGTTCTGAGGATCAACTTCTGAATAACGCAGGTAATACACCTTACCCGCCTCAAGGTTCAGGTCGAAATCACTGTAGGTACGGAATACCAGATTACCGACGCCTTCGAAGCCGAAAATACCGCGGCGAACAACAAAGTCGTAGGTGCCCGGTTCCATTTCGTACCAGGTGTAGCCGCCGCCTTTGAAGTTAAACAGGCGTTCGCCATTCACGTTGAGGCTCGGCGCTTCGACTTCATCCATCGACCACTCAGTCGCTGGGCGATAGATATACACAAGCGCGTACTTTTCATAATCCCAACGATAACCAACGGATTTGTAGTACTGCCCTTTCGGCGAAAAAAGCCACTTAGGGTATGAACCAAAGTTGTCGAAGGTTGTAATGTGAACACTGCTGCAGCCGGCGATCATTGCGCTTACGGCGGCGGCAGAAAGAATTCTGATTGCTGTTTTTATCATTATTATGCCCTGTTACCGGCTATTGCATCTGCATCGGGTCGGGAGGTTTAACATCTGACAGCCACCCTACACCTATGGCGTAGTGTTACCAACTGTACAGAAAGTAAACCGTCGTGCTATATTGCATTCTACACATAATAACAAAAAGAAACAGCCACAAAGGGAAAGCAAACATGAAGAGTAGTCTGTACACACTTCCCCTCCTGTCGCTTCTGGCGGCGATGCCAGCCATGGCCGCTGACAGCCCGGAACAGGAAAGCGCCAAACAAGCCTACACCTCTCCAGAGATCGAAGTGGCGGTAGAAGCTGCACGTCGTTTTCCGGTGCAGACCGAATATGTGGGTTATGAATGGTATAACCGCACCACAAGCAAAAGTTTTCCTCTGCCGAAAATGCTCAATACTGAAATGAACGAGCTGATCGTTGAAGGCGCGATGGGGCCAACTGCTGCCGGTGTTGCAGCGGCTGAAGATGCGACCCGCCCTGTCAGACGTGTCGCACTTGGGCAGAGCAATGAAGACGAAGAAATTATCGAAACCGATGGCAATCTCCAGCCTTCACCCCGGGCAGACGTTAAGTTGCCACGTGAAGTCGTGATCAATGAATCGCGTGCCGTTAACCGCACCGGCGAGATGATCACGCGCCAGACCCGCTCCGTCGGGACAGTGACCGCGACAGCCCGCTGAGGAAACGTCTCGTGTCGATGCGTCTCTCTATTACAGCACTTATGTTGTCTGTGATTGCATGTCATGTATCTGCAGGTGGCAAATCAGCCACCTCGGAAGACTTCCGCAAAGCCCAGGATGACTACTACGCGAACGACCTCGATGCTGCAATCACCGAGGCTCGCGAGCGCACTCATCACTATGATTACAGCAGCGAGTTTCGTTACGAGCGGACAACCTCTCAAAGTATCCGTTTTTCGCGAATGCTGAATAACGAGCTGGAACAACAGCGCATAGAGACAGCGTCGCTCGCACCTACCAGTGCAGGCAACACGACAGAAGCCGGGCAGATAGATGCTGCAGACGGAGCTCAGGACGATGTCCGAGCCGTAGATTTCATCAGTCAGAACGAAAAACTGCCGAGCGCAGCTCCAATCAATGCCGCTCCCGCGGCAGCAGTCTCTCTACCATCATCAGGCATCTCTGTGCGGGTTAACCAGCGCTAGTCGCGGAGTCGCCGGCCTTCAGTCAGGCCAGGCGACTACGAATGATATCTCTTGCCTTCTTACCCATGAGCAACAACTGACGATCTCTGTGCCAGGTCTGCTGAAATTTGGCCGGAAGGGAAATTTGCAATAGTTCTTCAATAAGCGCATCAAACGCATCCAGCTGAGACCTATCATACCCCGTCGCGCCCGTACGATAGCCGTCCGCTAAAACCTTCATGCACTGAATCAGACTCTGGTGATCATGATGAGCTTCAGATACCCGCAAAACCCAGCCCGCAAAGGCAAGCAATACCATGACGTCTTCGTGGTAGCGAAAGGGTTTGTTAATGCACTGGTGGGCATCCTCTGCAAGGTACCCTGAATCTACCGGACTCGCGGTAAAATCGACCACATGGTGAGGCAGTTCAGGAATGACCGGCTGACCCGGTTTAGCAGGATGAGGAGAAACCCCATCTGCTTTCGCAGAGACGCGCTGACAAATGAGGCCTGACGCGGATCGCGCAATCACATACAGCCAGTCGATACCGTCCATTGCGAGCATGGCATGACTTTTCCGACCGCTGACAGCACCCGCCTCTATAGAAGTTTCCATTTCGGAAAGTGAGCGCAATCCTTTTTCTGACACACAAAGGCAGGCCCACTGCTCCGGTGGCAAGGCAGGGTCTACGGCCCTCATGGCAATCTGATAGGCAGAGAGAAAAGCAGAAGCTGGAATGTCGGAGCGTAGTCCGGCAATAATGGCTGCCTCAGCAGGTGAGGCAGTACGAAGTAACCGAGCCAGGTTGATCCTTAACGTATATGGCGTCGTCACTGAGAGTGCGGGCATTTCTAACGCCCGCACCCAGAGCTCAGGCAACATACAGATTAACCACCAGTCATCGCGTTCTGAATACGATCGAGGCGAATCTGAATATCCTCAATCTCGAGTTTCATATTGGTCAGGTCATCATAACCAACAGAGCCGCCAGATGAAGGTCTGCTCTCCATATTCGCAACATCGCTGCGCAGGCTTTTGATACTGGAACCCAGCATTTCGATGTTCTCTTTATTCTGAGCTATGGAAATTTCCAGACCGGATGGCAAGGCTGCCACAGCATTCTCAAGTTCAGTCACTTTAGAACGGAGAGCTTTCAGATCCGAAGCACTGGCGCCAGATGCGCTGTTCATTGCAGTATTCAGGTTGCCCAGTTTTGCCGTATTGGCATCGATGTCAGCCCGGTTCCGCTTACTGGCGAGGTCCCAGAGTTTACGAATTTCATTATCCTGTTCGCGCAGTACAACCTTAAGGGCATCCACCGACAAATTGGCATTCTCACCCGATGCTGAGAGACGGTTTTCCAATGCCTCAATCTTACTGCCCTGCTGGAGAAGAATTTCCTGAGCGGCTGCGTACTTCTGATCAGACTTCTGCAGAAGCGTGTACATATAACCCGCGGCGCCTAGTGCACCCAGTGCAATCACAAGACCTGCCGCAGCCAGCCCTGAGGAGGCTGATGAGCCCGATGCTTTTGACGCGGCGGCAGGTGGAGGTGGCAGTGTCGCTGCTGCAGCATCTGCCGGAGCGCTTCGCTTCGCAGCTCCCGCTTGCGCAAGGCGTTGCTGAGCCTGGCGCCGCAACTGTTGTTGGCGCAGCGCGATTTCTTCCTCAGTCGGTTTCATTTTTTCTACCTTTATTGTTATTGGCTTACTACTGCTTCCCCACAGCACCATCGAAGCCGGACAAACATGCGCCCGGCTAACCGGAAAAGTTTGCTCAGTTTGTGCAACAGATATTTCCATCGCCCTGGCAACGGCTCCCTGTTTCCGGCGCACTTGCGCGCCTCAACATACCTCAAACCCACGCCAGCTGGGAACATGTAGTGTCCATGAATGTCTACCAGTTGGCAATTTGTAAAGAATTGATCAAGAAGACCTCTATAAACAAGGGGTTATAACGACGTAGCCGGTAATAAGGGCCGGTGTTATTATTTTGAGGAATATAAAAGACGGGCTATTGAAAAGATACTTTTCGACCCCATGTAGGTCGTAACGGACATTTCAAGAGATCCGGCAATCAACCTGAAAATGGAGAGAGACCATGGCGTTCGAACTTCCTGCACTGCCTTACGAAAAAAATGCACTGGAGCCACACATTTCATCTGAGACTCTGGACTTCCACTACGGCAAGCACCACAACACCTACGTTCAGAAGCTGAACGGTCTGGTTGAAGGTACTGATCTCGAAGGCAAAAGCCTGGAAGACATCATCAAGACTTCTTCAGGTGGCGTTTTCAACAACGCAGCTCAAATCTGGAACCACACTTTCTACTGGAACAGCCTGAGCCCTAACGGTGGCGGCGAGCCAACTGGCGCAGTTGCTGATGCCATCAATGCAGCTTTCGGTTCTTTCGAAGACTTCAAAGCTAAATTCAACGATATGGCTGTGAACAACTTCGGTTCAAGCTGGACTTGGCTGGTGAAGAAAGCTGACGGTTCTCTGGACATCGTAAACACCTCTAACGCTGGCACGCCGATCACTGAAGGCCTGACTCCACTGATCACTGTTGACCTGTGGGAACACGCTTACTACATCGACTACCGCAACGTTCGTCCTGATTACCTGAAAGGTTTCTGGGCGCTGGTTAACTGGGACTTCGCGAACGAAAACTTCGCTAAGTAATTCAGTGCCAGAATAAAAAGGGAGCTATGCTCCCTTTTTTTGTGTCTGCCCTCCAAGGAAACTAATCATGTCTTTTAATCTGCTGCTAGCTTCCAGCTCACCGTATCGGGCAGAGCTTCTTAAGCGTCTGCATATTCCATTCAGTCAAGCATCGCCAGACATTGATGAGACGCCACTTGCAGACGAAACACCCCAGGAGTATGTGTTGCGTCTGGCTAAGGAAAAAGCACGAGCATTACACACCCGTCATCCAGACAGCTGGATTATCGGCAGCGATCAGACCTGTGTAATCGACGGCCAGCCGGTGGGCAAGGCAGGTACAGAAGAAAAAGCACTTGGGCAGTTAAAGCGTGTTAAAGGCCAGAAGATCACTTTTCTAACAGGCCTCTGCCTGCTGTCACCAGCGGGCGATGAATACACGCTGACGGAGCCTTTTCATGTGCACTTCAATGATCTTTCGGATGAAGCCCTGAAACGCTACATCAGTATCGAACAGCCGTTAGACTGTGCCGGTAGTTTCAAAGTCGAAGGATTAGGGATCACGCTCTTTTCAGCGCTGGAAGGACGGGATATGAACGCCCTGATCGGGCTGCCTATGATAGGCCTGTGTGAATTAATGCGTCAGGCAGGTTTAGAGCCACTGGCATTAGCGGAGGCCTGAGCCTCCACCCGCCAGCATGGATCACTTGTTCTGCATCGGCAGGCCTTTAAACAGGCGCTGTAGTTGCATGTCGGCTTCATCGATACCGAGTTCTTCAGAAACGGTAAACTCCCAGATGCCGTTGAATTTCTCGCGAGTAAGGTCTTTCGCTTTACCGCCATCACCAACGATCGTTGGGCGCAGGAACACCATCAGATTACTCTTCACCTGATTCACGCTCTTCGAGCGGAACAACCAACCCAGCAAAGGAATATCTCCCAGCAGCGGCACCTTGCTGACAACTTCGCGTACGTCATCACGAATCAACCCACCCAGCACGATGGTTTCACCGTCATCAGACAGAATCATGGTTTTGATTGAGCGCTTATTCGTGATCAGGTCGGCACTACCCGCAACGGTCGTGTTTGAAACCGATTCCGCAGTTGCTTCAACTTCCAGGCGAATCGCTTCACCATCATGAATGTGAGGAATCACTTTCAACGTCACACCCACATCCTGGCGGTCAATGGTCGTGAACGGGTTCGTGTTGGTGCTTGATGCCGTCTGGCCAGTCACGAACGGAACGTTCTGACCAACAACAATCTCAGCTTCCTGGTTATCCAGTGTCATGATGCTCGGCGTTGAGAGCAGATTGGTTGAAGAGTTACTCTTCAGCGCCTGAATAATCACACCAAAATCAATATCACCACCCGACTCTTTAAAGCCACCAATGGTCAGGCCTTGCCCAACGGCAGAAGCATAGTCACCTGTGGCCACACCGGTAGCGATGGTCGCAAGGCCCGGTCCAGCGTTGTTGAAATTCGTGCCTGCAACCGGAGAATCCAGATCACCACGTACCCACTGAACACCAAGAGCATCGCTGGTATCGCCAGTTACTTCAATAATTGCCGATTCGATCAGCACTTGTGCACGACGCACATCAAGGGAATTTACCAGCTCCTGTACTTCTTTCAGGATGGAAGGCTCAGCACGGACAACCAGAGCGTTCAGGTCTTCGTCGGCATGAATACCAATATCACCTTTAACTTTCGCTTCGTCACCAGAACCTGACGCTTCACCCATCAGGTTCTTCAGCATTTCCGCCAGCTTGGTTGCGTCGGCATATTGCAGGCGGATCACCTGAGCGCTGCCGCTGAAATATGACGGCTGGTCAAGCTGTTCGATCAGACCACGAATACGTTCACGCGCCGTTTTCTCGCCCTTGATAATCAGGCGGTTACTGCGCTCATCGGCAACAACACGAATGCTGCCTGCTGTATTGTTGTTATCCGTCGTGCCCTGCGACACCTTAGAAGGATCAAGGCTCTGCAGCATGGTAACGACATTGCCCACCCAGGCTTCTTTCAGTTGAACCACTTCCAGTTCTTCTGAGCCGGAACGGTCCAGTCGGTCAATAATTTCTTCGATGCGGTTAATGTTGATCGCATGGTCAGAGATGATCAGTGCATTCGCGGATTTCACGCCAGCAAGGTGACCGTACTTGGCCACCAATGGACGCAGAATAGGCACCAGATCCAGCGCCGGCGTATTCTTGATCATAATGACTTTGGTCAGCAGCTCCTGACTGTCGACCGCCGCACGTTCTTCAAGGCTGCGGCCGGCCTGCTTCACATCATTCTGCTGAATGACCAGAGTGACATCGCCCGCAGGAACAGCAGCGAGGCCATGGATCTGCAACACGGATAAGAAAAGCTCATACACGCCTTCCTGATTCATTGGCTCGCTGGAGAGCACACTGACTTTGCCCTTAACCCGTGGATCAAGAACAAAGCTCTTACCAGTAATATCAGCAACCTGACTGATGAATGCCTCAATATCGGCATCCTTCAGGTTAATCTGCCAGCTTTCCTCTGCTTGCAGCGGCATAGCCATGCCTGCCATCAGCAACACGGCTATCAGCCAACGTCTGAGCAACATCAGTTCCGAGCTCCAAAACTCTGATTAATCATAAAACGACTATTGCCGCGCTGAACTTCAATCTGCGCGCGGCCTTCCTGCATCACCTGATCAAGTAACGCCTGATCAGACGACGCGTCTCCCAACTGCTGCCCATTAATGGAGAGCAGAACATCGCCGGGTTTCATTCCGGCTTTCAATAATATTGAGCTGTTATCAACCCGATAACCTTCACCAACGCCCACAGATTCAAGCCCCAGACCGTCGATCACGGCTTCTGGTGATTCTGTCGCGGCTTCACTGGCAATGCCCATAAAGTCAGACGGACGACGAATACGGCTGAAACGATCACGAAGCTGAGAAGCGCGTTCTTCACGTACCTCGCGTGGCGCTGGTTCCGGTGCACGGGCAGAAACACCAACACCACGCGCTGAGAACTCTTCAAACTTCAGAGTCTCCAGCTTACCCGCGGTATCAAGAATCACTTTATCGGGATACACACCTGCCAGTTTGGTTCGGCCCTGAACCACATCACCCACACGGTAGAAATCACCCTTCCCGCCTTTCTGAGCAATGATCGCACTCGACATTTCGGCCGTGCTCGACTGCATGACACCGAGAAGCTCGAGGCGTAGGCGGGTATCCGGTGCATCTACTTCTTTTACAGCCACGACGGGCTCGGCACCGACTTCACCAAATAAGTGGTATTGTGCGGCACTGACCTGAGGCGTTTTAGCGGCGGAGGACTGCCCTGCCACAGGTGCTTTCAATATAATTGGCTCGGGTGCCAGCACCATCCAAAAGATCTTCGCCAGTAGCCAGGCCGTCAACAAGGTGAGCACAACGTACGCAAGGCGCTTCGCCCAGCGTTGCCACGGGGTCAATTCAACAGACTGATTCACTACAGCGACCATCGTTTATCAAAGCGCTCAGGTTATAGAAACTTCTGCGACACTTCAAAAATAACCGTGTCTGCATCTGCTTGTTTGTCAGGCCAGCTCTGACCTGCAATATCCACGGCACGACGCAGTACTGTCATGCCCCCCCAACCGTCTTCCTGAAGAAATAGCTGCCCAAGAGGTTCACCATCGGCTGTCGCCACAGGCACAGTCACTTTAGGCCCGTCCATAACGATGTTCGCCACCAGCATCGGGAGTTCAGTATCAATTGACTGGCGCTCTACGCGTGCACGAAGCTGACCGCCCGAATACACCAGCTGTCCGGAAATATCGTTGATGCCCTGATCGGCAATGGAGATATCTGCATTGAGGCGGCTCAATTCAAAGCTGCCATCAAGATTCGCCCGTGCCTGCATTAACAGAGGCGCCAGTGCCGACGAATCCAGATAACCATTCAGATCTTCAATAATGACGCGTTCAGGCAAGCCTGCGTATAACCCTGTTGCCTGTGCTGCACCTGTCAGGCGAATGTTTTCGCCTTCGGCGTTGATAGCCAGGTCTGCGTTGCCGAGCAGCAGCGACAGCGGGCTTAATTCCCAATCAGCGGCAATCGTACCGGCCTGAGGCACACCAACATCCGCGCGACCTTGCCACAATGTGCCAGTCGGATTCTGAATCCGCACAGGCAAGTCCCGGGCGTAGGGCTCGGCGTATTTCCAAAGGAAGTGGATAGGTGTGGTAGCAACCACTATCAGGATGAAAGCCAGCAAACCAAGCAGTATGTACCACTTTGCTGACCATACGGCACGCAGCATAATTTTTATTCTGTCCTTGTTTCCGGTCGGACATTCTACCAGCAGGGGATGTAAATTTAACCTGACTTCAAACAGATGGCGTAAATAATGGTCAACCAGCCTGTGTATTCAGACACAATAAGAGCAGGTTAACAGGGTTTTATGACAGCCGTGTAACAAAAATGTCTTTTTTGATCCGGCTTCAGGAGCCCCCGATCAGTTCAGCCGCGGGGGTTAGTTTGAGCTTAAGGGAGAAGGCACGATCACCACTGATCAGTCGCAGCTTCTGAGGGCGGGACAGTTTCTTCACCTGCCTCTCAGCCCGCAGCGCATCTCCATGCGCACCAGCGACCGCGACGAAACGCAAAGCCAGAGGCCCTTTGCCCCTCAGAAAACGCGCGGTGCGGCTACCATTACTGCAATGCTCTTTGAAGCGACGGCTTACATCCAGCGTGATCCCGCAGTAGAGATGCCCGCTGGCGGTTTCTATCAGGTACAGATACCAGAGGTCGGTTTTGTCGACGCTACCGACTTGATCCATCGTTGTTTTCTCTGCCACCGCTTTACCGTATGGTGTGCCGCAACTCATAAGTTTTTACCGGACAACCGCATGCATTCTGTTTTCCGTGATCCTATCAGTGGCCTTACCCATCTGGCCGGGGCTGTTTTTGCCATTGTTGCACTCGGTATTCTGATGGCAAGAGCCGCGATGTACGGCGAAGTCGTACATATTGTCTCATTCGCAGTTTTCGGCGCAACACTGTTTCTGATGTTTGCAGCCAGCGCTCTGTACCATCTGATTCACGCGTCAGAGCAGGTGATTCTCTGGCTCAAACGCATCGATCATATTGCGATCTTTCTGTTAATTGCCGGCACCTACACCCCTTTCTGCCTGATCCCTTTGTACGGCAATACCGGCCTGATCTTACTTGTTGCCGTCTGGAGCTTAGCGCTTGCAGGCATCGCTCTGAAGCTGTTTTGGATTTCAGCGCCACGCTGGCTATCAACTCTGATCTATGTCGGTATGGGCTGGCTGGTCGTGTTCGCGTTTGAGCCAGCCATGGCGCGCGTACCCGAAGGTGCTTTATGGTGGCTGCTCTTCGGTGGTATCGCCTACTCTGTTGGTGCCATCGTCTATGCGCTGAGGTGGCCTGACCCATGGCCACGCTGGGTCGGTTTCCACGAAATCTGGCATATCTTCGTCATGGCTGGCGCTTTCTGCCACTTCTGGGCCATCGCCTTTCACCTGTCCCATGTTCCGGTGGGGGCTGGCGTATGAACGCGAACGGACTCTACATCAACCACAGAATTACCCTCCCCTGGGCTGAAATCACCCTGAAAGCTATCCGGGCACAGGGCGCCGGCGGTCAGAACGTAAATAAAGTGGCGTCGGCCATTCATCTTCGTTTTGATGTGCGACGCTCGTCGCTGCCTGAAGATGTGAAAGAAGACGTGCTCAAACTGGATGACCAGCGCCTGACACAGGACGGTACTATCATCATCAAAGCACAGCGTTTCAGGACACAGGAGAAAAATCGGGAAGATGCCCTGCAACGGTTACAGCAGCTGATTCGCTTTGCTCTTCAGAAAGATAAGCCCAGAGTAGCAACACGACCAACGCGTGCGTCGCAACGCCGGAGAGTCGATCAGAAAGTTCAACGTGGCCAGGTCAAAGCCTTGCGCGGCAAAGTTCAGTAGCAGGGTTCAGTAGCAGGGTTCAGTAGCAGGGTTCAGTAGCAGGGTTCAGTAGCAGGGTT
>NZ_CFHJLR010000007.1:142619-160402 GCF_984348125.1 Thalassolituus sp.
CAGTAGCAGAGTTCAGCAATAGCCCCGCAGGCTGCCATTACTTACTGGCTCGCCGGTGCTTACGAATAATCGCATAGGCGCTCTGGATCTCCTGCGCTTTCGACTTAGCACGCTCAAGCTCTGCCGCCGATACTCCACGAGCGACAAGCTTATCAGGGTGGTACTCACTCATCAGGCGGCGGAACGTCTGCTTCAATTCTTCGTCAGAAACATCCGGCGCTAATCCGAGTACATTGAATGCACGCCGTACCTCACGACTCATCATCAATTCAGGACGACGCGGTTGAGATGTCTGTTGCGCGCGCTCCTGAGGCCGCGCTTTTTTCTCCCAGTCTGTCGAACCCTCGCCCCGGCTCAACCACCAGTAAAAACGGAACGGGGGAATGCCAAACGCTCTGCCAACCTGCTTCAGTACCTTGCGCTGCGCACGTTTTACCCGGCCATCTGCACGCGCTACCTTGACCAGTAACGAGAAGAAGACCTCGTGCTGGTTCGGCGGTAATCCAGCTTCCAGCGCTTTCAGATCACGCTCCAGTCGATAACTGCTCTGCTTACCCTCACCAAACAAACGAATGGCCAATGCACGACGGTCACCGGTCATTCCCAAGGCTTCGATCACGGCTTCGGCGGCGGCAATTTCTTTTTCGCTGATGCGACCATCCGCTTTAGCAAGATGCCCCATCACACGGAACAGAGCACTCATATGCTCCTGAGCCATTGGGCCTGCCGGACCACTGCGCGCCTTTTCAGCCAACCTGTCTAACAGGTGTCCGGCAATCGCACCAATCACCAGCCCGAACGGTCCGCCAGACAACAAACCAATGGCTGCACCCGACGCTTTTCCTACCCAGATACGATTGCTATTCGCCAACGGTTTCAATCGTCACCACCGTCTTGGTTAAGTAAATCGTTCTCCAAAGTCTTCAGTCGCTCGGGGGTGCCGACATCGACCCATCGGCCATTCATCAACTGACCTGCAAGCCGGTCCGTCGTCATGGCCTCTCGCAACATGGGTGCTAGTGGATAGGCGCCCGCCGACGCGGATGCCCATAATTCAGGTTTGAGGACGCTGACCCCACTGAACGTCAGTTGCTGCTCATTGACCACCCGCCCGGCCTGCAACGCAAAATCGCCCTTCGGATTATGATCCGGGTTATTGACCAGCCAGAGGCAACCAAGGTCAGTTTCATTCAGCTCATACTGAGCAGCCTCGGTGTAATCCCAGTCGGTCCAGACATCACCATTAATAAGCAGAAAAGGCGCTGCGCCAAGAAGCGGTAATGCCTGATAGACACCACCACCGGTTTCGAGTGCGTCGGCTTCTGCGGAGTAGCGAATAGTCAGCCCCCACGCGCTGCCATCCCCCAGGTGCTGTTCAATCTGTTCTCCCAACCAGGCGTGATTAATCACCACCTCTTTAATACCTGCCGCAGCAAGCTTCTCAAGATGGTGCACGATCAGGGGTTTACCACACAGAGGAATAAGCGGCTTAGGACATGTGTCCGTAAGCGGGGCCATTCTGGTACCTCGACCTGCCGCCAGAATCATTGCCTTCATGACAGGCCTTTCTCCATCGCTGGCAGAAATCGTTCGTCGAGCCACTGACAGAAAGCCGAGAATTCATAATACCGCCCTGCGACTTCGCGCAGATACACGCAGGTATTAGGGATATCCGCCAGATAACCTGCCTTACCATCACGAATATTAAGGCGGGCAAAGATACCCGCAGCTTTGAGGTGTCTCTGCATACCCATAAGGTCAAACGCTCTGGAGAAGGCGTCGTACGGCATATCCAGCACGCCCGCCAATGAGGCTTTCTCGTAGTAGTAGGCGGTCAACTCGTCAACGATCTGGTGTGGCCAACGCACATAGCAGTCACGTAATAGCGACACGAGATCGTAGGTGACAGCCCCCTGAACAGCATCCTGAAAGTCGATAACACCCAGGGCACCATCTGCACAAAGCATCAGATTCCGGGAGTGATAATCACGATGCACTACGACCTGCGGCTGCGCCAGCGCTGATTCAACCAGAATATCCGTAACATCAGAAATCAGTCTGTGCTCATCGGCCGACAGAGACAGCGAAATCTGACGTTCGCAGAGCCAGTCGGTGAACAGGGAAATCTCCTGACGCAGAAGAGCGGCATCGTATGCAGGCAGCTCACCGACCTTCAGCTTCTGAATGTTAATCAGCTCATCAATAGCGACTTTGTATAATGCGAGTACGCGCTCATGGTCGGCACCATCGTGAAGCGCCGGCCAAAGCAGCTGGTCGCCAAAGTCCTGCAGAAGCATGAATCCCTGAGCGATATCTTCGCTTAAAACCGCAGGCACATTCACACCCTGCTCTGACCAGCTGCGAGCGATCGCAATAAACTTAGGGTTATCTTCTTTCTCTGGAGGTGCATCCACACAGATCCAACTGGAATCGGCGCCCGTCAGCCGAAAATATCGACGAAAACTGGCATCGCCTGAAACCACTGACAATTCTGCGGTCAGATCTTCGCCAGTAAGTTGCTGAATCTGATTTACTGCCCAATGCGCAAGGTTATCCCTTCGCTGATCCATGCTGGCCTCTCGGAGTCAGTCGTTCTAGAATTGGGCCCCAGAATTGGCGCCCTGATAAGCCGCTAAAGATAACACACTTCATTCCGGAATCGCGCCTGCTGCCCTACATGACTGACCTGAACCGAACATCTCAGTACCTGCGTCTCTACTTGCGCCCGTGCCTGCATCTGTTGCTACCTGCGCTCGCCACCGGTCTGAGCCACCACGCATTGGCCGACTCTACGGGGGACTTCAACTATGAAGCCCTCGGCTGGACTCCGAGATCGCAGCTCCCGGCGGAACAGGCTGAAGCGCTTCCTGAGTTCTGCACAGGCGCCTACGTTGTCACCACACCTATGGCTCTCGACACCGACCGGATTGAGGCTGAGGCCGATCAGGGAACCTTAACCCGCGCCGGTGAAATTGAACTGAACGGCGATGTTGTATTTCAGCGACGAGACCAGCTTCTCAAAGCTGACTACGCGCATTGGTTTCCTGAGCAGCAAGTGGCTAACTTCAAGGGCAATGTGTCCATCACCTCACCGGGCATGACGCTGGGTGGCGACAACGCACGTATCGATGACGCTCAGGGTGACATCGAACTTAACCACAGCGCCTGGGTCATTGCCGACCGTCATTTGCGAGGAACCGCAGAACAACTGGGATCTCCCCAGGATCAGATACTAGAAATGAAAGGGGCGACCCTGACCTTCTGCGAACCTGGCCACAATGACTGGGACATTGCAGCCAGCGAACTGCGACTGGATCAGAACGAAGGGTTTGGCACGGCGTGGCACACCCGTCTCCGGGTCGCCGAGGTGCCGATTCTGTATATACCGTATTACCGCTTCCCGATTGATGACCGGCGACTCACCGGCTTCCTTGATCCCTCGCTGTCTGTGAACGGCATGGGTCAGGCGGAAGATATTCAGATTCCTTTTTATCTCAATATCGCACCCAATCTGGATGCCACCATCACCGCCCACCACGTGCTTGACCATGGTTTGTTGTGGGAGAACCAACTACGACACAAAACGGCGCTTTTCGGTGATGGCGAGCTGAATTACGGCATTCTCGCTGACGACGAAGAAACCGGCGAAGAGCGTTCTCTGGTGAATTACTCACAAACGGGTCGTTGGGGCCGTCACTGGAGCCACGAATTTCTCTACAATAATGTCAGCGATGATGACTACTTCTCGGACATGAACCCGAGTGCCTCTGTGTACCGGGCTTCCCACCTGCCTAGAAGAGGCCTGGTTCGCTACGATACAACACCGGTAAAGGCGACTTTCCTGGCTGAGAGCTTCCAGACGACGGACGAAGACATCTCGCTCAGCAACCGTCCGTATCGCCGCCTGCCTCAGGTCGGCCTGACACTAACACCAACACTAGAGTCAGGTTGGACGCTGAAGCAAACCGTGCAAGCCACCCGCTTTAACCGCGAAAGCTCCGCCGTGATCGACGGCACTCAGCAGACACTCAGTGGCCGCGCCGCTCTGAACGGTGATCGTTTTCTGTCGGACACCCGCATCGCCTACCCGATGACACAGCCATACGGTTTCTTCACGCCTGCACTGGATTACCGCTATCGCAGCTACCGGCTTTATGATGCAGAGCCTACCGACGACGATGAAACGCCAACGTTCGGAGCACCGCGCGTGACCCTGGACGGCGGCCTCTTCTTTGAGCGTGAAACCAGCGTCTTCAACACCGACTATATTCAGACTCTGGAACCTCGCGTGCTGTATGCGTACAGCCCCTACCGAAGCGGTCAGGAAGATATTCCGGCCTTCGATACCAAAGCCTCCAGCGTTACCTACTCAAGCTTATTCAACGGCGACCGTTTTACTGGTGGTGACCGCCTGGCCGACCTCAACCAGATCAGTACCGGGGTCACGACACGCTATATCCGCGATGATGGTCTGGAGCAGTTCAGGGCTGGCGTAGGTCAGATCTGGTATTTCCGCGATCGTGAAGTGAACATCAACGAAACCGAGAGCGACTACCTCGAGCGCCATACATCCAGCACCCTGGGCGAAGCGGAATGGAACCCAAACAACGACTGGACGGTCTTCTCTTTTCTCGAGTGGGATTCGCATCAGGACTACTTCCGTCAGCAACGCTACGGTGTCCGCTTCCGAGATGAAGCGAATCATATGTTAAGCATCAGCAATACACGCACCGAGAGCCGCGACCCTGACACTGAAACTAGCTACAATACGCACCAGCTTGATGCCAGTGCGTTCTGGTCTCTGAGTGATCGCTGGGCACTATTTGCAAGGCAGCTCCGTGATCTGAAACACTATGAGGCGGGAGAACGTCGCCCGGAAGACCCAGTACTGGAGTCTCTGGCCGGATTCGAATACCAGAATTGCTGCTGGCGAGCACAATTCACCTATCGGGAAACCTCACCTCGCAGCTCGGGGGAGTTCACAACCGAAAAACGTTACGGCTTTATGCTGAGCATTCAGTTAAAAGGTCTGACCACACTGGGCAGCGGCACCGACAGCCTCTTGTCTGAAAGCATTTATGGATACTCAAGACGCCAATACCATGACTATTAAGCACCTGATTTTTACTCTTCTGGCAATGACTGTCAGCGCCTTACTCCATGCAGAACCCCAGTTGATCGATCGTGTGGTGGCCGTCGTTGATGACGACATCATCATGGAAAGCGAGCTTGAACAACGCATCAAGACCGTGGGCGTACAGAATAACCAGAATGAACTGCCAGAAGCAGGCACACTGCGTGAACAAGTACTCGAACGCATGATCACCGAAAGTGTGCAGCTGCAGATGGCTGATCGTGCGGGCATCCGCATCAGTGAGTCGCAGCTGGATGATGCGATGGGGCGTATCGCAGCACAGAACGGTATGAGTCTGGCTGAGTTTCAACAGGCTATGGCCAGCGAAGGCGTTTCTTTTGCCTACGCACGTGAACAGATCCGCAATGAAATGCGCATCAGCCGGGTACAGCAGTATCAGGTGGGTGAGCGCATCCAGATTACAGATCAGGACATAGATTACTTTCTGGCCTCTGATATCGGTCGTATCGCCTCGGCCGCAGAATACAAACTTCGCCACATTCTGATTTCAGTTCGTTCTGGTGCCGCACCACAGGAATACAAAGAAGCTGAAAGCAAAGCAGAAAAGATTGTTGCTGAGCTACGCGATGGTGCTGATTTCGGTAAAACGGCAATGGCCGAATCTCAGGGACGCACGGCCTTGAATGGTGGCGATATGGGCTGGCGTAAAGATGCTCAGCTACCATCGATTTTCGCTGACATCGCACCAAAGATGAACGTTGGCGATATCTCAGACCCCATCCGCACTGCCAGTGGATTCCACATTATTAAGCTTGAAGACAAGCGCGGTGGTAACTCCAAGCTAATTCAACAGGCTGAAGTACGACATATTCTGATCACACCAAATGAAGTGCGCGATCAGGACCAGGCACGTGATCTCATTAATCAGATTTATGAACGCCTGAAAGCCGGTGCAGACTTCGCTAAACTTGCTCGTGAATACAGTGATGACCCTGGCAGTGGCGCTAGTGGCGGTGACCTTGGCTGGGTCTCTCCCGGCGACATGGTACCGGAATTTGAGCAAGCGATGGACGTAACACCAACCGGTGAGTTAAGTACGCCAGTGCGTAGTCAGTTTGGCTGGCATGTGCTTCAGGTGACCGACCGTCGTGAAGCCGACATCGGTGAAGAAGTGCAGCGTAATCAGGTACGCCAGATGCTCTATGGACGTCGCTTCGAAGAAGAGCTTCCCATCTGGCTGCGTAAAATTCGCTCAGAAGCCTACGTCGATATTAAGGAACAGTCGTGAGCCAGCGTCTTGCCGTAACGGCGGGAGAACCCGCCGGTATCGGGCCGGATCTCTGTGTTCAGATCGCCCAGACTGAGCTGTCGACCGAGCTTGTCGTCATCACAGACCCGGCTGTACTGACAGAGCGCGCGAATTCGCTGGGCCTCCCACTGACTCTCCATACCTTTGGTGATGCCGGAGCGCAGTCAGGTAATGGTCACCTGACCGTATTTCCTGTCGCGGCCAATGCACCAGTCAGCGCAGGCGTTCTCAACAAAGAGAATGGTGCCTTCGTAATAGAAACTCTGCGTATCGCAGCTGAAGGATGTGTTGACGGTCGCTGGGATGGCATAGTCACCGCACCGGTTCACAAAGGGGTCATCAACGAATCCGGCGTGCTTTTCAGTGGCCACACTGAGTATTTCCGCGATTACTGTGGCGTTGAAGAAGTCGTTATGATGCTCGCCACAGAAGACCTACGGGTCGCTCTTGTTACCACCCATCTACCGTTAAAAGACGTCGCCGATGCCTGCACTGGTGATCGCATTCAACGTGTCAGTCGAATACTGAACAACGACCTGCAGCAATTCTTTGGTGTCGCTGCACCGCATATTCTGGTAGCAGGCCTGAACCCGCACGCGGGTGAAGACGGCCACCTGGGTCGCGAAGAAATCGATACCATCATTCCGGCCCTGGATGCATTGCGGGAAGAAGGGCTTAACCTGACAGGCCCCCTGCCTGCAGACACCCTGTTTACACCCAAGTATCTCGATAACGCCGACGCGGCACTGGCGATGTATCACGATCAGGGGCTGCCTGTTCTTAAATTTCACGGCTTTGGCCGGGCTGCCAATATCACATTAGGGCTGCCTATCGTCCGTACCTCTGTTGATCACGGCACCGCGTTAGATCTTGCTGGCACAGGCAAGGCAGACAGCGGTAGCCTGCACACCGCTATTCAGGTCGCCACTCAGATGGCAGCCAACCGCAGAAAGGAAATAACCAAATGAGTAAACACACCCCCAAAGCCCATGGCCACAAGGCCCGGAAACGCTTTGGTCAGAACTTTCTGCACGACCAGCACGTAATCGGAAAAATCGTAAAAGCGATCAGCCCGAAACCGACGGATTGCCTGGTAGAAATCGGGCCGGGGATGGGCGCACTGACCGAGCCGCTGCTGGAAACCTCTGGCAAGCTGGACGTGGTCGAACTCGACCGCGATCTGATTCCGATTCTGCGTACTAAGTTCTTTAATTATCCGGATTTTCGTATCCACGAAGGCGACGCCCTTAAGTTCGACTTCAATACAATTCTCGAGCCGGGCCAACGCCTGCGTATTGTGGGTAACCTGCCCTATAACATTTCGACGCCGCTGATTTTTCATTTCCTGAGTCACCATAAAATGGTTCAGGACATGCATTTCATGCTGCAGAAAGAAGTCGTCGAGCGACTGGGCGCAGTGCCGGGCAACGGTGACTACGGTCGTCTTAGCATCATGGCGCAGTACTACTGCAAAGTAGAACCTCTGTTTATTGTCGGGCCCGGCGCATTTAACCCGCCACCTAAGGTCGAGTCCGCCATTGTGCGTATGGAGCCTTACGAAGAGCTGCCGTTTCCCGCGAAAGACCACAAGGTACTTGAGCGTGTAGTGCGTGAAGCCTTCAGTATGCGCCGCAAAACTATCCGCAATACATTGAAAAATCTCATTGATGCCGCCACCCTTGAAAGTATTGGTATTGATACTGGCCTGCGCCCAGAGAATCTGACACTGGAGCAATACGTTACCATTGCAGATAAGGTGGCAGAGCTACTGAAGGAGTCATCCAATGAAGCTTGAAGACACCGTCAATGTTGAGGTGGAAACCGAATATCTCGAAGAGCAGTCACTGCCAGAAGATGACCGCTTTGTATTCGCTTACCACATCAGCATCACCAACCGCGGTGATCAGGGAGCGACCCTGCGCACGCGCCATTGGTTTATCGCCGACGGCAATGCCGATGTACAGGAAGTCAAAGGCGAAGGTGTTATTGGCGTACAGCCTACCATTGAGCCCGGTGAGACCTATCGCTACTCATCAGGATCAGTCCTGGAGACACGCGTCGGTAGCATGCGCGGCTACTATGTTATGGAAGCGGACGACGGCACCCTGTTTCATGCGACCATCCCTGTATTCACCCTGGCTCTACCCAACGCACTGAACTGATGGCTACCTACGCGATTGGCGATCTGCAGGGCTGTTTCGAGCCGCTACAAAGACTGCTCAGCGAAATACGTTTCAACCGTAATAACGATCACCTGTGGTTCGCAGGCGATCTGGTTAACCGTGGCCCGGAGTCGCTAGAGTGCCTGCGCTTTATTCAGCAGTTGGGGCACAGGGCCACAGTCGTACTCGGCAATCACGACCTGCACATGCTGGCCTGCTACTACAGTGATCGTAAAACCAAAGGCGGCGATACACTGAAACACGTATTCGAGGCACCAGATGCTGGCTTTCTGATGGACTGGCTGCGGCATCAGCCTCTGGTTCATTACGATGCTGCGCGCAATTGGTGCATGAGCCACGCAGGACTGCCACCTATGTGGTCAGCGCGAAAAGCGCGTCGTCTGTCGCAGGAAGTTGAATACATACTTCAGAACGACTGCAAAACCTTCTTTCAGGGCATGTATGGAAACCAGCCTGACTTGTGGGACAAAAGTCTGACAGGCATTGACAGAATACGCCTGATCGTCAATTACTTAACACGTATGCGCTTCATTGATAAGGATGGTCGCCTTGACCTGAAAACTAAAGAGGGAGCAGGAAACTCTCCGCAAGGTTTTATACCCTGGTTTCAGCACCCCCATCGCCAGTCTGTCGATACCCGACTGCTGTTCGGGCACTGGGCAGCACTTGAGGGAAACGCCGACGTACGTAACGTATGGGCACTGGACACAGGTTGTGTCTGGGGTGGAGCCCTGACGGCATTACGCCTCGAAGACCAACAAAGATTCAGCGTGCCTGCGCAGGCTGACAGCTAAGAGAGAGACCTATGACCTTTGAACGAATCAACATCGCCGAAGCCAAATCGCTACTTGATGAAGCAGGTGTCCGCATTGCTGACATCCGCGATGCCCAGAGCTTCAACGATAACCATATAAAGGGCGCGGTGAATGTTGATAACGACAACCTGCCTGAGTTCATGCAGAACACACCGAAAGATGCTCCGCTTATTGTCTGCTGTTACCACGGCAACTCCAGTCAGGGTGCTGCGCAGTTCTTTGCCGCTCAGGGCTACACTCGCGTATTTAGTCTGGACGGCGGTTTCGAAATGTGGAAACTCGCTGTTCCTGAATTGTGCGCTCGCTGAGCGCACTCTGTCCCTTTTTTCAGCCCCAGTACTTCCCTTCTCCAGCGCACTACAAAAGCCGTAGACCGTTTTTTCAGGCATGTGCATTTTTATCCGGCTTTTCTGTCAAATCGTGTCTTTGATCACATTGGTCAGCTAATAATGCTGCATGCCGGCACAAGCTGTGCATACTGATTATACGACGTCAAAGAAACATAAATTCTCTGGCCAACAACAACGAATAAGGGACATACTGGTCCCAGACATAGCAAATTTTTACAGGGTTTTATGTAACGGAAACATATATTCGGACAGACCGATAAGGGGTGAACCATGAGCGTATTCAGTCGTTTTCAGGAGCGCTATCGCGACACGCAGGAAGAGGTAATGAGCCTTCAGGACTACCTTGAGCTGTGCAAACAGGATCCCACCGTTTATGCCTCCGCGGCAGAGCGAATGCTAATGGCCATTGGTGAGCCAGAGATCATCGACACCTCCCGGGATCTTCGTCTGAGCCGGATATTTTCCAACAAAGTCATCAAGCGCTACCCAGCCTTCTCTGAGTTTTACGGTATGGAAGACGCCGTCGAGAACATAGTCTCCTACTTCCGTCACGCTGCACAGGGTCTCGAAGAGCGTAAACAGATCCTGTATCTGTTGGGCCCGGTCGGTGGTGGTAAATCCTCTCTCGCCGAACGTCTGAAAGAGTTAATTCAACGTATTCCTTTTTACGCCATTAAAGGTTCGCCTGTCTTTGAATCGCCCATGGGGCTGTTTGACCCCAACGAGGATGGGGCGATTCTGGAAGAAGATTACGGTATTCCACGCCGCTATCTTGGCAAGGTTATGTCTCCGTGGGCCGTTAAGCGCCTTCACGAATTAGGCGGTGACATCAGTAAATTTGAAGTCGTAAAACTCTACCCGTCCATTCTCGATCAGACGGGGGTGGCCAAAACCGAACCCGGTGACGAAAACAACCAGGACATTTCATCTCTGGTCGGTAAAGTCGATATCCGCAAGCTGGAAGACTACGCCCAGGATGACCCGGATGCTTACGCATACTCAGGCGCACTCTGCCGTGCCAACCAGGGGCTGATGGAGTTTGTCGAGATGTTCAAGGCGCCTATTAAGGTGCTCCACCCATTACTGACAGCGACTCAGGAAGGCAACTACAACGGCACCGAAGGCATGGGGGCGATTCCTTTCGAAGGCGTCATCCTCGCTCACTCAAACGAATCCGAGTGGCAGGCATTCCGCAACAATAAAAACAACGAGGCTTTCCTCGACCGTGTTTATATTGTGAAAGTGCCCTACTGCCTGCGTGTTGATGAAGAAATAAACATCTACAAAAAACTTCTGGAGCATTCGTCACTGGCTGAATCGCCATGTGCGCCTGACACCCTGTCGATGTTGGCCCAGTTCACTGTACTTTCGCGCTTAAAAGTCCCGGAGAATTCCAGCGTCTACTCGAAGATGCGGATCTACAACGGCGAGAATCTGAAAGATACAGATCCGAAAGCGAAGTCGATTCAGGAATACAAAGATGGAGCTGGCGTCGATGAGGGTATGAGCGGCATCTCCACCCGCTTTGCTTTCAAAATTCTCTCCAAGGTATTCAACTTCGACTCAACCGAGGTGGCCGCCAACCCAGTGCACCTGATGTATGTCCTTGAGCAGGCGATTGAACAGGAGCAATTCCCTGAGGAAACGCAAAATCGCTACCTGAACTACCTGAAGGAATACCTGGCCACCGAGTATGTGAACTTTATCGGTAAAGAAATTCAGACCGCGTACCTCGAGTCGTATGCCGAATATGGTCAGAATATCTTTGATCGTTACGTCACCTATGCCGATTTCTGGATTCAGGATCAGGAATATCGTGACCCGGAAACCGGTGAAATGCTGGACCGCGTATCGATCAATGAAGAACTCGAGAAAATCGAAAAATCCGCAGGCATCAGCAATCCGAAAGATTTCCGCAATGAAATCGTTAACTTCGTACTGCGCGCCCGTGCCAACAATAATGGTAATAACCCCAGCTGGCAGTCCTACGAGAAGATGCGCTCCGTTATCGAGAAGAAAATGTTCTCGAATACTGAGGATCTTCTGCCGGTCATATCTTTCTCAGCAAAATCTTCAAACGAAGATCAGAAGAAGCACGACGACTTCGTTGCGCGTATGACCGAGCGCGGCTACACCGAGAAACAGGTTCGCCTGCTCTCTGAGTGGTATCTGCGCGTTCGTAAGTCACAGTAATTGTCTGCGGGCACCTGGTCACTGGGTGCCCGCTGAGAGAGGGTTGAATGTCATATATTATTGACCGACGCTTGAACGGAAAAAATAAAAGTATGGTCAACCGCCAGCGTTTCTTACGACGCTATCGCGGCCATATCAAAGACGCAGTACAGGATGCCGTAAACCGCCGTTCCATCACAGATATGGATCGCGGTGAGCAAATCAGTATTCCCACCAAAAATACGCACGAACCCCGTATCGGCCATGGACAGGGGGGCCGACAACACCGCGTATACCCAGGCAATAAAGAGTTCAACACCGGCGATGAGCTGGAGAAGCCACAAGGTGGAGGCGGTGGCCAGGGTAGCGGACAAGCCAGTAATCAGGGCGAAGGCGAAGAAGACTTCACTTTTGCCATTACCCGAGAAGAATTCCTGAATTATCTGTTTGATGATCTGGCATTGCCTAACATGGTGAAGCAGTCTCTTGCGCGCACTAAAAACTTCAAGACCCGTCGCGCTGGCTTTGTCTCTGAAGGCACACCAAACAACCTCTCGGTGGTAAAGTCGATGCGCAACGCCCATGCCCGCCGCATCGGAATGGGCGCTGGTAAGCGTCGCAAGTTAAAAGAACTTGAGGCTGCATTGGCTGATGCAGAAAACCGTGGCGACTCAGGTGCGGTTGCAACACTGAAAGCTGACATTGCTGATCTTGAGCGTCGCCTCAAGAAGATCCCCTTCCTTGACGATATTGACCTGCGCTATCGCAACCAGGTCAAAGTACCCATGCCTACCAGCAAAGCCGTGATGTTCTGTCTGATGGATGTCTCGGGCTCAATGACGCAGGACGTCAAAGACATGGCTAAGCGTTTCTATCTGCTGCTGTATCTTTTTCTGGAGCGTAATTACGAACAGATTGAGATTGTATTTATCCGCCACCACACCAGTGCCAAAGAGGTAACCGAAGAAGAGTTTTTCTATTCGCGGGAGACAGGTGGCACCATCGTCTCCAGTGCCCTGAAACTGATGAATGAAATCGTAAAATCACGCTACGACGAAAATGAGTGGAATATCTACGCAGCTCAGGCATCGGATGGCGATAACTGGGATGATGACTCCCCTCAGTGCGCTGAAATCCTGCGAAACGAACTTCTGCCAGTAGTTCAGTACTTCTCTTACATCGAGATTACGCCGCACAACCATCAGGCGCTTTGGGAAGCCTACCAGCAGGTCGGCAGTGAGTTTAAAAAGAACTTTGCGATGGCTCAGATCCGCGGTCCTGAGGATATATTCCCGGTATTCCGCGAGCTGTTCTCAAAAGAACAGTATGAGGAGGCAATATGAGTAACTACATATCCACCGATTCGGACTGGACCTTTGCACTCCTCGAAGAATACGACAGCGAAATAGCGCGCGTCGCGGCCCACTATCGGCTCGATACTTATCCGAATCAGATCGAAGTTATCAGTGCAGAGCAGATGATGGACGCTTACTCGTCGGTCGGTATGCCAATCGGCTACAACCACTGGTCCTACGGTAAGCAGTTTCTTGCTACTCAGAAAGGTTATCAACGCGGTCAGATGGGGTTGGCGTATGAGATCGTCATTAACTCCAATCCCTGTATTGCCTACCTGATGGAAGAAAACACTCTGCCGATGCAGGCACTGGTGATTGCTCACGCCTGTTATGGGCACAACTCATTCTTTAAAAATAACTACCTCTTCCGCACCTGGACGGATGCGGGCTCCATCATTGATTACCTGGTGTTCGCCAAAAATTATGTACGAAAATGCGAAGAGCGCTACGGTCAGGATGAAGTTGAGCAGGTTCTTGATGCCTGCCATGCTCTGCAGAATTACGGTGTCGATCGCTACCGCCGACCCAAGCCAATTTCTGCGGCCGAAGAACGGATGCGTCAGGAAGAGCGTGAAGAAATCCGCCAGCAGCAACTGAACGATCTCTGGCGCACCCTTCCAACCAAAAAACAGAACGGAGATGCAGCCCAGAAGAAACGAAAATTCCCGTCAGAGCCGCAAGAAAATATTCTGTACTTTATTGAAAAAAATGCGCCTTTATTACAGCCATGGCAGCGTGAGCTGGTGCGTATCGTTCGTAAAATATCTCAGTACTTTTACCCACAACGTCAGACTCAGGTCATGAACGAAGGCTGGGCTACTTTCTGGCACTACACACTGCTGAACCATCTTTACGACGAGGGAAAAGTTAACGATGGTTTTATGATGGAGTTTCTTACTTCACATACCAACGTAGTGTATCAGCCTGGATTTGATTCACCCTATTTCAGCGGTATTAACCCCTACGCACTGGGCTTTAATATGTTCCAGGACATTAAGCGTATATGCGAAGACCCTACCGATGAAGACCGCGAGTGGTTCCCGGATATTGCAGGAAAAGACTGGCTGGATACTCTGCACTTTGCCATGCGTGACTTTAAAGATGAGAGTTTTATTCAGCAATTCCTGTCACCCAAGCTGATGCGCGACTTTCACTTGTTCTCTATTTACGACGATGAAGCGGCAGATCACTATCGCGTTGATGCGATTCATAACGACAGCGGTTTCCGCCGGTTAAGAGAAACCCTCGCACGCCAGTACGACCTGTCAGTGCGGGAACCGAATATTCAGATCACAAACGTTGATATTGAAGGCGACCGCTCAATCACCCTGAGGCACACGCAGCAGGATGGAATGCCACTCGCCGGAGATACGTACGAAGTGCTGAAGCATATTCACCTGCTCTGGGGCTTTGATGTTCATCTGGAAAGCTGGGATGGCGATAAGATGCTGAAACGGATGAGCTGTCCGTCGATATCAGTAGAACTTTGATTTATTGCACTGACTCAACAGCCGGGACCATCACCTACCAGGCAATCACCATATCATCACGCTGAATCGCTAAGCGCTCTGCAGGGCCGCCCAGCTCAGCAATAACAAACTGTGGCTGCACTTGCTTAACCACGGCTTCGGCGGCCATATCAGTCAGTTCAGTGCGCGGCTCCAGATCCAGGTTGTACAGAGTTCCTGTGCGATACACTTTTAATGTATCCCCCGGCCGTAAACCAGCGGCAGCACTTGCTTCTATGTGTAGACGATTGCCGCGCGCCCTGACTATCCGGGCCATAAAAGGCTGGCAACGCAACATTTCGTCAACATCACCGGCTGCTCGCTTGAGAATATCAGCCACTTCAGTGCCGTAAGACGTCGCCCAGAACTGCGGCGTAGCAAAGCCGGTTTTCTCATTTCGCGGCGCTTCCCACTCACCTTCTGTGCGGTATGAGCGCTGGAACAACATGGCGCCACTGAGCCCGTCATGAACAAACACATCCATGACAAAATCACGCGTCGGCGCAGTAGGAAACCCCATCAACCGACTGGCAAATCCGCTTTTCTGTGGTGTATGCAATGCCAGATCACGAATCACACCGGACACCACATATTGAGCACCAAGCTGCGTCGCCAGCGCCACAGAGGTTGTCAGACGCTGCTGAGCGGTTTCTGCTGACGGCGCACGCCGAGGATCCTGATAGAGGCTGATCCGGGTTGCGTCGAGCGCGTGCACGCCACCACCTGAATTGAGCTCCGCAGCAAGCCAACGCGGCAAGCCCTGTTCAATATTTTCTAATCGCCCCAACGTAGCCTGCTGTGGCTGCGCCAGTCCGAAACCGGCAACGGCCACGGCTTTCCGGTAACTCTGTACGGATGCAGGACACAAGGCCGCTTCGTCGACGTCCGCACGAATTGTGACTTCGTACATGCCGTTCACTGTGTCTTCACGCAGGATCTCAACATCACTGACCTGCGAGCGGGTCGATACGCGTACAGTGTCTGTACTGACGACGCCTTTCTCCATCAACTGCATTCCGCTGATCTGTGCGCCTGCCTGTAAACTGGCCTGATGCAGCGCATCTTCCATCGCCTGCTCTCGTGCATACGACAGTGCTCCTTCAACCGGAGCACGACCAGTCACCTGCACTACTTCGGCCTGAGTATGACCAAACGGGAGTGCCAGCAGTCCGACAAGTAACGAAGATAAACGGAAGCGTTTCATAACAAAATCCCTTACTCGATGAAGTAGAAGCCGCTTTCAGGCACAGAGGCTTCGCCCTGAACACGGTTACGCTGGCTCGCAGCAAACTGCTGAGCATCTCGCCCACCAAGAGGCACCCTGCAATCCACGTTAAAGCGTTGGTTGTCCATCGTCTGCAGGCAGTTACGGAAGCCCTGATCGATGATCATCTCAAGTACGGTTTCTGCACTGCCATCTGGCATCAGGTCAGTAGAAACTACCCGCGCACCATGCATATAGGTTTCTACATAGCTGCGAAACCTGTCGTTCTGTACGACCATATCGCGCACGGTAGTGCTGCCCTGAACCGAGGTACCGTATACCCGCTCGGCCATGGCCCTGTAGGCATCCATTTTGGACGCACGAATGGCCATCAGGCGCTTCTGAACCGACGACTGCTTAGCGGCGTCATCAATAGCGCCGTAGCCGACAACCCGGAGCACCATAGGCGCAACAGGGTCAATTTCCTGTTCGACGGGCTTAAAGAATTGCTCAGGTGGTGCACTGGCATTGCCCTGATCCAGAACCGGTCCGGCACAGGCGGTTAACAATCCTGCAGAGAGCACCAGGGCGCCTGCGGTTACACATTTCAGCTTCATATCTGACTCCATACCAGCAGCAGGTGGATCACCATCCACCCCTGACTTGTTTTGCTATAAGACGGCTATCGGCCGATATGAAGAAAAGTTAAGACGATTGACGCTCACTTTTTTGTACTGACTTTGTAACCGCAGGATAACGACCAGCGACCAGTGCTCTTAACCACCGGTCCGGTGAGCGATGCCATTGGTACACAGCCAGCGATGCGAGCAGTATGGCGGCACCGGCAAAGCTCTCCCACTGCAAGCGTTCACCCCGCAACAGATAACCCCAGAAAATAGCGAGGACAGGTGCAACCAGCGTGATCAGCGTCACTCTTGAAGTCGGGAGCTGCCGCAGAATATAAAAGTAGAGTACAAAGGCGAGCAGCGAACCACAGGTAATCAGATAGCCCAGCGCAGCAAAAGAAATGACATCCTTTTCTTGCGGAATATGCACACCGAAGAAGGGGACCGTACAGAGATACAGCAACCCCGACACCCAAAGCGTGCCGCTCGTCTGAACCATAGGATGAATCCCTGCTCCAACCTGCTTCACCCAGACCGCGCTACCAGCGAAACACAATACCGACACCACACTGCCTACAATGCCGCGCCAGGCCAGACCGTCCATAGAAATGCGTGCCGACACCACCAGCGCCAGTCCCGCCAGCGCCATTACCAGAGCAAACGAACGTACAGGGGTGAGTTCACGCTCACGCAGAACAACATAAGCCAAGGCACCCGACAGCATGGGGGAAAGCCCATAAATCACTGAAATCAATCCCGATGGAATATGTGCAGCCCCCCAGTACACCGACATCATCGCGCCATAGATCCCAAGACTGCCGCCCAGATAACTCTGCAATGCCTGTTTATTGAAGACGAGGCGCTGGCGCATCAACCAGACCAGAGGCAGGGACAGTAAGGCACTGACCCACATACGCAGACTGACGGCCGTAAAAAAATCGAGCCCGTTCTGGCTGAATTGAATTGCCACTGGCGTGGTGGACCAGATCAGTACCACCAGAAGATACGCCACTATAATTTTCATAAGTCACCTATAGCCTACCGGGCTCTACCATGAACCCTGGGTGTGTTTTGGCAACACAGCGACCAGAAACAAAAAAGGCCGCATCAAGTGCCACTGCTGTCCCACAGTTTTGGGATCATATAACGAGCCTCATCTGAGGCTC
>NZ_CFHJLR010000008.1:0-150306 GCF_984348125.1 Thalassolituus sp.
TCTTCCAGAATTCTCAGCACTTTCGCGGATGGCGTATGACTGGCGTCAGCGATCTTAAGGCGTTGCTGACCAAGAGTATCTATGTGGAAGCTGTGATGGTTGGCTTCGTCGAGCAAGGCTGCCACGGGCTGCATGCTGTCGAGAAGTTCGCTTGCCCAGTCTGCCAGAGTGGTTTCGCCGCTGGCGCTTTCGAGCATTAATCCCGGGCGACGACCTTCGTAAACCACTTTACTGAAGTTGCGCTGAATACGTTCGTATTCGGCATCATCAATCTCACCACTGTCCTGCAGAGCACACCAGGTCAGGAATATATCCATAAAGTGCATCTGTGGAACGTCGATACCCAGTGGCAGGAACGGATTCACATCCGTGCTGCGGACTTCAATATACTGAATACCGGCACGAGCCAATGACTCCAGCGGCTTCTCGCCGGACTCGCCTACCCGCTTAGGACGGATATTGCTGTAGTACTCGTTCTCGATCTGAAGCAGGTTGGTATTGAGCTGCTTATACTGGCCGTTCTCTTCCTGCATACCAATGGCTTCGTATTCAGCGACAGGAATGGTCAGCGCTTTACTCAGCGTGTCGATGTACGACTCAAGGGAATTGTGACAGATCACTAAGCCCGATTGAGCATTATTCTGGTAACCCAGATCACTCATCCGCAGCGAGGTCGCGTACGGGGCGTATAAGGTGTGCTTGTGAAGCTTCTGCAAAGAGTGCTTACGGCCATCAAGAAATGTGCTGCATACCGCCGGTGATGCCCCGAACAGATACATCAGCAGCCAGCCATAGCGGCGGAAGTTACGGATCATGCCGAGATAGCGGCGGGATACGAAGTCTTTGTCTGCTTTCTGACCTTCCTGCTCCGCCAGCAATTGCAGCAATTCATCTGGCAGCGAGAAGTTATAGTGGATACCTGAAATTGCCTGCATCACACGACCGTAGCGGTGCCAGAGGCCATGGCGATAGGCATGCTTCAGACGTCCGATATTGGAGCTGCCATACTCGGCAATAGGGATGCTCATTTCGCCTTTCAGGATACAGGGCATCGACGCTGGCCAGATCAGCTCTCCTTCCATTTGCTGGTAGGCAAAGCGATGGGCGGTTTCGAGGTAAGCCGACGCCTCATGGGCGCTGGTAAAAACCGGCGTAATGAACTCAAGTAAGGCTTCGGAGTAGTCGGTCGTAATAGCCGGGTGCGTCAGCGCAGAGCCCATTCCCTTAGGGTGAGGTGTCTGAGCGATTAGTCCGTCATTGCCGCAGCGCAGGCCTTCCTTCTCAATTCCCCGTTGCAGTCGGGAAAGCATGGGTAGGTGCCGGGAGTCGGCCAGTAGCGCCAGCAGTGAATTGTAGGAAGCCAAGAGCACCTCTGCATCAGGTTGGAAGTCAGCGGATTATAGGAGGAATCGACAGGATCTTATACATGCTTGTATCAGAAATTGGTCTCAGATTATTCGCTCATAATGAACAGTGTTGTGTATAGGCCTACTAATTGTTCGTCAGATCGATTATCAGAATGCAACACTGGCACTTAACTGAACGCGTACAGCCTGCTCGTAGGGTTCTGAGTCCGGCTTGAAGGTATTTGACGTAAAGTCTCTCTGTGCTCTGAAACCTAACCGGGTTGTTGTCTCTGCCGAGGCAAAGTCACGGTATATATTCAGTTCCAGTGTATGCAGATCATCGCCGTCATCGCCACGGTTCACCCGGCGTCCGTCTTCAATAACAAACGCACTGAGATGAGTGAAAATCTGCGCTGGCCATGGCTGGAACCACGAGGCAGAGTGCGAGCGTGGCGAATACAGGGCGACCAGATCGCTGTCGCTGAGATCCTCTGTTGGATCTACCTCTGCGCGCAGCCATGCGCTGGTCAGGCGGAACTCTGCGGTGCTTCGCGTCGTGAACGTTAACTGCCCTTCAGCGCCGGTGTAGACAATTTCATTCCCATCATTGACCGTATCGAGACGAATGGATGGGTAGTGATAGATGACATTATTCAGCTCTTCCCGGAACAGCTTAACGTCCCACTCTATATTGCCTTTCCAGAACGGTTTGCTGGCGAAATACCCTAACTCGACTGAGTGGATGATCTGGGGTTTGAGGTTACCCGGTCCTTTGAATCCATCGTAATACTCGACACCCGCGTATCGCGATTCTGTTTCGGCATTATCAACGACGTATATCCAGTCTGCTCTTTGTTCGAGTATGTCCGGCGTACGCCCGGCACGACTGAACACCAGCCTGACCGATTCGACTGGGCTGATCAGGTAGTTGGCCGCCAGTTTTCCAGACCAGACGTCAGTACCGTCCTCTTCATATTCATACATAACACCTGAATGCAGGGCCCAGCGGTTGCTGGCTCTCCAGTTGATGTTGCCGAACCCGCGGAGTTGATCTGAGTCTATGTAGCCGCCATAGAATGGCTTCGAGTAAATCTGTTCTCTGCGATATCCGAGACCGCTGATCATGATCAGGTTGTCTGCGAAGGCGACCGTATCCTGTATTTCCAGGTCGATACGTCGTTCGTTCGTATCAGCGTGCACATCACCGCTGATCGGTATGAAGAAAGCAGCCGGGTCGGCTCCGTAGCGAGTGAGGAGCTGTTGAGCCAGTGTCAGCTCTTCCGGGTTGGTGGTATCCAGTGCGGTGAGAGATTCGCCCTGAACAAACTGATCGGCGGCTTCCGGGTTTACCTCATCCAGTTGTCTCAGAAGCGGATCAAAGAAACCGGAAGGTCCACTTTCCAGCACACCATGCTGGCGACGCTCAAAACGGGTTGCGTGAACCGACACTTTCAACTCATGTAGATCCGACAGGTCATGATCATAAACGACGCTGGCTTCAAACTGGTTGGACTCAACGTGATTACTCGTAAACTCGTAATCAGGCACGTCCCGGTAAGCGTTAGTCATCGTGAAGGCAGTGTTCAGGCTCTGAGCATCACTCAGTTGATGGCTGGTATTTAGCATAACTGCCGCGAAATCACGGTTGTCGTCACAAGGGGTTGTACAGCCTATGCTGGTGTCATCACTGTCGCGCAGGTGTTCTGTGGAATAGGCCTTGGCCGACAAGCGCCAGTGATGAATCCCCTGATCGCCGGTCGTTCGTGCGTAGAGATAAGTATCCCGATTATTACCTTGCTGGACACCGATTTGGTCGTCGAAGGCATCCTGTGGGTAATTCGTGATGATATTGATTACAGCCTGATAAGCGTTGGTGCCAAAGCTGGTGGCCGCAGGGCCGCGAACGACTTCGATCCGCTGAATATCCTCGACCGCAACAGGTAAGTCTTCCCATGACACCGCGGCCAACCCGGCGAGGTATTGTGCCCGTCCGTCTATGAGGACCTGAAAGCTCTTGGGCAGGATGGATGGCCCACCGTGATAGACCACCGCGTCGCTATTATCCCGGATGTCGTGAGCGACCAGCATTCCAGGAACGTAACGCAGAAGCTGAGAAATACGTTTGACGCCCGTGCGTTTTATAAAATCAGCATCCAGAACCGTCACACTGCCTGGCACCTCTGCGGTGGCCTGATGCAGTCGCGCTGGTGTCAGTACATGCGGGATATCGGCTGCTGAGGCATCCCAGCTTGAGGCATCCCACGAGAGGGAAGAGAAGTTATCCGGGTTGTCATCTGCTGTGACGTGCAAAGGCTGGCAAAGGTTCGCGGCACACGTGAGTATGATGAGTAGAGGTCCTTTTTTTTGCACGATAACTTCTCATTATTCGCTTTATTTCTTTCTGGCGTTTGCAAACGCGGCTGCGAAGGCCCCCGCCATAGCACCGTTTCCGGCAGGTTGCTGCGTCGGTTTTGAACCACGCGGCTGGCGCTGAGGTCTGTCTTTAGCAGGTCGGCTTCCGGTGTCGCCCGAGGCGTTGATATCATCCCCCAGTCGCATGGATAAACCAATGCGCTTACGCGACACATCGACCTCCATTACCTTCACTTTTACGATGTCGCCGGCTTTCACAACGTCGCGCGGATCCTTCACGAAGTGATCGGCCAGCGCTGAAATGTGTACCAGACCATCCTGATGTACACCGATATCCACAAAGGCACCAAAGGCGGCAACGTTAGTGATCGCGCCTTCGAGAATCATACCGGGCTTCAGGTCTTTGATGTCTTCTACGCCCTCTTTGTATTCCGCAAAGCGGAATTCAGGACGAGGGTCGCGACCGGGTTTCTCCAGCTCTGAGAGGATATCTTTTAAGGTGAGTTCGCCGGTATGTTCATCCGTGAACTGGCCTGCATTGACAGATTTCAGGAAGCTGCCGTCGCCAATCAGGCTGCTGACATCGCGTGAGAATTCATGGGCAATGCGCTCCACTACAGGGTAAGACTCAGGGTGAACGCCGGAGGCATCCAGAGGGTTTTTACCGTCCATAATGCGTAGGAAACCCGCCGCCTGCTCGAAGGTTTTGTCACCCAGGCGCGGCACTTTTGCCAGGTCTTTGCGTGAGGTGAAGGCACCATTTACATCGCGGAAAGCGACGATGTTATTGGCCAGTGTGGCGTTCAGCCCGGAAACTCGTGTCAGCAGTGGCGCAGAGGCGGTATTCAGATCGACGCCCACCGAGTTAACACAGTCCTCTACGACGGCATCCAGTGTGCGCGCTAATTGGCTCTGATTAACATCATGTTGATACTGGCCCACACCGATGGACTTGGGCTCGATTTTTACCAGTTCTGCCAATGGGTCCTGCAGGCGACGAGCAATGGATACGGCGCCGCGAATGGTCACGTCCAGATCCGGAAATTCTTTGGCCGCCAGCTCTGACGCTGAGTACACCGAGGCACCGGCCTCGTTGACCATGATCTTCTGTACGTTCAGATCTTTGTGCTTTTTCAGCAGATCGCCAACAAACTTATCGGTTTCGCGCGAAGCAGTACCGTTACCAATCGCGATCAGCTCGGCATTGTGCTTCTGAATCAATGCCAGCAGTACGGCTTCGGATTCGGCGATGCGATTTTGCGGAGGTGTCGGGAAGATGGCGCAGTGATCGAGGACTTTGCCGGTTTTATCGACGACCGCGACTTTCACCCCGGTACGCAGGCCGGGGTCCAACCCGATGGTGGCTTTTGGCCCTGCTGGTGCAGCTAAAAGAAGGTCTTTGAGGTTGTCGGCGAATACTTTAATCGCTCCTTCTTCTGCCTGCTCTCGCAACTGGCCGATCAGCTCGGTTTCGAGACTGGTGAGCAGCTTGATGCGCCAGGTCCATTTTACGACCTCGGCCAACCATCGGTCGGCGGCGCGGCCTTCATTTTTTATGCCTGAGTGTTCGGCAATAATGGCCTCGCATGGGCTGGCGGCCAGCTTGTCTTCAGGGTCGCCGGTCACCAGTGAAAACGACAGAACGCCCTCATTGCGACCACGCAGAATAGCGAGCGCACGGTGACCCGGTACCGACTTCAGAGGCTCGTCGTGCTCAAAGTAGTCGGCAAATTTTTCCCCTTCTTTCTCTTTGCCCGGTACTACGCGGACAGAGAGTGTGGCTTCCTGCTTCAGGAAGCGGCGCAGCGCCGCGAGCAAGTCGGCGTTTTCGGCAAAGCGCTCCATCAGGATGTATTTAGCGCCGTCGAGTGCGGCCTTGGTATCGCCAATGCTGTGCTCGGCGTTGAGATACTTCTCCGCTTCTTGTTCGGGCGTCAGGTTCGGGTCGTTGAACAGGGCATCGGCTAATGGCTCAAGGCCTGCTTCAATGGCCATCTGACCTTTAGTGCGGCGCTTTTTCTTGTAGGGTAGGTACAGATCTTCGATGCGGGTTTTGGTATCCGCCGTCAACAGCGCCTGTTTCAACTCATCGGTGAGTTTGCCCTGGTCTTCGATGCTTTTGATCACAGACGCACGACGATCTTCCATGTCGCGTAAATAGCCCAGACGCTCTTCAAGAGTACGCAGCTGGCTGTCGTCCAGCGCCCCCGTGACTTCTTTCCGGTAGCGAGCGATGAAGGGAACAGTAGCACCTTCATCAAGAAGGGCGACGGTGGCGTCTACCTGTTGTGGGCGGATATTCAGTTCAGTAGCGAGGCGTTGGGTGATCGAAGGCAGGGTCATAACTCATAAGTACATTATTCACGAGGGCGTGAGTATACCTGTGACATGGCGAGGTGAATATCACCCGATAATCAGACGCAAAAAAGGGCGCCGTAGCGCCCCTTTTCATGCTCGTAAAACAGGTTCAGCTTAAAGCTGAGGGCCTGCGTTTACGATAGCGTCAGATACGTCGTACTTCTTGAAGTTCTCAACGAACTGAGCCGCCAGGTTCTTCGCAGCACCTTCCCAGTCTGAGCTGTTAGCCCAGGCTTTGGTTGGGTTAAGCAGAGTTGCATCAACACCTTCCAGAGAGGTTGGAACCTGCAGGCCGAAGATTGGCAGTTCTTCAGTGTCTGCATCACGCAGAGCACCAGACTGAATTGCAGCGATGACAGCACGGGTCGTCGGGATGCTGAAACGCTCACCGCCGCCACCGTTAGGACCGCCAGTCCAGCCAGTGTTAACCAGGTATACCTGAGAACCGAATTCAGTCACACGCTTCATCAGCAGTTCAGCGTAAACGCCTGCTGGACGTGGGAAGAACGGAGCACCGAAGCAGGTAGAGAAGGTAGACTTCAGGCCTTTAGAACCACCCATTTCAGTAGAACCTACCAGAGCGGTGTAACCAGACAGGAAGTGGTAAGCCGCCTGTTCTTTGCTCAGGATAGACACTGGAGGCAGAACGCCAGTCATGTCACAGGTCAGGAAGATCACAGCTTTTGGTTCGCCAGCCATGTTCTCTTCAACGCGCTTCTCAACGTGAGTCAGCGGGTATGCACAACGACCGTTTTCAGTCAGCTCAGTGTTGCTGTAGTCAGCAACGCGAGTGTTTTCGTCGATGGTGACGTTCTCAACGATCGCACCGAACTTGATCGCGTCCCAGATGATAGGTTCGTTCTTCTGAGACAGATCGATTGTTTTTGCGTAGCAGCCGCCTTCGATGTTGAAGACAGTACCTTTGCCCCAACCGTGCTCGTCATCACCGATCAGGTAACGCTCAGGGTCAGCAGACAGGGTGGTTTTACCGGTACCAGACAGACCGAAGAACAGGCAGGTATCGCCATCTTCGCCAACGTTGGCAGAGCAGTGCATTGGCAGTACGTCTTTTTCTGGCAGCAGGAAGTTCTGTACACCGAACATTGCTTTCTTCATTTCGCCTGCGTAACGCATGCCAGCCAGCAATACTTTGCGCTGTGCGAAGTTAACGATCACTGCGCCGTCAGAGTTCGTGCCGTCACGTTCTGGAACACATTCGAAACCAGCAACGTTCAGGATCTGCCACTCTTCCTTATCAGAAGGGTTGTAGCTTTCTGGCAGGATGAACAGGTTACGGCCAAACAGGTTCTGCCATGCAGTCTGAGTGGTCATTTTAACTGGCAGGTAGTGCTGTGGATCAGAACCCACGTGTACCTGAGATACGAAGCTGTCGTGCTGGGCCAGATATTCTTCTACACGCTCCCACAGGGCATCAAACTTGTCCGCGTCGAATGGGCGGTTGATGTTGCCCCACTCAATCGCGTCTTTGCTGCTTGGCTCTTCAACGATGAATTTGTCCATCGGAGAGCGACCTGTACGCTTACCGGTTTTGATAACCAGAGCGCCGTTATCCTGCAGTTCACCTTCGCCGCGGGCGATGGCTTGTTCTACCAGGAGAGGAGTAGATAAATCGGTGTAAACAGTCATATCGATGCCCCGCAGGGTCCTCGTAAATTCAGTACGGCTTGTGGCCATACTTTGTATCTCAATAATCCGCCCTGAAGGGTGCCCGGGCGAGCCCAAAAGTTTAAGGCGCGCAATTATGCCAGAAAATTCATTGCGCGCTAAGCCCCGCTGGTCGCTTTTTGACCGATAATTATTCGCAGCAGAGCTAAGTTATTGTTTTATCAGGTTTTACTGGAGATTCTGCTCTGGGAAGAGTTCGTTAACCTGCTCTTTGTCGAAACTGTAGGCCTGCTTACAGAAATCGCAGTTGATGCTGATTTTTCCTTGTTCTTCAATGATTTGCATCAGTTCGTCTTTTCCGAGCTGGTGCAGAGCATTGCCGATTCTGTCCTTTGAGCAGGTGCAGAAAAAGCTCAGTTCGCTCGCAGGATAAGTACGTACCTCTTCCTCATGGTAAAGGCGGTGAAGCAGGACATCGTTGTTAAGATTAATCAGCTCTTCTTCTTTGATTGTGCTGGCCAGATGAGTGAGACGATCCCACGCATCCGGATCATCGCTCTGCTCTGATGGCATCTGCTGTAGCATGAAACCGGCGGCATTCTGACCATCGCAGGCCAGCCAGAAGCGTGAACCCAGCTGTTCTGACTGTTCAAAGTAATCTTCCAGCGCGCCAGCGACATTACCGCCTTTGATCAGAGTGATGCCCTGATAGCGTTGGCCGACTTCAGGCTCGACAGTGATGATCATCTGGCCGTCGTCGAAGCTCAGTTCGCTTTCTTCGGTACCTTCTTCATAACGGGCGATGGCTCGCAGCTGACCTTTGTCGCTGGTTTCTGCTTGCAGCAGGCTGATGTTGCCCGGCAGACGAATCTGTAAGGTCAGGCGCCCTGTAAATTTGAGGTTAGCACTCAGCAAGGCGGTAGCGGCCATCAGCTCACCGACGGCTTTAGCTATCCGCGTGGGATACTGATGACGCTTCAGTATTTCGCGGTAGCTCGCATTTACGTGAGCCAGCTCGCCGCGGATATTGGTGTTGTCGAAGCTGAAGCGTTGCAGGCTGTCAGCGCTGTTTGGAGTGTCAGACATTCTTCAGTAGTCCTGATTGTGCTCAAAGCGGCGCATGTCGCGACGCTCTTTCTTGTTTGGTTTATGGTCGGGTGCTGCTTGTGAGGCTTTGACGACCTTGCGGTACTCCGCTTTATCCATACGCGCTTTAATGCTCTCGGGAGTTTCCTCATAGAGCAGGCGTGCTTCTGGGGCGCCGCGGCGTTGCTCAGAGAGCGCTTTAATGACGACGATTTTCTCGTCGAAGCCCTGCCGGATCGTCAGTTTGGCGCCCACGTCGACGGTTTTACTAACTTTGCAGCGCTGACCCTCGTAATGCACCTTACCGCCTTCAATCGCGCCTTTCGCCAGCGCACGGGTTTTGAAAAAGCGCGCGGCCCAGAGCCATTTATCAAGTCGGATTTTGTTTGTCTGTTCGCTCATGCGTCCTCGAAGATCGCGTTGGTAGGGCTGTCGATGACCTTGTGTGCCATGGATGGCACACGAGAGCCTCCATGGATGGATTCACGGCGAGTCAGAGACGGCCCTGGCAATGCAGAATTCGGTTTAAAATTTGAATTCGTCGAAGTGGTGAATACCCGGAAAGCGACTGTCGGTATTTGGCGCTTTCTGGCTGTCTGGATGAAAGATCGTCAGCAGCCAGCGGATACCCCATTTCTCTGCCGATTCTAACACAGCCTGACTGTCGTCAATCAGTAGGGAACGCTCTTTATCAAAGGGTTCTTCGCGTTGCAGGTGGTCCCAGAACGCCTGACTTTCTTTCGGTTCTTTATAGTCATGGGAGCTGATGACGTGATCGACCAGTCTATCCAGGCCGGTGCGTTCCATTTTCAGGTTCACGCTGTCGCGGTGTGCGTTGGTGACTATCACGGTGCGTTTGCCAAGCTTCTTCATGGTATCGAGGAAGTCTTCCACATGCGGGCGAAAACCAATTTTGTCCTGCACATCGCGCTTAAGCTCAGCGATGGGCAGGCCCGTAAGGTCACTCCAGTGATCCAGACAATACCAGTTAAGCGTGCCACGCAGGCCGACAAAACTTTTGTTCAGCTCTGCGAGCGCTTCTTCTTCTGAGAGGCCGTGATGCTCGGCGTATTTACTCGGCACGTGCTCCAGCCAGAAGTAATTGTCGAAATGCAGATCGAGCAGGGTGCCGTCCATATCTAACAGAACCGTGTCTATCTCTTGCCAGTCTGGCATCGTCATGCGCTAATACCTTACGAAAAGTGTTCACCGACTATTTAAACAGGGCTGTCATGCATAAAAAACCCGAAATCCTGAATCGCCACATGGTCGCAGAAAGTCGCCTGTTCCGGGTGGAATCCATTGACCTCAGGTTCAGTAACGGCGTTGAGCGAACTTACGAACGACTGGTGCCCGGTGGCAGCGGCGCCGTCATGATGGTCGCTCTGCTGGATGATGAAACGATTGCCCTGATACGTGAATATGGGGGCGGTGTTGAAGATTACACCCTTACCCTGCCAAAAGGTGCGGTGGACCTGGGCGAATCGATGCGTGATGCCTGCAACCGCGAACTGCAGGAAGAAATCGGCTTTGCTGCGCGCGAGTTCGTTTATCTGAAGAAAATGAGCCTGTCGCCAAGCTACATGCGAGGGGGCATCGATGTGGTGCTTGCCCGTGACTTGTATCCGTCAAAGCTGGAAGGCGATGAGCCAGAGCCACTGGAGCTGGTTGAGTGGAAGCTCAAGGATCTGACCGAGCTTTACGGCCGCGATGACTTTAACGAAGGTCGTGCAATCGGTGCCTTAGCGGTTGCTGTTGAATATCTGAATGGCCGCTTTGAGGGCACGCCGCTCTAGCGGAATTTGGGTGTAACTTCTGATGTCGAGCAGCGAAGACGAGAAGCTCCGTCTTGAGCATGAAGCGGCCAAGCTGTTTATGCGGTCGTACGAGAAAGAAACCGGCCATAAAATACGGCATTTGTGGCACAACCTTCCGACCAAGCCCGATGTGTCCTGTCTGCTTGAAGGAGATAAGCTCGACATTGAAGTTGCTCATTTATACGGCAGCGAGGCCGAGGCCATGAAAATTCTGGGTCGGTCGCTGAGTGCTGAGACACAGTCGGCTTTGGCGGAACAGGAGCTGGAGCACAATACCGATCAACGCCTGGTCAGTGCACTGAACCGGATACTGCGCCAGAAAGCGGAGAAAACCTATCAGAGCCAGCGTGCCTGGCTACTTATCCGCAACGCACACCCGCAATGGAATGCGCGCAAGATCATTCAATTCATCAATAAAATTCAGGTGCCCGCATCTCACCCGTTTGAGCAGATCTGGATACTTGGCGACATGCATGGCAAATCTGGCATCCTGCAACTGGCCTGAACAGACTATCCCGCGCGCCGCCTGTTAAGACTGTGGTACTGTGCAGCCGGTCATCTTTTATTAATTCTGGGGTTTTATGAGCGTCGAAGGCGCATTACTTACCAGCGGCTCTGTGGGGCGCCACCTGTATCACCAGACGTTGCCTATGGTGATAGGCATTCTGGCACTGATGTCGGTCGGGCTTCTGGATGCTTATTTTATTGGTAATTTAGGCAAGGACCCTCTGACGGCCGTTAGCTTTATCTTCCCGGTGGTGTTTGCTCTGTCCTCGCTTGGTGTCGGAGTGATCGCTGCCATTGCTTCTGTTGTTTCGCGGGCGTTAGGTTCAGGGCAGAAGCACAAGGCGCAGAGTCTGGTGGCTCTGGGAATTGTGGCAGCGGGTATTTTTGGCATTGTTATCACGGTGCTCCTGTTGCTCTTCAAACGCCCATTGTTTGAAGTGATGAATGCTTCTCCAGACCTGTTGCCATTAATCGATTCCTATATGACCCCCTTTGCGTTCGGCTTCCCAATGTTGTTGATTAATATGGGCGGTAATGGTGCTCTGCGTGCTCAGGGCATGGCGGGTAAGGCGTCCCTCATTCTGATGATGATGGCACTGGTCAACCTGATACTCGACCCTATCCTGATTGCCGGTATTGGTAGCTTCGAAGGTTTCGGTATTAAAGGCGCGGCTTACGCCACGGTGGCGGGTTGGACGCTGGCATCCATTCTGGCACTGGTGCTGATTGCGCGAAGCCCTGTCGGCCTGAACTTCTCTCGCCTGAAAGAGGCGCATCCGGGTGAGGATATTCGTGCTCTGTTGAGGGTGGGTGCCCCGGCGGCAGTATCTAATTCCGTAAACCCCGTCGGCCTGTCTATCATGACGGCATTACTGGCGAAGTACGGCGATGCCGCAGTCGCGGGGTTTGGCGCCGGTGGTCGCTTGCAGGCGCTTGCCGTCGTACCTTTGTTGGCGCTCTCGAGTTCGATTGGCGGAATCGTTGGTCAGAACTGGGGGGCAGGCTATGGCGACCGGGCTCGTCGGGCGTTGTGGATGGCCATTGGCTTTTGTGTGGTGTACAGCCTGACGGCGGGCGCTTTGCTGGTAACCTGGCGTGAGTCTCTGGCGACAGTATTTACTGATAGCCCAGCAGTAATTGATGCTATTTCAACGTATCTAATGATCTCTGTCTGGGGGTATGCCGGCTTTGGTGCCCTGATCGTTGTGAATGGTGCGTTTAACGCAATTGATCGTGCTTACTGGGCGCTGGGGCAATCGGTTGTTCGTGTTGCTTTGATTATGGTACCTGTGGCGGTTGGCTTGAGTCTGGTGCTTGAGTCGCGTTCGATTTATGCCGCAGAGCTTATTGCTAACCTGGTCGGTGGCTTAGTGGCTATCATCCTTGGTCGTGCGTTACTGGATGATCGTTGGTTGCGGGCATAATTTCATACTGTTTCCGGGACGATGGTTGGTAAAAATTTAAGCTTTTAAATGAATTCAGTCGAAATATATTGCTCGATAGTTCCGTTTTCAGAATGTAAACGTATAGTCAGGTGATATTGCCAATATACAAGGAGTTAAGATGTCTAAGATAGACGATATCCTCGGAAAAATTGAGTCGTATGAATATACGCGAGAGGAACTGTTGAAACTGAAATTAAATGCTATTCGCGCCAGAACTTGGGGAGAGGAAGGAAAAAACAAACTTCTCGCCGCCATTGAGTATGCGCTTGAGCATATGCCAGTTGATAAAAACAGAAAGACTGATCGAGAAGTTATCATCGACAAAGGCGATTATAAGATCAGCCGTGGGGGGCGTGATGGAGGAAACTTAGCCAGGTTAGAGGCTATTGCGATGAGCTTGTCGAAGGTTCCTGGTATATCGGACATGACGATACTCAAGACTCAGATCAGAATTTATTTATATGGGAAACACTTTTTTGCTGGACTTAAAAGTACAGCTAATGACTGCTGGATTTCCTGTCGCGAGGATCACGGAGTTTCGGAAGAAACCATCTCTGCATGGGGTGAGATTGGCGTAGTAGAGAAGAGCAAAAACTACGATAAACCTTGTATCGGCTTGCGAGCAGATTCGCCAGAAAAACTGGCTGCGGGTATTGCAGCAGTCCAATTTATTTAGACATTGGTAGGCGCGCCGGCTTTAACAATGCTGAATCCAGGGCTAACTATCTTTGACTGATATTAGATATAGCTCGATATTCCCCGCACTTCAGGGAGGCGTCCAGCCGGATGTCTCCAATCGCTACACGATGTAACCTCAATACCGGATTTCTAAAGTGCCCGAACATACGTTTTATCTGGTGGTACTTGCCTTCAGTTAACGTCACTGTTCCAGTATAGGGAGTCAGTCGCTCAAGGGTTGCTGGCTTAGTAGTAATACCTTCGAACGAAAAATAGATGCCTTCTTTAAAGGCCTTCACACACTCGTCGCTTATTGGGTTCTCCAGTGTCACTTCGTACACCTTTGCGACTTTTCTATCGGGTGCCATGAGCGCCTCAGACCAGTCGCTGTCGTTAGTCAGAAGCAGTAAGCCGGAGGAGTTCAGATCCAGTCGCCCGGCAATATGCATATCGCAAAGTTCAGCTTCAGGGAACCCTGCATCACGGAGCACATCAATGACGGTTGGATGAATATCGTCTATTGTGGCACTGACGACACCAACCGGTTTATGCAGCAGGACATAACGGCGAGTGCGATTCTGTAGCTCTTTGCCATCCAGAGTAATACGCGAGAAGTGATCAACCGGTTGATTGATGTCGGTCGCTACCCGTCCGTCTACCGTGACGCGGTTCTGCGCTAAGAGCGAGCGAACCGAGCGCTTCGGTGTGCCTGTGGTAACACTTAAAAACCGATCCAGGCGATAACGCTTCGCGGTCGCCATGTTCAGCGATTTTTCCAGATGTTGGCGACCGCCTTATCATTGCCTAGAAAGCCAACAATTAAACAAACCAGACCGATCAGCCCGAAAATAATCGCCGGGAATGCGCCGCCCGCCTGACCTGCCTGAACAGCAACCCAACCGCCGGCACCCGACAGCACGAGAAACAAACTTCCTACGGCAATCAGAATGGTTCGGTGAGATTCTTTATAAACGTATTCATCTTCGCTGTTTTCAAAAATATTCAGGATCGGAGCAAAGAGTTTTCTTAGAGCGTTTTTCATAGTAAATACTTTTTTATTGTGGCTTTTTACATCACTAGCGGTAACAGAACCGCGTGCAAGGTTGCGGTCAGAGTCATCGCCATCGCGGAATAAGCCGCTTGCTGATTTCCCAGCTCAATCGCACGGCTGGTACCAATGGCATGAGCACAGACACCCAGCGTAAGTCCCATGGCTTTGGGGTCATCGAGTTTAACGGATTTAAGCAAAGGCGGAATCATCAACGCACCGAACACGCCGGTAATGATGACAAACGCAGATGCCAGCGCACCAATACCGCCCAGTTGCTCACTGACCGTGACCGCTACCGGCGTGGTCACCGACTTGGTCGACATCGTAACTGTGATCGTGTCATTGCCGATCCAGAAATGCGCCATCGCCACCGCAACGGCCACCGTGGTACCGCTGCCCAGACTGATCGCCAGCGAGATGCGCAGCCACTCCTTCTTCATCACATGAATAAACTGATAAAGAGGCACAGCCAGCATCACCACCACTGGTCCAAGCATCAAGTGCAGGTACTGCCCGCCCTCCATGTAGGTATCAAAACTGATGCCGGTGACCTCAAGCGCCACAGAGACCAAAATGATGCCCGTCAGAATCGGCGGCAGAAACGCCGTATTACCTAACAGGCGATAGATGTGCTGACCCACAGTAAATGCCGCAATGGTCAGCATCGCCCAGAACAGCGGCATATGCAGAAGCTCATTCAGCATCAGACTTCCTCCGGAACCTCATAATGGCCGCACAGACAATCGCGCCGGGCACAATACTAACCGCCATAATCACCAGCAAGGCAACGCCGTTCTCTGCCAGCAGCTCCTTCTGAGTCACGAGGCCCACACTCACCGGGATAATAAACAGAGGCAACAGCGGCGACAGCGTCTTACTGATCTGCGACAGCGACTCAGGCGCACGCCCACGAATCATCAGGAACACTAGCAACAGCAGCATACCGATGATAGAGCCGGGGACAGGCGAATCCAGTTGGGACTGGAGCAGGTTGCCTGTGACAAGAAAGAAAAGAAGAATTAAAAGACCAGTCATCTGACAATCACCATGACTCAGGCAGCTTACGGGATGAATGAAAAACGCGAAGTATCTCGACGCGTTTGAGCCTCGCGTTAACGCGGTAGGGCACGATGTATCGTGTGGCAGGAACTATCAGCTCGCGTGTTCCGGGAATCCGGCCGGGGTGTCCTAGTGCAGGGTTATCTGCCAGAAGGCCAATGGCAGAGGTTGTGCTTTCTACGACTCTCATCGCTTCGCCTGGATCTGTCTCAGCGATGTAATCTGCTTCCTGCGTCAGATTGCTGAGCGCTTTGCGTAGCCACTTGATTTCCATCTATGGGGTCACTTCTTTGGCGTCTGCCATTTGCTAAGCGCGTCTGTCACCTCGGTTTCTGAAGCAAAGTCACCAGCATCCGCCTCCGTGAGGGCATCGAGAGTTTCCTGAATCTGCCATTCATTCAGCTCAACGAACTCACGCAATGCCTCGCTCGCCAGAAACGATTTAGAGCGATGTGTAGCAGTTGCTAGCTTATCCAGCCGTTCTTTGAGCTCAGGTTCTAGCCGTATAGTCATGGTTGTGGACATAGGGCACGCCTCACTATGCTGTGTTCAAGTGTACACAATGTAGCACGGTTTGATCGGAAGTGGATAGTTCGCCATGCAGGTTGACTCTTGTGGGTAATAGGAAAAACATGGGCACCAGCGTGAGAACTTCCCAGGCGTCAAAGGATTGTTGAAATGGAATTGTTTATAAGAGTATTCGTGTCGGTGCTGACCGCGTTAACTTCTTTTGCTTTGTTGTTGAGCGGCTTATTTTCACTAATTGTTTGGTACGACGACGGTGAATTGGCGGATTTATTACCCGCTCTTGGTGTCGCCGGTATGATTTGGGTTTTTGGTCTCGTCTTATTTGGATTCAGCGGCCCCTTCTTCTGGTGTGTTTTCTATTTTCTTCTTCAGAGGCTAAAGCTTTCTGAGTTCAAAAAACATTTTCTGGCTGCACTTTTATCCACGGCAACAGTCTCCACCCTGCAATTTAAAGTAGTCTTTAAGGAAGATATTGATCTGGAGAACTCAACTATTTTTCTGCCATTTATTCTGCCGGTTGTCGTTTTAAGCCTGGTTTTGTACAAGCGTTGGTACATAAAGAAGCCTGCTTGACCTGATTATGAAGTGGGCGACCATAGCAATAGTCACGGTTGATGGTTGTTGCAGAGTTCGCTGATTTGAGATTCCTATCAGTCGCGGGTATTTACCCAAGAAGTGCGAATGATATAGCGTGGTGCTACTTCCATCTATATGAGTGATGCAGGAGCTACAGCCCCTGCACAGTCTCCAGTATTTTCGCGTACTGCTCATGCTTATCAGGAAACACCAGCATCGCTTGCAGGGTCTGAATTGTTGCTGCCATTTTTACCGTATTCATCGCGCTTTTGTGTTCACTCTCTGCGATTGCCTGCAGTGAGCTTATGAAGGCACCCATGACTTCACGCACGGCATGGTTAAAACGGTCGGCTGAGCCCAAATTACATTCGAGTGCGAATTTCACGGCTTCTTCGATGGTTTTATTCAGGTTTTCTTTGATGTTTTGCTGCGCTTCTTCTGACTGTGTTTTCAGAGCCTCGATCTGTTGCTCAGCTACGTTTTCTATCTCAGCGCTCTGAGCGCTGTCGCTGAGGGTATTCTTATCCGTGCTCCTCTGCGCCAGTGGTACTTCTTTAGACGCGTTGCTGGCATTAACCGGCGATGTTGCTTTCTCTTCTGTAGGGTTGGTCTTTTTGAATTGAGCCGCGGTACTTGCCGTGTCGATGCTATACAGCGTCGATATGCCCTGGGTCAGTGCGGCTTGTGCGATGATTCCTGCCTGCTGCTGGGCGCTAGTGGCATTATGCGCTGCGTTTGAAAGCGCCTGAGCGGTCGCCTGATACAAATTCCCCATGGCCATTGCAGGGGCGTCGGCCAGAACTTTTACATTGCTTTGGGTGATGGAATCAGTGATCTGATCATTAACTGCGGTAGGGAAGGCCATGGGGTTAATCCTTTAAAGACGGTTAACCCCACAGTAAAGCGATCTCTGTTTCAGAGTAAAGTCAGAATGCGCCAGCTACACGGAAGAATATCCCGTAGGTGGCGAAAAAACTCTCAGATCCGTACTCTGCTTCAACACCCGGGCCGATATCGTAGTCGGACTCGAAGGTGTAGGTGTTGAGAGTGCCTTCGACACCAAGGCTGGCACCAATGATGTAGTCGGCAACGGGAGCGACGGCTTGAAAGCCAACACCATAAGTACTACTTATTGAAAACAGTGAAGAGGCTCCGGATACGTTCAGTGCCGTGCCCTCACCAGGATTGCCTGTGTCTGCGGCAACTTGCTCCGTCGCGATTTCGTAGTCTATTTCTACTTGATCACCGGGTGTGTAGGTTGAGAACCCCATAAGGATATCAAGATCCAGGAACAGGCCTATGTCCCGCTTTCCCGTGCTTGCTACTTGATCGAAACTGTTTTTGAGTGAATCAACCCGAAGCCATAGGCCAATCGTTTCAATGGTGCCCTCAGCATCAATCGCCTGATACGGATAGTTACCTTCTTCGTTGTATCTTTCAAATTCGCCGGTACGGGAGTTAAAGCCAAATTCGGGATTCTGATTTGTGTCTACATCGAGGAGGACAGGAAATACGCTTTTCTCGTAACCAATACCGACGTAGCGGTCGCCGTAGCGCTGGACACCCACGGCAAGAAACTGAGACTTACCGTCGAATTCGGGATCTTCCGGGAGGAGTGTCTGAAACAATTCATCAGGGTCCTGATTACCGGGAAATCTTGCTTCGTCAGTTTCTGAAAAGCGCCCTTTGATCGAGCCCTGGCTAGTCACCAGCATGATCCCGCCCCAGTTGAATATCGCTTTCAACTGATCGATCTCCTTGTCGGCATCAAGTAGTGCAGATACCTCTACGGAGAACTTTTTACTGGTTGGGCTGGAGTAGGTCAGCTCGGTAAAGGTGGTTGAGTCGAAGGTAACACTGTCGCCAGGGAAGACGACTGAGTCCTCGTCGCCAAACGGTGTGACCTGGGTTTGTTTGTAGGCGACAAACTGTTTATCGAGAGCGTGACTACTGAGAGGCAGTGCTGCCCCAAGAACTGTGGTTGCTATTCCAAGGCCAATGCGGCCGGCTGGCGTGCCTTTGCGTATCATCATGATCCCCTGCTTATCTTTGTTCTATGACGACATTATGAGACAGATAGAGACAAATTTCAGATGGCATCTTGGGACACTTGGCAGGAATGATATGACTGTTTGGGAATATTCTCCTGCACAGCGGTGATTGCAATGCAGGAGGTTAGTGAGTGCTTGCGAATTGTAAGCGTTACTTCACCGTTCAGGCGGTTGTTGCTTCCCGCTCAGTAGTTTCAGTTACTGTCCCAGACTCCATGGACGCAAGACTTCCCAGCTCCTGGTCGAATTCGCCAATAAAGCTTTCCATTTTGTCATCGGAAAATTCAGCCGAGGGGTATGACAGGTTCACATTGAAAACGCCATCAATGTTGCAGAGCGTCATAAACATCCCGAAGGTCGGCACTGTAGCGATAACATCTTTTACCCTCGCTGCTTCGCCGGCTTTGTTCAGAAAGTCGAGACTACCAACCGTAGAAAAATGGATGGTCGGTACTGGGATCGTTCCTTTTCTTTTGCCTGCCAATATCCCCAGAGAGTAAAGCTTCTTACCGACGAGAGTGAATGCTTTATCAAGAAGCCAGGGGTAAGAAAGCTTTTTGTGCTTCAGTCTGTCGATTGCGGTAGTGAGTTGGCTTTGCAGGTTTTCCATCATGCGCTGCGGGGATTCCATATCTTTACGGTACGCCCTGAGTATGGAAGTAGTAACGTAATTACCAAATACAGGCGCATCTTTTTCGAAATAAGTGCGCAGATCGTATGAGAGGCGGATGGATACAGTATCGCCGTGCTCTTCGCCGTATCGCTCAAAGAAACTTCGTGCAAGCGCAGTGAGGAAGTAAATATTAAGGCTGTAGCCCATTGATTTGGCTTTCGGCTTCAGGTCGGCCAGTTCATTCTGGAGGTACCGGTGCTTCATAGAAACAGAGCCGATAAAGTCTGTTTTTGTTTCTGCCGGGCTGATGATTTTGTCGTGAGCCGTTTTTTTATTTTCGGCTGAGAGTAATTTCCAGGACTTAAATACCTGGATGGGTGCGGTGATGTAGGGTTTCTGGAATACGCCCGGCACCATTGATGGGTCTTCAAGGGCTTGCGCTATGGTTTCTTTGCCATTCAGGTGCGCCATCAATGACGAGACCATATTAATCCAGCCAACACCGTCACAGGTCATGTGGTGAACTGATATCAGCAGGATGTTTTCTTCGGGCAGGAAGCGGATTTTAATCGGCAGTGCCTGCTGAAGAGTGAATGACTCGTTGAGAAACTCATTCTGGTAATCCTTGAAAGCCTGTGAATCAAAAGGAAGATCTCTCTTTATCTTGAAGGCGTCATCGAATAAAGCGTTGATATGAATTTCATCAGAGATAACTTTCAGGCGCTGCGAGAAAAGCGTCGGTTCTACAATTGTTCTGAGTTTCGGATAGAGATCCATTATGTGCCTGAAGGCGGATCGGATTTCCTCCTCAGAGTGCACCGTCGCAAGCCTCAGCGTAATCATCTGTGAGACGGAGGGTGCAAGGTCCTCGACGACCAGATAGAGAAATTCAGATTTGTTCAGCTTGAGGTATTTGCTGTCGGTTTGCATGATCAAACTCCTTTTGGTGACGTGCACCCCTGATCGTCTTGCCAGGCACTGCATGCGCTTTGGAATCGGTGAGAGATTTTTTCTTTAACAATACTGCGGTTTAAAGAGGCTTGCTACCGTAACGAATGGCTTGTGCTGCTGATGTCTGTCGATTGGCGTGAATAGGCCAGCTAAGGAAAGCGAGACGGGTACTGCGTGGAGTTACTATTGAAAATCACCTACTCAGAGAGAGTAAGTGGTGCGGAAGGAGAGACTCGAACTCTCACACCTTACGGCACCAGAACCTAAATCTGGCGTGTCTACCAATTTCACCACTTCCGCAAAGAAGAGGTGGCGATTCTACTGATTATTGCGGTTATTGCAAGCCTATCTTGGCGCGTTCTGGTGTCTGCGGTATCGTACTGGCATCTGACAACAGGAAGTTCTCTATGAACCCAAGCGATACCCGCCTGAACACCAATATTCTGCTCGTAGCTGCTGCTTTTGTGATTGTGATCGCGGGTGTTAAAAGCGCTGCGAGTATTCTGATCCCGTTTTTGTTGTCGATCTTCATTGCGATTCTGAGTGCTCCCGTGATGCGCTGGCTGACGCATCACCGCGTACCCGAAATCGTCGCTGTGATTCTGATTCTTGTGGGATTTCTGCTGTTCGGGACGATTCTGGCCACCTTTGTTGGTCGAACGATTAATGCGTTCTACCAGGATATGCCACTGTACGAGAGTAAGTTGCAGGCGCTAGTCGATCAGTCGGTTGCCTGGTTGCAGGCCAACGGTGTGGACGTCTCTGATAATGTGCTACGAGAGTACGTTAATCCGGGCGCCGTAATGAAAATGGTCGCCAACGTTTTCAATGGCCTGGGCGGCGTTTTAGCGAATACCTTCCTGATCCTTTTTACGGTGATCTTTATTCTGCTGGAGGCGGCGGGCTTCCCGGCAAAACTGAGAAAAGCCTTGGGTGACAAAACTCAGGCGGTTCAGCACTTTGCCCGTTTCTCTCAGCTGGTTCAGAAGTACCTGGTGATTAAGACTCTTGTGAGCTTAATGACGGGGGCCAGTATTGGTATCGCGCTCTGGGTTATTGGTGTTGATTACGCTGCTATGTGGGCGTTGGTCGCATTTCTCCTGAACTACATCCCGAATATCGGCTCTATTATTGCGGCGGTGCCAGCTGTGCTGGTGGCGCTGATTCAACTGAGTGTTGGTGAAGCCGCGCTGACGGCGCTTGTATACGTTATTGCCAATACTTTCTTTGGCAACATCGTTGAACCCAAGATGATGGGGCGGACGTTAGGTCTCTCGACTCTGGTAGTGTTCTTATCTCTGGTGTTCTGGGGATGGGTGCTTGGCCCGGTAGGTATGCTGTTGTCTATTCCGCTCACCATGGTTGTGAAGATCGCGTTCGAGGTTAACGATCGCACTCGCTGGGTCGCCACTTTGCTGGATCAGTGACCGGGCGATCAGAGTATATAGCCAAGGCCGATCAGTCAGCGTAAATCGGTAAGCGTAAATAAGGGTAAAACCGTGTGGGCGCAGTTACAGCGCGGGGTTACTCTGAATGTAAAGATTAAGGGTAAGCTATGAAATCTGTACTGTTGATTGATGATGATGTTGAGCTCGGTGAACTGCTCAAGGAATACCTTTCGATGGAAGGGTTCGAACTGACTGCAGTGCACGATGGTGAAACTGGCTTACAGCAGGCGCTGTCGGGTGATTACAGCCTGGTGCTGCTCGACGTAATGTTGCCCAAGAAAAATGGTTTTGAAGTTCTGCGTGAGCTGCGCCAGAAGTCTTCTATTCCGGTCATTATGCTGACTGCCCGTGGCGAAAGCGTTGATCGTGTTCTGGGGCTCGAACACGGTGCCGATGACTATATTCCCAAGCCTTACCACCACCACGAGCTGATGGCGCGTATCAAAGCGCTGTTCCGTCGTATCGAAATGTCAGCGGAAGAGCCTGAATCGACCTCAAATGAGCTTAAGGTTGGTGAGCTTGAGCTGAATCCAGCGACCCGCACTGCCACGCGCAGTGGCGAAGAACTGCCCCTGACGGGCGCAGAATTCGGTGTGCTGCAGTGCCTGATGGAAAACGTCGGGGATCTTGTGGATAAAGATAGTCTGTCGATGGCGGCACTGGGTCGCCAACTGATGGCCTACGACCGCTCGATTGATATGCACGTCAGTAACCTGCGTAAAAAACTCGGTAAGCGTGACGACGATTCAGATTGGATCAAGACCGTCCGCAGCCGTGGCTACATGCTGGTGCGGGTGTAAGGTCTGTTTTGCTGACTAGCTTTATTACTCTCTGGGTAGTGGTGAGCCGCTGATGGTGCGCTGGTACCGCTCTCTGTTTCTGCGCATCTTCCTCTGGTTCTGGTTGATGGTGTTTTTCTCCATGACGGTGGCGATTGGTGTCATCGTCTGGCTGGAAGATGACTACTACCGCGAAGCCAACACGCAGGAAATCCGCTTGTTGCGCACCATTGTAGAAACTCAGCGTCCGATTCTTGCTGAAGAGCGTCGCTTTTGGCGCCGTTTGCGGCCGGGCTGGAACCTGGTCATCACCCCCCTCGATAACATCAGTCAGCTTCCACACGACATTGAAGAGTTCGCCGACGAAGCGGCAGAGCGTTCTCAGATCCTCTGGGGGCAGGACGACGGCTGGCAGATGATCGGCCCTGTGAGTCGCGGTAATTACCTTTATGTCGCTGTTGCACGGAGTGGCTGGCAGGGCGTGCTCGAAGACGAGAACCGCTGGTTGATCCCCGTGACTGTGGTTCTGGTAGTTACACTTATGTGTTCGCTACTGGCCTGGTCCATGACACGTCCGGTCCGACGCCTGCAAGGCGCTGTGAAACGTCTGGCGAAAGGCGATTTTGATATGTCTGCCCTCAGTAAGACTTATCGACGCCACGACGAAATCGGTGCACTGACACAGGAAGTCATCGATATGGCGGATGCTTTGCAGCGCCTGCTGCATAGTCATCAGCAATTGCTTCGCGATGTATCACATGAACTCCGCTCGCCACTAACCCGCCTTCAGATTGCTTTAGCGATTGCCCGCAAAAAAGACGAAGGCAGTAAATTGATCGCAGAGCATGATCGTATTGAACGCGCTGTCGGTCAGGTAGATAACCTGATCGGTCAAATGCTTGATCTGGCACGTCTGCAACAACAGGATCAGGCAGAGTTGCTGCGCGAAGAAGACATTGTGCAGGAGCGCTTACAGGAGTGGCTGGATGATGCTGAAATCGAGAGTAACGACCATAAGCTGAGCATCCGCTGTGACATCGATTCAAAACCCATCAAGGCTGACTGGGACTGGCTGCTGGTTGAGCGGGCCTTCGATAATATTCTGCGCAACGCCATCCGTTTCTCGCCTGAAGGAGGTGAGTTAGTCATCCGCTGTCACGAGCGCAGCGGAGTCGTGGCTTTGTCCGTGCGTGATTCTGGCCCCGGTGTTCCGGAAGAAGAGTTGTCACGTATTTTCGATGCGTTTGCGCAGGTGGACTCTGCCCGTGATCACGCCTCTGGTGGCTATGGTATCGGCCTTGCTCTGGTGAGTCGCATCACCGAGCTACACAATGGCACAGTAGTCGCCGAAAACCAGTCGCCGGGCCTGCGGGTAACGCTTTCTATGCCGGTATCTGATAAAAAATCCGCCTGACATCATGAAATGTTCATAAATCATCCAGATTCCCCCTTTTCTTCTGGAGTTTCCCAGCTGTTTTTGGTATTAAATACGGCCCTTTTGCCCCAGCACCTCCGGAAGAAGCGGTGTAAGAGGCGAAATTACACAAACAGCGACGAAACTGGACACCGACTATGTCAGAAGATTTCAAACAAGCGGCATTGGATTACCACGAGTTTCCAAAGCCGGGTAAGATCAGCGTTGAGCTGACCACGCCAGCACAAACCTCACGCGACCTGTCATTGGCATACAGCCCGGGTGTGGCTGAGCCTGTGAAAGAAATCGCTGCTGATCCTGAAAACGCTTACCGCTATACCGCCAAAGGCAACCTGGTTGCAGTAATCACTGACGGTTCTGCCATTCTTGGTCTGGGTAACCTCGGCCCGTTGGCGTCTAAGCCAGTTATGGAAGGTAAGAGCCTGCTGTTCAAGCGTTTTGCCGGTGTAGATTCAATCGACATTGAAGTTGAATCTGAAAGCCCACAGGCCTTCATCGATACAGTTCGTCGTATTGCTAATACTTTCGGTGGTATCAACCTCGAAGACATCAAAGCCCCTGAGTGCTTTGAAATCGAACGTACTCTGATCGAGCAGTGTGAAATCCCTGTATTCCATGACGACCAGCACGGTACTGCGATCGTAACGGTTGCTGGTGTACTGAACGCTCTGGAAATCGTTGGTAAAGACATCGCTGACGTTAAAATGACTGTACTGGGTGCAGGCGCGGCAGCAATCTCTTGCTCCAAGCTGCTGATCCTGGCAGGCATGAAGCCAGAAAACATCTTTATGTGTGACCGTAAAGGCGTGATTCACTCTGGCCGTGACGACCTGAACCAGTACAAAGCTGGCTTCGCTATCGACACTGACAAGCGCACTGTTGACGACGCTCTGAACGGTTCTGACATCTTCCTCGGTCTGTCTGGTCCTAACATGGTGACTGGTGAGCAGATCAAGACGATGGCGGCTAACCCAATCATCTTCGCTTGTGCGAACCCTGTCCCAGAAATTATGCCTGAAGAAGTAGCAGCAGCACGTGACGACGCCATCATGGCGACGGGTCGTTCTGACTTCCCGAACCAGGTAAACAACGTACTTGGCTTCCCATTCATCTTCCGTGGTGCTCTGGACGTACGTGCTCGTCGCATCAACGAAGAAATGAAGCTGGCTGCTGCTAAAGCGCTGGCGGGTCTGGCGAAAGAGCCAGTGACTCAGGAAGTTCTGGATGCATACGGTCTGGATTCTCTGGAATTCGGCCCTGAGTACATCATCCCTAAAGCGGTTGATAGCCGTCTGCTGGGTGTTGTGTCGACTGCAGTTGCACAGGCTGCGATTGATACTGGTGCGGCTGATGGCCCACTGCCAGCAAACTACCCACTGAAGTCTATTTCAGACATCTGATCTGAATTTCAGTGAGTAATAAAAAGGCCGCTATTCGCGGCCTTTTTTGTGTCTGACTCCCGCCTGTTCAGCACAGCCGGGCAGGGGCTGGAATACTGTAGGAGCGCAACGCGAAGCTTGCGCGAGATAGACGTCATTCTGGTCGCGCGTATTTCTTATCCCAAATAAATCGCTACCAGATAGCAAATAAAAAGCCCGGCAGATTTCTCGGCCGGGCTTTTTTATTCAAACGTCGTTGCTATCAGCTCTTCTTAGGCTTGGCGCGCTTACGTTCGTTTTCGGTCAGCAGTTTCTTACGCAGACGGATGCTGGTAGGAGTCACCTCTACCAGTTCGTCGTCTTCGATGAATTCCAGTGCCTGCTCCAGGGTGTGTTTCACTGGTGGTGTCAGGTTGATCGCTTCATCGGTACCGGATGCACGGACGTTGGTCAGCTGCTTTGCTTTGGTTGGGTTAACCACGAGGTCATTATCACGGCTGTGCAGACCCACGATCATGCCTTCGTACACTTCAGTCGCTGGTGATACGAACAGACGACCACGTTCCTGCAGAGTGAAGAGGGCATAACCCAGAACCTTACCAGCAACCATAGAAACCAGTACGCCGTTGTGGCGGGTAGAGCCCAGACCGGTCTGAACCGGACCGTAATGGTCAAACACGTTGGTCAGGATGCCTGAACCGGACGTCATGGTCAGGAACTGGTTACGGAAACCGATCAGACCACGTGCTGGCATGATGAACTCAAGACGCGTACGGCCTTTGCCATCAGGAACCATGTTGGTCATTTCAGCGCGACGGTTGCCCATTTCTTCCATAATGGAACCCTGGTGCTCGTCTTCGATGTCGATAACAACCTGCTCGTATGGCTCCTGCAGCTCACCGTCGACTTCTTTCTGAACCACTTCCGGCTTACCGATGGCCATTTCGAAGCCTTCGCGACGCATGGTTTCAATCAGTACCGACAGGTGCAGTTCACCACGGCCAGAGACTTTGAATTTCTCCGGGCTGTCACCTTCTTCAACACGCAGAGCCACGTTGTGGATCAGTTCCTGTTCAAGACGGTCTTTAATATTACGCGAGGTAACGTACTTACCTTCTTTACCAGCAAATGGCGAGTCGTTCACCTGGAAGGTCATGCTTACGGTAGGCTCATCAACCGTCAGTGGCGGAAGAGCTTCAACATTGCCGACAGCACACAGGGTGTCAGAAATGTTCAGGCCGTCGATACCCGAGATACAAACGATGTCACCGGCCGCAGCTTCATCAACGTCGACACGGTTCAGGCCGTGGAAGCCTTTTACCTGCTGGATGCGACCTTTGCGGGTGTTGCCTTCCGCAGTGATCAGCTGGATGTCAGTACCCGGCTTCAGCTTACCGCGAGTGATGCGGCCAACACCGATAACGCCCACGAAGCTGTCGTAGTCGAGTGCAGAAACCTGCATCTGGAACGGGCCATCGAGCTCAACTTTTGGAGCTTCAACGTGGTCAACGATCATCTGGAACAGTGGCGTCATGTCGTCAGCCATGTTCTCAGGATCATCGCCAGCAATACCGTTCAGGGCGGAAGCGTAAATCACAGGGAAATCGAGCTGTTCTTCGGTCGCGCCGAGGCGGTCGAACAGGTCGAAGATTTCGTCCATTACCCAGTCAGGACGTGCACCCGGACGGTCAATTTTGTTGATAACAACGATAGGACGCAGGCCGCGCTCGAATGCTTTCTGAGTTACGAAACGGGTCTGAGGCATAGGGCCATCAACCGCGTCTACCAGCAGACACACTGAGTCAACCATCGACATAACACGTTCTACTTCGCCACCGAAGTCGGCGTGTCCAGGGGTGTCGACGATGTTAATACGGTAGTCGTTCCATTTAATGGCGGTGTTCTTCGCCAGAATGGTAATACCGCGTTCTTTCTCCTGATCGTTGGAGTCCATCACGCGCTCACCGCCCTGATTGCGGTCCAGAGTACCGGACTGCTCTAAGAGCTTGTCGACCAGAGTAGTTTTACCGTGGTCAACGTGGGCGATGATGGCGATGTTTCTGAGATTCTCAATCACAACAGTAGCCTTCAGAATTGTGAGCCCTGATGGCACTGCGTCAGCAGAGTCAGGAGCAGGTTAAAATTTGAGCGCGGAGTATACCTGAAACACATTACAGCTGGGATATTTCTTTCATGCCGTGTCGCAGTAATACACAAGAGGTTTCGGTACGCCAGAAGGCAGGATAAAAAAGGCGTGGATTTGCACCAAAGAGCATATACGGCAGGGGGGCTGTGAACATATACTGTGCGGGCCTGAAATCGCACACCGATGGAAGGAAATAATTGCATCAAAATAGTGCACATTGCCAGATGTGTGATTCATAGAGGTGCATTCAGAGTGTGCGACATTCCGGTCTAGCCCGTAAGTAGTGGGTTTGCAGTGATGTCCAAAATGGCACACTACTTGCTCTAACAGTGAGCATGGAATCCGGGGCGAGCCCCGAACTTAATAGAACCAGCATCTGGAGAAAGACAATGTCAGAGAACACTCTGAACCTGATCAAAGAGAATGAAGTGACGTGGGTAGACCTGCGCTTCACTGACACCAAGGGTAAAGAACAGCACGTTACTATTCCGGCTTCTTATGTTGACGAAGAATTCTTCGAAACTGGCCAGATGTTCGATGGTTCTTCTATTTCTGGTTGGAAGGGCATCAACGAATCTGACATGATCCTGATGCCAGATGACGAAACTGCGTACATGGATCCGTTCACTGAAGACGCTACTCTGATCCTGCGTTGTGACATCATCGAGCCTTCAACTATGCAAGGTTACGAGCGTGACCCACGTTCTGTTGCTAAGCGCGCTGAAGCTTACCTGCAGTCTACTGGTCTTGGTGACACTGCATTCTTCGGTCCAGAGCCAGAATTCTTCATCTTTGATGACGTAACCTGGGGCTCTGACATGCAGGGCAACTTCTACAAAATCAACTCTGACGAAGGCGCATGGGCAACTGCTTCTAAAGTAGAAGGCGGCAACCTGGGCCACCGTCCACGTGTTAAAGGCGGTTACTTCCCAGTACCACCAGTTGATAGCCTGCACGACATCCGTGCTGCTATGTGTAACACACTGATCGCAATCGGTCAGGACGTAGAAGTACACCACCACGAAGTGGCAAACGCTGGTCAGAACGAAATCGGCGTTAAGTTCAACACTCTGGTTAAGAAAGCTGACGAAGTTCAGATGCTGAAGTACGTTGTACACAACGTTGCAGCTGCTTACGGCAAAACTGCTACCTTCATGCCTAAGCCAGTTGTTGGCGATAACGGTTCTGGTATGCACGTACACCAGTCTTTCTGGAAAGACGGCGAAAACATGTTCGCTGGTGACGGCTATGCTGGCCTGTCTGAAACTGCCCTGTTCTACATCGGCGGTATCATCAAGCACGCTAAAGCACTGAACGCGTTTACCAACCCGTCTACTAACTCTTACAAGCGTCTGATCCCAGGCTTTGAAGCTCCAGTAATGCTGGCATACTCTGCCCGTAACCGCTCTGCTTCTATCCGTATCCCATACGTTGCAAGCCCTAAAGGTAAGCGTATTGAAGCTCGCTTCCCAGATCCAACGGCTAACCCATACCTGGCGTTCGCAGCTATGCTGATGGCTGGCCTGGACGGTGTTAAGAACAAGATCCACCCTGGCGATGCAGCTGACAAAGACCTGTACGACCTGCCAGCTGAAGAAGCTGCTCAGATTCCACAGGTTTGTGGCTCACTGCGTGAAGCTCTGGAAAGCCTCGAAGCTGATAAAGACTTCCTGACTGCTGGTGGCGTGTTCACCGAAGACATGATCGAAGCTTACATCGAGCTGAAGATGGAAGAAGTTCACCGTGTAGAACACACTACTCACCCAGTAGAGTTCGACATGTACTACTCTGTGTAATCTTCGGATTATCTGAGTTGAAAGAGGGTCGCTTCGGCGGCCCTTTTTTGTGCCTGTAGAAAATACGATTTCGCGGGTGTTTGTAGGAGGGGATCTTATCCCCGAGAAGAGACTAAGGCGACATCGCTTCCCAAAACTGGATAATGGCGCACAGATACTCTTTTCCGGTGCGCCACCATGCAGATCAAGGTCAACTTCCTCGACAACCTCCGACTCGAAGCCAAGTTCGATGACTTCAGCGTAATCGCTGATCAGCCGATCCGTTATAAAGGCGATGGCTCAGCGCCCGGACCATTTGATTACTTTCTGGCATCGTCGGCGCTCTGTGCGGCCTACTTTGTAAAGGTGTACTGCAACGCCCGCGATATCCCCACTGAGAATATCCGCCTTTCCCAGAACAATATCGTTGACCCAGAAAACCGCTATAACCAGATCTTCAAAATCGACGTTGAGCTGCCAGAAGATATTTCTGACAAGGACCGAACCGGCATTATCCGTTCGATCGATCGTTGCACGGTAAAGAAGGTGGTTCAGACGGGGCCTGAGTTCCAGATCGACGTGGTTGAGAACCTCGATGATGATGCGCAGGCGCTGCTTGATGTCCCTGAACTGGCGGGTGAAGGTACCCACATTACCGGTAAGGACCTCCCGCTGGAGCAGACTATTGCGAAGATGACGGGCCTGCTGGCGGATCTTGGTATGCGAATTGAGGTCACATCATGGCGCAATATCGTGCCGAATGTGTGGTCGCTGAATATCCGTGATGCGGATTCTCAGATGTGCTTTACCAATGGTAAAGGTGCGACCAAAGATGCAGCGCTGGCATCCGCATTGGGCGAGTTTATGGAGCGTCTTAACTGCAATTTCTTTTACAACGATCAGTACTTCGGTGAGGAGATTGCTAATGCAGAGTTCGTGCATTATCCGAACGAAAAATGGTTCCAGCCCGGCCCGGCAGATGAGTTGCCCGAAGGTATTCTTGATGAATACTGTCTCGAAATTTATAACCCGGATGGTGAGCTTTGTGGCTCTCACTTAATCGATACGAACTCGGGCAACATCGAACGGGGAGTGTGTTCTTTGCCCTATGTTCGTCAGTCTGATGGTGAGACGGTGTATTTCCCATCTAACCTGATTGAGAACCTGTTTCTCAGTAATGGTATGAGCGCAGGCAATACCATCGAAGAGGCGCAGGTTCAGTGCTTGTCTGAAATATTTGAGCGCGCTGTAAAACGCGAAATCCTGGAGGGCGAACTGGCCCTGCCTGATGTGCCTGAAGAGGTTCTGAGTCGTTATCCGAATATCGTAGAAGGTGTTAAGGGCCTCGAAGAGCAGGGCTTTCCTATTCTGGTGAAAGACGCTTCGCTGGGTGGTCAGTTTCCGGTGATGTGTGTGACCCTGATGAACCCGAGAACCGGCGGTGTCTTCGCCTCGTTTGGTGCTCACCCGGATTTTGAAGTGGCACTGGAGCGTTGTGTGACTGAGCTGATGCAGGGCCGCAGCTTTGAAGGCATGAACGATGTACCTAAGCCGACATTCGAGTCTCTGGCAGTAACCGAACCAAATAACTTCGTCGAACATTTTATTGATTCGACGGGTGTCGTTTCCTGGCGCTTTTTCAGCAATAAGGCTGACTTTGATTTTGTAGATTGGGATTTCACCGCGGGCGGCACTCTCTCAACTAAAGAAGAGTCGAGCGCACTGTTTGATCTGCTTAAAGATCTTGGAAAAGAGGCGTATATGGCAACCTATACCGAACTGGGCGTGCCCGCTGTTCGTATTCTGGTGCCCGACTTTTCTGAGGTCTATCCAGTTGAAGATTTAATCTGGGATAACACCAATAAATCATTATTTTTCAGAGACGATATTCTGAATATCCATTCGCGCTCTGACGACGAACTTGATGCCTTACTCGAACGTCTCGAAGAAAGTGAGCTGGATAATTACACCGATATTATTACCCTGATTGGCGTTGAGTTTGATGAAAATACGGTGTGGGGCCAACTGACGATTCTGGAGTTAAAGCTTCTGCTGTGTCTTGCACTTGGACGTTTAGAAGAAGCGAAAGAGTTTACGGAAACATTCCTCCAATATAACGACAATACCGTCGAGCGAGGCCTTTTCTATCAGGCAATGGATGTCGCCCTTGAGGTGACACTCGCTGACGATATGGACATCAGTGAATACGAACACAACTTCCGTCGCATGTTTGGCAATGCGCGCATGGATGCAGTGTTGGGCTCTATCGCAGGTACTGTTCGCTTCTATGGCCTGACGCCAACCAATAATCGCCTCGATGGTCTGGATAAGCACCTGCGCTTAGTCGAAAGCTACAGGAAACTGCACGCCGCACGTGGTGCGGTACATACGGGCTGAGAACACGCGACCTGCGGGGTATGAAAACATCGTTTTAAACCCCGCAATCCCCCTCTATACTTGATCTCAAAGTTAAACTACTCAACAGGATCATCAGGCCACTTATGAGCTGGAGCCGTGAATCAGTTGTCGCTGAGCTGAAAGAATTTGACTGGTTACTGCCTGATGCCGATCCCGGCCCGGAGCTGAGTGCCTACAGCGCACATTACCACCTAAATTTTGAAGATTCGGCCGAGGCCCTTTCTCATCAGGCGGGTTACCTCAATATCGCGGAATTTCAGATTGTTGTTCAACGCTGGATGTGCCCGAATGCACGTGGCACGGCGGTAATCATTCATGGTTACTATGACCATCTTGGGCTGTACGGTTCGCTGATTGATTACTGTCTGCGTCAGCAGTTAAACGTGATTGCCTTTGATTTGCCGGGGCACGGACTGTCGAGCGGTGAGCAGGCGACGATTCGGGATTTTCAGGAATACGATGCGGTATTCAGTGGGTTGATGGATCAGGTCACTGAGAACATGGATGAAGGGCCAGCTTCTAATCTGGTGGCATTTGGCCAGAGCACCGGCGGAGCCATCCTGATTAATTATCTGCTTAAACGCGGTTTCACAGTCAACGACTGTCCGTTCAAGGATGTGATTCTGCTTGCACCTCTGGTGCGTCCTGTCGGCTGGCGCAAGGGTATTATCTTTCACCCTGTAGTAAGTCTGTTTATGAAACAGATGAAGCGTAAGCATGGCGATTCATCGTCTGATGAAGAGTTTCTCGATTTCGTCCGCTCACAAGATCCGCTCCAGTCGCTCTATCTGAGTGTGCAGTGGGTAGGTGCATTGATCCGTTGGATGCGCTTTATCGAGGCTCAGCCTGCAACCGATGTGAATTTGTTTGTTGTGCAAGGGGATAACGACGGCACCGTCGACTGGCGCCACAATATGAAGGTGCTGGAAGCTAAGTTTACTGCTCGCGAGTTGTTTATTCTTGAAGACGGCCGCCATCACTTGGTGAACGAGTCACGGGATAAGCGGGCGGATATGTATCAGCGGATAACTGAGCGCTTAAAACAGACCCTGAATACACCGGTTTCTGCGGCTTAGTATCGAGGGGGCGCTGACGCAGTTACAGCAACCTGGCTGAGAGTATTTTCTGCCTCGCCGTAAATACATCCCTGTAGGCTCGGGTGCAGCATCCATGCTGCACACGGCCAGAAAATACTCTCAGCCAGGTTGTTGTAAGCCCGAACGGTTACTCCAACCCCAGAATATATTCCCACTCACTTTCTGATACGGGCTGCACGGATAGCCGTCCGCGATTCAGTAACACCATTTCACTCAGTGCTTCATGCTGGCGCAGCTCTTTCAACGTGATGACCCTCTTCAGGGCACGATCAGCCACGACATTAATTGTTATCCAGCGTGGATTGTCCGGTGACGACTTTGGATCATAATACTTTGATGCCGGGTCAAGGGAACTCGGGTCAATGATACCCGTCTCAGTGATGGCGCAGATTCCGACAATTCCGGGTTCTTTGCAGCTGGAATGGTAAAAAAAAGCCTTATCGCCCACGTTTATGTCGTCTCTGAGGATATTGCGGGCTTGATAATTACGCACACCATCCCATACTGTGCCCTTGTTTAGGGCATTCTCCAGGTCATTGTAAGAGAATGCGTCCGGCTCGGATTTGAGTAACCAGAATTTCATAATAGCGCCTTATCTTGGCTCGCTGATTGCTTAGGGCTAAATGCGCCTTTGGTTGCTAAAGACGATAAACGTCTACTTTCGGTCGCAATGATAAAAAATAATGGGGAGCACGGGTTATAGCCGATGACTCCTCAAGTAAGAATAACAGCTTAAAATTGGGAACACTGAGTAATGAGAAAGCCAGATGTACTTATATTTCTCTCACTCCTCGCCATTATTGGTTCTGCCGTCACCAGTATCGCCGCTGAAGAGCGCCGCGACCCGACAGTGCTTGCCTCAGAGGCGAGTATCCGCTGAATAACGGCGGCTGATATCTGTGGGTTTCGGTTAATTCGAAAGGGACGTTATCCCTTTCTCTGTTGCTATAAACTGCAGTGGGATGTCCCATGACTCGGCAGGCAGCATTCTGATCTCCTGAAAAGCGTACGCACAACCAATCAGGACGGGTTTCTGGCCTGGCCGACGGCTAAATGCCAGCGTGCGGTCGTAAAAGCCACCGCCCATCCCCAGACGATTGCCGCGTTCATCAAACGCAACCAGTGGCAGACCAACCATGCTGAGAAAGCGCGCTGGTACATGGGTACCCCGGCGGAAGTCTGGTTCTGATATACCGAACCGGTTGCGACGCATGGGCGTCTCAGGTTGGTACCGTATAAATGTCAGGTAGCCTTTGCGCAGAGGGTGCAGTACTGGCAGGTAAACTTCTTTTCCCCGGTTCCACAAATCTTCGATGGCCCAGTGTGGATCAATTTCACCATCATTGCTCAGGTAAAGAGCCACCCGGTTAGCGCTCAGGTACTGAGTGCTGTGGTGTAGGCTACGGGTCAGGCTACGGCCAGCTTTATGACGTTGCGCAGGTGTCAGGGCACGGCGCTTTTTGCGGATCAGTTTACGGAGTTCTTGCTTGTTCACGGAGAGGCTTCCAGAAAAGAAAAGCTCCCTGGTGCGCCCTTATGTCGGATAAAGCCCTTGAACCCTATGGTTCAAGGTGGGGGGTTCGGTCATCGAATCAGGCTTTCCGGTCATGCCGGACATGCTCACAACAACGAGAGAAACCCTCCTGGGTAATAAGCATCGGCTCGAGGTCTTTACCGACCAGGCACTCCAGGGAGCAAATGAAGTATAGCAAAGAGCGGGGGGCGAATGTCACGGAAAACCAGGTGAGAATTTGTGAAGTGCTGCAGAAAAACACTATTTTTCTGCAGCGAAAGGCTTACAGCTCGAGTTGTGAGTCTTCTTCGAGAAGGGCATCGACACGCTTGTTCAGGCGCTCGATGTCGCTGTTAACCTGCACCTGGCCGTTCTCTGCTTCGCGCAGCTGGTGGGTGATGTTCAAGGCTGCAATGACAGCGATACGGTCAGCGCCTAAAACCTTGCCGGCTTTCGAACTGGCTTCACGGATTTCGTGCATCTTGTCGTTCAGATAATTCGCAGCTTCGCGCAGTTCGCTCTCAGCCCCTTCTGGGCAGTTGATGCGATATTCGCGCTCCATGATAGTCAGGGATACGGTATTTGGGGTCTTAGCCACTGTTACGCTCCAGAGTCTGCAGGCGGGTGATCATTTCAGAGACTTTGCGGCGCGCGATTTCATTCTGCTGAATCAGCTTCGCACGCTCTGCCTGCCAGGCGGCTTCGGCATTGCGCATGGCCTTATTCTGCTCGCGCAGATCTTCATGAATATCGAGCAGTTTCTCGATCTTCTGTAGTAGTGCTTGAATCTCGGCCTCTTGCATCGCGGTCCGTCACCTTATTTATTGTCGGGCACAGGGCTGCCAGATAGTGGGTACTATAAGAGGCAGTCGGGCAAATGGTCAACGTGCGGCCCCGGTTTTGGGACGCATCTTCTTACTCAGGTCGCCCCAAGTGGTACAATCTGACCATAAACTGTTTCTGAGGTTCTTATGGCACTGAATTATCCCGAACTCGCCGACCAGTGGGAAGACGATAAATGCTTTCAATCGCCGTCGGCATTGCATGGCTGGTTAACGGGTTTTCTCTCTGCAGGTGCTCGCCTTACGACTGACAACTGGCTTCAGGAAGCTGCCGATTACCTTGAGATTGAAGAGGTTTCGGAAGGGCTGCGCCCCCTACTTGTTGGGTTCTACGCAGACGTTGTCGACACCCTCGGCGCTGAAGATATGGCGTATCAGGTTCTGCTGCCCGACGATGAAGAAGCGGACGTCGATGAGCAGGTTGAATGCCTGGCACAGTGGAGCAAGGGTTTCCTTGATGGCCTGGGGGCTTCGGGCAAAATTACCGGGCGCCCTGATAAAGACGTGATGGAAGTACTGCAGGACCTGGACGCTTTCTCACAGGCGCAGGTTGATGATGTGAACGACCCTGAAAATGTGCAGCTGCTGAACGAGCTGGCAGAGCACGCTCGTGTTGCGGCGCTCACGGTCTTTTACGCATACAACAAGCCAGCGCAGCCGCCTGCAGGCGCCACCCAGAAAACACTGCACTGATTCGCGAGACAGAAAATCAATCTGGATATTCACGATAGCAACGCACACAAGATGCTGAGAGAGATCACTATGATCAAGCTGGATTCTGCCGAGTACGCAAAACGTCGTAAGGCGTTAATGGAGAAAATGAGCCCGAACAGCATCGCGATTCTGGCTTCTGCGCCCGTCACCGTGCGCAACCGTGATGTTGAACATCCTTTCCGCCAGGACAGCGATTTCTATTATCTGAGTGGCTTTGATGAAGAGCATTCGGTGCTGGTGCTTATTCCCGGGCGTGAACATGGCGAATACGTGATGTTCTGTCAGGAAAAAATCAAAGAGCAGGAAATCTGGACTGGACGTCGTGTCGGTCCGGAAGCGGCGCCTGAGGTTTTAGGCTGCGACGATGCATTCCCGGTAACTGATATCGACGATATTCTGCCAGGGCTGATCGAAGGCTGTGATCGTATTTATGCGAATCTGGGCACGAGCCCGGAGTTTGACCGCCAGCTGATGCAATGGGTAAATCACATAAGGGCTCAGGTGCGCAGTGGTGCAACACCTCCTCACGAATTCAGTGCGCTGGATCACCTGCTTCATGAGCAGCGTGTGATTAAATCGGATGCTGAGGTGGCGGTGATGCGTCATGCAGCCGAGATCAGTGCCGAGGCACACACCCGTGCTATGCAGACTGTGCGCCCGGGAATGCGCGAGTATCAGCTGGAAGCTGAAATTATGCAGATCTTCATGGCGGCGGGTAGTCGCTGGCCTGCCTATCCGTCGATTGTCGGTTCGGGTGACAACGGTTGCATACTCCACTATACGCGCAATGATGACGTCATTAATGATGGCGAGTTGGTACTTATCGATGCAGGATGTGAGCTGGATTACTACGCTTCTGATATTACCCGTACGTTCCCGTCTAACGGGCGTTTCAGTGAGCCTCAGCGGGCACTGTATCAACTGACGCTTGATGCGCAGCACGCAGCGATTGAGGCGACTAAACCAGGTAATCACTGGAATCAGCCTCACGAGGCTGCAGTTAAAGTACTGACAACCGGTCTCGTTGAGCTCGGTCTTTTGAGTGGTGAGGTTGACGAGCTGATTGAGTCGCTCGCGTATCGCCAGTTCTACATGCACAAAACCGGACATTGGTTGGGTATGGATGTGCACGATGTCGGTGAATATCGGGTGGAGGGCGAGTGGCGCACGCTCGCTCCGGGCATGGTACTGACCATTGAACCGGGTATTTATGTTGCACCTGACGATGAATCTGTCGATGAAAAATGGCGTGGTATCGGCATCCGTATCGAAGATGATGTCGTAGTAACTCAAGATGGTTGCGATGTTCTGACCAAAGACGTCGTGAAAGAGATCGCAGATATTGAAGCTCTGATGAGTGCGTAAAGCTATGAGTACAGATAACAGCAAGGTAGACATCACCATTCTCGGTGCCGGTATGGCCGGCGCCAGTCTGGTTCATTTGTTGGCACCTGCACGTGCGGCTGGACTTAGCATTGCCCTGATTGATCGTCAGCCCCTGAGCTGGGATAAAGACGACAGAGACCGACCTCCATCGTTCGATGGCAGAGCAACTGCACTCTCTTGGGGAACGAGACAGATACTTGAAGAGCTGGACATCTGGAACAGCATTGCCCCCTACGCCTGCAGTATTGATCACATTCAGGTCAGCGATGAAGGTCGCTTCGGTCAGGCTCAGCTGCATGCTAATGAACAGAACACCGAAGCGCTCGGGTATATCATTGAGAATCATCGCCTTGGTCAAGGCTTACTGGCGGGCCTGAACGACTCAGACAAGCTGCATGTGATGGCGCCAAACTGTGCAGAAACTGTGTGTATGACCGCAGAGGGCGCTGAACTGAAGTTGGATGATGGTCATACGCTGACTACAAAACTGTTGATTATGGCCGATGGCGGCCGCTCGCCACTGCCGCGCCAGCTGGGCATTGAGCAAAGTCGCAAAGACTACGGTGCGCAGGCACTGGTGACTCAGGTTAAATGTGATAAGCCTCATGACCATTGGGCGTATGAACGCTTCAGTAGTGATGGACCGATCGCTTTTTTACCATTGAATAAAGATGAATACGCCGTTGTTTGGACTCTTAGCGATGATGAGGTCGATGACGTTCTGGCGTTGGCGGATGACGCACTGATCGAACGGTTGCAGGCCCGTATCGGATACCGGGTCGGTAAGATATCCGCCATGGGCGAGCGACTGACTTATCCGCTGGCGTTGGTTAAGTCATCCGAGCAGGTCAGGCGCTCTTTGGTTTTACTGGGTAATGCCGCGCACAGCCTTCATCCTGTAGCAGGTCAGGGGTTTAACCTCACACTGAGAGATGCTGCGGCCCTTGCTGAACATCTCAACCGGGCGGCGATGCAGGGGCAGGATGTGGGCAGTCTGGAGGTATTGGAAGCCTACCTTCAGCAGCAGTCGGCTGATCAGCGCAATACCATTACAGCCAGTGATCTTCTGCCGCAAATATTCGGCAGCAAAGTACCGGCAGTTGCATTTCTGCGCGATGCGGGTCTGTTGACCATGGCAGCTGCTCCGGTCGCTCGACGTCTGTTTGCTCGTCATGCTATGGGGCTGGGTCATACAGCCGCGAAACTGGGATAAATATTATGCAGTTTGATGTTGCCATTGTAGGTGCGGGGCTGGTTGGGCAGGCCATTGCCGCGGCCCTGAGTCAGGGCACGGATGATATACACGTTGCTCTGATTGACCCATCTGGGCCTGTGCCCGCGGGCGAGTGCGATGGTGTGAATGATTATGATCTACGGGTCAGTGCACTTACGGCCCAGTCTCAGGCGTTCCTGACAGACATCGGTGCCTGGGAACTTATTCCGCACCAGGTGCTGAGTGGTTATACCCGGATGCACGTCTGGGACGCAGAGGGGACGGGCTCGGTCACCTTTAATGCGACCGACCTGCACGTTCCGGCGCTGGGGCATATCGTTGAAAATCGACAGACGCTGACGGCATTGAATCAGGTGACAGAGTCGGCTCGTTCAATCGAGCGTCTTCAAACCGCGGTACAGAGTTTCGATAACCCAGATGCAGACGGCTGGGTACCAGTGACTCTGGCGGACGGAAATACACTCAAAACCCGTCTTCTCGTGGGTGCTGATGGTGCGCTATCTAACGTGCGTCAGATGGCCGGGATGACGACCCGTGAGTGGGATTATGGCCATCATGCGATCGTAGCGACTGTACGTACTGAGCAGAGCGTCGCACAGACCGCCTGGCAGCGCTTCCGTCCGGAAGGGCCTCTAGCATTCCTTCCTCTGCATTCCGATGATCATCTTGCCTCAATCGTCTGGTCGACTTTGCCAGATGAAGCAGACAAGGTGCTGGCGATGTCTGACGAAGACTTCTGCGCTGCACTTACCGACGCCTTTGAAGGCAAGCTGGGGAGAGTCACTGAAGTATCACGCCGACAGCGCTTCCCGTTGCGCCAGCGCCATGCATCGCAGTACTACGAAGCGGGAGTTGTTGTGGCCGGAGATGCTGCCCATACGATTCACCCGCTGGCTGGTCAGGGCGTGAATCTTGGCTTTAAAGACGCTCAGGTGTTATCTGAAGAGATTCTTAGAGCGTTTGATAAGGGGCTATCTCCGGGTGCTGATGCGGTACTGGCTCGATATCAACGCCGGCGACAGGCCGATAATCTGGCGACCATGGCAGCAATGGAGGGCTTTAAGCGTTTGTTTGCGTCAGACCAGCCTCTGGTGCGCTTGATACGCAACGAGGGAATGCGCCTGTTCGATAAAATGATGCCGATAAAACAGCACGTCGTTATGAAAGCGATGGGCTTGCAGTAAGCTACTAGCGGCGCTTCAGTAGTTCTGAGCGCCCACGCCGCTCTCATCGTACGAGAGCGTCAGTTGTTCTACGTCGTATTCGCCAAGGCCAAGGTGAGCGAGAATTTCACTTCCTGATGCTTGCCATTCAAGGTCTTCGTCCTGTTGGCCAAGAATTCGGTAATTTCCGCAGATATGCTCCGCGAGCTTGAGAATGCCCAGTAGTGTTTTGCGCTCATCGTCGCTCGTATTTTCCGGGCGGAAGTAATGAGTGGCATTGTGGTGCTCTGCAATCACGTCGCAGATGGGTTTCGGAACCCGCCACGACTTGGCCGTGTAATAGCCAATCACAGCATGGTTGGTGTTGAGTATGGCATTTTCAGTATCCACTACGCGCCTGTCAGGGTGCGCATAAGATTCCTCCATAACATCAAAATAGTTATCGAACCGCATCATCATCAGTGGAATGCCACAATTGTGAAATAAGCCGAGCATGTAGGCCCAGTCGGTAGGTTCAAAGTTGATGGTACGGGCGATATCCACGGAGATATTGGCAATGTCGGTGGCGGTATCCCAGAAGCGGTTGAGCTGCACAATGTTGGCATCACTGAGTTCGCTGCGGATGGCGAGACCATTGATTACGTTGATTACGCTATCGATCCCGATCAGATTGACCGCATGCTCGACTGACGTGCTTGGCGCACTGAGATTGTAGGCTGCCGAGTTAACTACCTTAAGGATGGCACCGGTAAGGCCGACATCCTGGCTGATCAGCTTTGCGATACTGCGCGGGTCCGGGTCGGGGCACATCTGCTCCATTTGCAGATCAACCAACACCTGCGGCTGCGGTGGCACGCGGATGCCCTGCATGATGTCGCTTATCTGCTGATCTGTAAGAGGTTGCGCCATGGCTGCCTGCCGAAATCGGGACCGGAAAGTAGTGAACTAAGTTTAGTCAGAACTCAGCAGAGGTGTTTGTTATTTTGTAATCAATGTGCACCTGTGCGTATCTGCTTCACAAGGTGTCCGGGCGCTGCTGGTGCTCCCCGCCGGGGTGTCAGCAGCATTTACTCCATGCCCGGCAGGTTGTTGCGCTAAGTGGAGCAGTAACCTCAGATCCGGAACTTAGAGGTTGAGTCCTGCAGATGCCCGGCCGCACCTTGCAGGTTGTCTGCAAGGCGTGCGAGTTCAGCAAATGATTGTTGGATCTCGCTGACCGTGTCGTTCATTGCACTGATGCTTGAGTGCGTATCCCTCACAACCGCCGTTTGCTCTTCAGTCGCCGCAGCAATGGTCAGCCCCATCGAACTCACACTTTCTACGCGGCTTTTTATCTGCGAAATATGTTTGCCTGTCTGCTCTGCATTTTGCTCATTCTGTTCAGACTGGGTTTTCGCTAATGTCATCGACTGTACTGTCTCGTTGGCGGCGGACTCCAGGCGGTCCAGGACATCGCGGATCTCGGTCGTCGCAGACGCGGTTCTGGAAGCGAGGGCACGGACTTCGTCAGCCACCACCGCAAAACCCCGGCCTTGTTCGCCTGCACGAGCTGCTTCGATTGCTGCGTTCAGAGCCAGCAGGTTTGTTTGCTCAGCAATGGCTGAGATGACGTCGAGAATGGTCGATACATCGCCGGTGTCGCGTACCAGTCGTTCGACCCGCTCAGAGGCCTCAAGAATCTGTGAGTTCAGTTCACGAGAGTTATTGATGGTCGATTCAACGATCTTCAGGCTCTCGGCAGATTCATCGCGAGTCTCCTGCATAACACCGCTGGCTTCACTGGCTGACTGGCTGACCTCTTCGATTGATTTAGCCATTTCATTCATCGCATAGGTCGCTTCTGAGGCTCTGTGGCTCATATTTTCGGTGACAGAGCGGACGTGCTTTGTACTGCCACTCATGGCGTTTGCGGCGTCTCCCACCTCTGGAGCCACTTCTTTAACCTTACGGATAATCTCATTGAGACGGTCCATAAAAGCGTTGAAGTTACGTGTCATGACACCCAGTTCGTCAGCGGTTTCTACTTTCAGGCGCGTATTCAGGTCACCGCTCCCATCGGCCAGATCGGCCAGAGAGTTCTTCATTGAATTAACCGTGTTACTGAACAGGCGACCGATATAGAAAATCAGCATGCTGAGCAAAATCAGAAATGCGACATTGGTCACTGTCACCATGTTCAGGGTGCGGGAGCTGCTCGACAGGGCTCCGTCGATCGCCGAGGAGAATTGCGTATCAACGTTCGCTTTGTGCTGCTTTAACAGCGCATTGGTCTCGCTCAGAAGATCGGATTTTTGCGAACCGAGACTTTGCAGTTGTGAGAAATCAGGGTTATCGCTGAGCAGGTTATTCAGCAGTTTGCTGGATACGCTGAGATATTCCGCAGCACTGACTTTGATCTGGCTGAGTAGATCTTTGTTGGAGGTATCAATGGTGAGCAGGCGATCAATATTGCTGAGGAGATCACCAACGGTTTCTTCACCTAACGTCTGCATTTCAGGGTCACCGGCGGTCACCGACTGAGTGAACATTTCATCGGCACGCTGCAACAGGAAGCTGTTCTGTGTTGCCAGCTGTACGGATTCGTATATACGTTCTTCAAGATTAACGATGTAGCTCTTGGTGTCGTTAACGCCCTTGATACCAATCGTGAAGTTGATAGCACTGGAAATCGCGTAAACGCCGAGTATGAGCATGATTTTGTGGAACACGCTGAGGCGGCTGAACCAGGTCATGACTGCTTACCTTTGTGTAAATCTGTCAGTAAACCATAGTCACGAAACTACCGATCAGCCAGCCACAGACAATAAAATTGACGAATCAGATCAAGCTATTTTTGAATTAGGTGAACGGTGTTACAAAAGTCAGGTTCTCGCGCTGGTCATTCCTGGCGGGACATATTTAAGAAGCTAAGGTTAGTGGACGATGAATACGGAGTAACCCGATGAAATTACACAATCTGAGCAAAAGCGGCCTGACAGTTCTGGCTGCCGCGGTTGCAAGCACAGCCTCTGCAGCTGACCTGAGAATTAATGGTTTTGCCTCCTTCTATTACGGCAATGTGGTCGATAACAAAGAGATCCCCGGCGAACTGTATCGCGGTTACGGAGAGACCGGGAACTTCCAGTATGACTCTCAGTTTGGGCTTCAGTTTGCATCTGATCTGGGCGATGGCCTGACGGCAACAGCACAGCTGACGGCAGAAGGGCGCAGTGGCTATGACGCAGACTTGAGCTGGGCGTTTCTTAAGTACCAGTTCAACGATGAATGGAGCGTTAAGATGGGCCGTCAGCGGGTGCCTTTCTTCCTGTATTCAGATTTTCAGAAAGTGGGTTACGCCTACTCCTGGGTAACGCCACCACCTGAGGTTTATAACCTCGGGGGCCTCGAGAATACGGATGGCGTTATGTTTGAGCACCTGACGGATATTGGCGATTTTACATCACGTCTGAATTTCCTTTTTGGCAGCACGAGCCAGACGGCTAACTTCGGTGAGCGTGACCTTGTCATCGACAATGAAAATCAGATCGGCCTGTTCTGGGATCTGACATACGATGCTCTGACTTTTCACCTGACGTATACCATGTCTGATCTGACGATTTCGGCCTATAACGAAGTTGGTAATGGTATTGGTGATGCACTCGCGGGTATCAATCCAGCGCTGGCGCTTACCGATGATGAGCTTGATCTGTTAACGGTCGATGAAGATACGGTCACCTATTTAGGCGCGGGTTTATCGGGTGACTGGGGGACCTGGGTCGCTGCGGCTGAGTACGCAAATATTGTGATTGATGATTCACCGACTTCAAATGACCGTCAGGCCTGGTATGTATTTACCGGTTATCGCTGGGATGCCTATACGCTGGGCCTGACTTATGCGAATTACAGTTCACCGAATAACGATGACACGATTGACCTACTTTCTCAGAAAAATATCGAAGCTACATTGAATGCTGCGGCTGGTGGAGCCACTAACGATGTTTCTGCGGCTGGAATCGAGCAACTGGTTGGTGCAATTCCCGATATCTATCGCGCAGGAGAAGAATCGTCGGCAGTGACCGTGAGTCTGCGTTATGACTATCACCCAGCTGCGGCGTTGAAGTTCGAATACACCCAGGATGATGTCACCCTAAAGCCTGAGGATGGCTCTGGCGATCGTGAGTTTTCACCGTCACTCGTACGTGTCGGCGTCGACCTGATGTTTTAATTGAGGAGTAACTTAATGAATGTCGTAAAAATTATTCGTGTCGTATTCAGCGGGATGTTGCTCTCATTGTTTTCGATCGCCAGCATGGCGGAAATTGCAGTGATTGTTCATCCGTCTAACGAAGCCGGAATTTCAGATGCCGATATTAAGAAAATCTATCTTGGTAAAAGCTCGAAATTCCCTAACGATATGCAGGCAGAACCACTGGACCAGAAAGAAGGATCGGATATCCGTCAGCAATTTCTGGATGCAGCGGTCGGTAAATCCGAGCCTCAGATGAAGTCACATTGGTCGCGCCTTATCTTTACCGGTAAAGGCGTACCGCCAAAGTCTCTGGACAGTGACGCTGCCGTGATTGATGCCGTTGCAGGTGATCCGAAAGCCATTGGCTTTGTGGATTCATCAGCGGTCACGGATGCGGTTAAGGTGGTAATGACCTACTGATAGCCTGACAAGCTAACGCTATCGAGATAGCGGCAGTAAACGCTGAAAAGCACCTATAAGGCCCTGGCGAATCGTATGATGCGCCGGGGCTTTTCGCGTATACTCCCGGGCTCTGCACATCATTGTTTCCAACTCTCTATTTCTACCGGAGCCTGTTTCATGCTTACCTCTCTGCGCCTGAAGCCAAAGACGGAGCGTCGTCTGAAGTCTGGTCACCTTTGGGTGTACAGTAATGAAGTCGATACAGCACAAACTCCGTTGAAAAATATCACGGCCGGGGAGCAGGTAGTTATTGAGGCGGCGAGTGGTAAGCCACTTGGCGTTGCAGTGATGAATCCGGATCAATTAATTTGCGGGCGTCTTATTAGCCGAAGCCCTTCGCAGTTGCTGGATGCTTCGCTGATAGTTCACCGACTTCAGGTGGCGCTTAGCAGTCGTGAACTCTGGTATCCACATCAGTGTTATCGCTGGGTGTATGGTGACAGTGATGGCCTGCCGGGTCTGGTGATTGATCGTTTTGGTGATGTTGCTGTGATTCAGATCTCCAGCGTTGCGATGGAGATGCTGCGCGACGACATCATCGATGCGGTTCATAAAGTGGCGTCACCTGCGACGATTGTGCTGAAAAATGACGGTAAACTGCGTGCGGTCGAAGGCCTCGACGAGTACGTTGATATTGTTCATGGTCAGTTGGAAGACGATTGCGCTCCGTTAATCGAGAATGACACACGCTTTATGGCGCCGGTCATTCATGGTCAGAAAACCGGGTGGTTTTATGATCACCGTGAAAACCGCGCGCAGCTCAATCGCCTGGTGAAGGGTAAGCGTGTGCTGGATGTCTTCAGTTATGTCGGTGGCTGGGGCGTTCAGGCGGCTAACCATGGTGCAAGTGAAGTACATTGTGTTGATGCTTCTGCACAGGCGCTGGATTGGGTTGAAGAGAATGCGGCACTTAATGGTGTCGAAGATAAATTGCACTGCTGGGAAGGGGATGCTTTCGCTGCCCTGAAACAACTACGCGATAACGGTGAGCGGTTTGATATCGTTGTTGTCGATCCACCTGCGTTTATCCCACGTCGTAAAGATGTTAAAGCGGGTGAGCAGGCGTATAAGCGCATCAATCAGATTGCGATGAGACTTCTTAACAAAGACGGCATGATCGTCGCGGGCTCATGCTCTATGCATCTGGCCGATGACCGCTTGCCGGATATTCTGCGGGTTCTGGGGCGTGAGCTTGATCGTGAAGTATTGATTCAGCATGTGGGCTCTCAAGGGGCAGACCACCCAGTGCTGCCAGCTATTCCTGAGACACGCTATCTCAAAGCGGTGTTTGCTCGCGTATTGCCAACGCGCTGAGCCTGATCAGCCACTCGCTGGGATCTTAAGGCCCAGCTGATCATTGATCTGCTTCAGGGTAATCAGCAGTTCCAGCATTTGTTGGCGGCATGCTGACTGACCTTCCAGATAAGACACTGCCGTTTGCCAACCTGCAATGCAGGCGGTGTCTGCACTGGTCTGAGCAATTACCTCTGCCAGAAGCGCCAAGTCCTTTTCCTGTTTGCGCGCTGTCAGCAGTGGCTGAAGGCCGCTTGTCCCATCTTCTGAAATCAGTACCTGACGAATTCCACGGAGTATCGCTTCCACGTCGGCCTGTGTCCCTCCACTGAATGGGCTACTGCCGATGTCTGTCAGGTAGTTCTGCAGCAGGTCTTGTTCAATAATCCGGTTCACGTTCAGCAAGCTGGCCTGTAATGTTTCTGTAGGGGTCGCTGTAGAGAGCAGTTGCGCATAATACCCCTGAGCTTCCGGGGACGGTGTCCAGCGCATCTGCAGTCGTTGCAGGTCAGCAATCAGGATGCCGACCAATGTCGTCAGGTAGTCTCCGCGGCGCTCGTGATGAGCGACCGGACTGCTGTCGCCTTCTTCGGGTTTCGCAGCATTCATATCGAAATCAGACGCCGGGCGCTGACCATTCTCTCCCCAGAGGACGAACTCAATCGCGTGGTAGCCCACACTCACGTAGGTCACATCGGAAAACTGATGTTGTGCCAGCAGAGATTCTCTGTCGATAACCAGAGTCGTGTCATTAACGATACCAGTGAAGGGGTAACCTTCGAGGTAATCGATATAGCCGGGTTCGACGGGCCAACTGTTTATCTGTTCTGCCAGATGTCTTCGTGTCAGTTTGGCGGCAAACCACTCGCTGGGTTCGCGTACCGGTATGTCAGAAGCAGCAAGCGACGACAGGTAGGCGGAGTAACTGGCACGCCAGTGGTTCCGGGCTTCTGCAAGGCGTTCTGGTGTTGCGTTCTTACGCAGTGCTTCAGCACTCGACTGAAGTGCCTGTGCAGCCTCTACTGACTTTGAAAGCTGGGCATAGGCAATATTAATCAATCGCTCGGGGTAGGCTTCATCAACAGCCAGGCTTTCCGGCTCAGGCAGGCCCGATACCTCGGTGCTCATGGGCTTGTTGTGCTCTCCGTCAGTGCAGGCGGAGAGTAGTAGCATTGATCCCAGTAATGCGGAGGCCAGGCGCTTCATCGATTCAGTCTTCTCAATCTACCCGCAGGCTGATGACTGGCCAGCCATTGGCTTCCGCTTCTGCCTGAAGTGTTGGGTCAGGGTCGACGGCGACCGGATGATCGACCAGACGCAGAAGCGGCAGATCGTTGTGCGAGTCACTGTAAAAATAGCTGCCTTCCATGTCGTGGCTATGCTCTTCCATCCAGCTTTTAAGGCGAGTCACTTTGCCATCCTGAAAGCTCGGGATGCCGACGGTTTTACCGGTGTAGCGGCCATCAATGACTTCTGGATGCGGCGCAATAATGTGTGTAATGCCCAGTCGCTCGGCAATCGGGTAGGTTACAAACCCGTTGGTGGCTGTAATGATTAACAGGGTATCCCCGCGCTCTTCGTGATGGCGGATCAGGTCTCTTGCTTTCTGACTGACCAGAGGCTCAATACGATCGTTGAGGAATATGTCGCGCTCCGCATGCATATGATCAGCGTCGTATTCCGTCAATGGGCGCATGGCAAATTCAAGATATTCGTGGATATCCAGACTGCCCGCTTTGTACTGTTCATAGAAATGATCGTTGCGGCGCTGGTGGACTTCCGGGTCGACCAGACCACGATCAACAAGGAATTGCCCCCAGGCGTGGTCGCTGTCACCAGAGAGAAGGGTATGGTCGAGATCGAAAATTGCTAATGCCACGGTAACCGGCCCTGTATTGGCAGATGAATCAGAAACAGATCGCTATTCTAGCGGGAACAAGCCATACTTTCCTTATTATGTTTTACGCACCCGACGTGCGCCCTTGATCTTTGCGATAAAATCGGCAAGGTTGAGTGAATAGATAGAGTTGGATGGCATTGTGATAGACGAGCATGGGTATCGTCCGAACGTCGGCATCATCATCTGCAATGCAATGGGGCAGGTGCTGTGGGCCCGTCGGATTGGTCAGAATGCCTGGCAATTCCCACAGGGGGGAATAAAGCGCGGAGAGTCGCCGGAGAAAGCACTGTATCGTGAGCTTCAGGAAGAAGTGGGTCTTTTACCCGAGCACGTACAGATCATCGGTTCGACCCGCGGTTGGCTGCGCTACCGCCTGCCAAAGCGGATGGTCAGACGCGACAAGCGCCCTGTGTGTGTTGGGCAGAAGCAAAAATGGTACTTGCTGAAGTTGTTGGCAGAGGAATCAGAGATTAACCTCTCAGCGACGGGCAACCCCGAATTTGATGGGTGGAACTGGGTGAGTTATTGGTTCCCTCTTGGTGAAGTCGTTGCCTTTAAGCGCGATGTCTACCGTCGCGCACTGGCGGAACTGGCACCGCGTATTGCAAGGTTGCAGCGTAAGTCCGGCTGAGTCCGGAGATAATAACAACGAACGAGATAAACTGAGCCTAATAGCGAGGCCAGAACAGAAAACATGCTCGATATACTGAGACGTATCGTACAGGAGGTCAGCTCAGTCACCGAACTGAGTGAGGCCCTCAAGGTAGTGGTTGCCCGTATCCGCGAGGCGATGCAGACCGAGGTATGCTCAGTATATCTGTATGAGCCTGATGAAAAGCGCTACGTTCTGATGGCGACCGAAGGTCTGCGTCAGGACGCTGTGGGTAAGGTCAGCCTTGCTGGCTCACAGGGCCTTGTTGGCCTCGTCGGTACCCGCGAAGAACCCCTGAATATCGATAATGCTCCTGAGCATCCCCGTTTTCAGTACCTGTCTGAGACCGGGGAAGATCCTTTTATGTCCTTCCTTGGCGTACCGATTATCCACCACAAACGCCTGTTGGGCGTGATGGTGGTACAGCAGCGCGACAGCCGTCAGTTTGATGCTGGTGAAGAGGCGTTTCTGGTGACCATGTCGGCGCAGCTGGCGGGCGTGATTGCTCATGCCGAAGCGACCGGCAATATCCTTCATATTCCACAGACAGCCACCGAACCGAAAAAGAGTACCCGCTTCACCGGTGCTCCGGGTGCGCCGGGCGTTGGCCTTGGTACGGGGGTGGTTATTTCACCCGCGGCAGACCTCTCGGGAGTGGTTGATCGTGAACCTGAGTCGGTCGAGATCGAACTGGAGCGCTTTGATCTCGCGCTGGAAGCCGCGCGAGAAGAGATACGCTCGTTAGGCGGCAAGCTCAAAGGCGAACTGCGCCCCGAAGAAATGGCTTTGTTCGACGTGTATCTGAACATGTTGGACGACAACGCTCTGGGTGCTGAGGTCAAAGTTTCGATCAATAAGGGCAACTGGGCGCAGGGGGCACTGCGTCAGGTAGTCATGGAGTACGTCGGTCACTTCCAGATGATGGAAGATGCTTACCTGCGCGAACGAGCTACCGATATTCTCGACCTTGGTACACGTATTCTTGCGCATTTACAGGGCAACGAAGCGACCTCGCGCCCGGACGATTACCCTGATGATACTATTCTGGTCAGCGAAGAACTGACGCCCGCCATGTTGGGTGAAGTGCCGACTGAAAAGTTGCGCGCTATGGTGTCGGTGAAAGGCTCTTCCAACTCTCACGTGGCGATTCTGGCGCGTGCTATGGGTATCCCGACTGTGATGGGTGCCGTAGACTTGCCGCATGCTCAACTTGATGGCAAAGACCTGATCGTTGATGGCTACCGTGGCCTTCTGTTCTCGAATCCAAATGATGAATTGCGTGAGCAGTACTATGCCATCTACGAAGAAGAGCAGGCGCTTGCCGAAGATCTTGAGGGCCTGCTGCATCAACCGGCCGAAACTCTCGATGGACATCGCATTCCCCTTTGGGTGAATACTGGCCTGATTACAGATGCGTTGCGCAGTCGTGATCGGGGTGCCGAAGGGGTGGGCCTGTACCGTACCGAAGTGCCGTTCATGATGAAGGATCGCTTCCCGTCGGAGAGTGAGCAGCAGGAGATTTACCGGGAGCAGCTCGAGACGTTCAGTCCAGACCCGGTGACTATGCGTACGCTGGATATTGGTGGGGATAAGGCGCTCACGTACTTCCCTATCAATGAGGCAAACCCGTTTCTCGGCTGGCGCGGTATTCGCGTTACCCTCGATCATCCTGAGATTTTCCTGGTGCAGGTACGCGCCATGATGAAGGCCAGTGAAGGCCTCAATAATCTTCGTATCATGCTGCCGATGATCAGCAACGTTGCTGAAGTGGATACGGCATTGCACCTCATTTACCGTGCGCATGTAGAAACACTCGAAGAAGGTTTTAAGGTCGAGATGCCTGAAGTTGGCGTTATGGTGGAAGTTCCTGCGGCTGTTTATCAGATCAAGGATCTGGCTCAGCGCGTCGACTTCCTGTCGGTCGGCAGTAATGACCTGACGCAGTATCTGCTTGCCGTTGACCGCAACAACCCTCGTGTTGCTGATCTCTATCAGGCGTTTCATCCTGGGGTTCTGCAGGCACTGAAACGCATCGTCGATGATGCCAAAGCGGAGGGTAAACCTGTCAGTGTCTGTGGTGAGCTGGCAGGTAACCCCATGGGTGCTGTCCTGCTGATGGCAATGGGCTATGACTGCCTGTCGATGAACGCGACTAACTTGCCGAAAGTGAAGTCGGTCCTGCGTGGCATCAGCCGTGAATGGGCAGAGAAACTACTCGAAGAAGTCATCACCATGGAGAGTGGTGAAGTCATCGCATCAACCTTGCAGCTGATGCTGGAGAAGGCCGGTTTCGGACGTATTATCGGCCCGAATGTCGGCCTGAATTAAAACCTTCTCAGGGGATTAACCCTGCCAGCGGCGAACCCGTCCGGTGTCAAGGTGAACGAACCCGCTGTCTGGATAGTAACCAACGCCACCGCTTCTTAATTCCAGCGCCGCACGATGCAGTTCTTTATGAGATACGCCAGGGATGCGCAGGTCGATTGCGCGACCCTGCATATGCAGACTTTTCTTCGCGACGCCTGAAGAACCGTTACGCAAAGCGGCATTGGTTTTCGGCGAGCGGTAACCCGAAATGATGTACATCGGCTTGTTGGGTGAGAGGCGGGTCTGTAGTTCGTACAGATCCTGATACAGATTTCTGTCCATTGCCATTACATCGTTGGCGCGAAAATCACGTACCAGCATATCGATCATTTCAATTTCACTGTCGATAAACTGCCCCTGAGACCAGAAGGTACTTTTGACCGTTTCACCCGTGTGAATGTTGTACAGACTCAAAGTACGATCAGGGCCGGGATCAATGATTGATTCTGAGGCGGCGTAAGCATTTGTACTGAGGCCTGTCATACCTGCAGCAGAAACAGCGGCAAACTGTTGCAGAAAACGGCGACGGTCCAGCATGTTCTGACTCCTGTTACATTGGGATTACAGTGAGAGGTCAGTATGCCAAAAGTCCAACGGGAAAAATCAGGCGTAGTTCATCAGTAAGTTCGTCACGACAGGTGTGTCATGTCCGTATTTCGTAAATACGCGCCAGCGTGTAAGTAGTTGTTACAGGCTGGCGTGGGTGGCGGTACCGCCGATGAGGTCGCGCTGATAGACATCATCGCGTATCTGGAGGCTGCCGTTGTCATCGACCCAGGTAGTCCAGTACATCAGATGTACGGGTACAGGATCTTTGATGCGGATACGGCTGGTACGGTTGTGATCAATCGCTTCGTCGATGCGTCCGCGATGCCAGCCATCCTGTGACTGAAGCAGTTTCTCAGCCAACAGTCGGGGCTTCTCTACCCGGACACAGCCTGAGCTGAGAGCACGTTGATCTTTCGTGAACAGCTCCGGATTAGAAGTATCGTGCAGATAGATGCTCTGATCATTCGGGAACAGGAACTTCACCGTGCCCAGTGCGTTCAGTTTCCCTGGACGCTGTACAAAGGTGTAAGGCAGGTTGCGAGCGCTGTATTTCTTCCAGTTAATTTCATCCGCTGAGACATGCACGGCTGAGCCGTTTCGCCACTGTAATACGTCAAAGCCTTTTTGCTTCAGGTAGTCAGGGTTACGCTTCAGTTTAGGAAGCAGGTAGGAACTGGCGATACGTGGAGGCACCGTCCAGGTCGGGGCGATTTCAATAATGCGCATCAGATCTGTCATGACGGGCGTACGCCGATCGAGTCGGCCAATGATCACCTTCATCTCCAGCTCGGGAGATCCGCCATTCATCAGGCGCATTGAGTAATCCGCCATATTGACCATGATGTGACGATGGCCAAGGTCGTTTGGTAACTGGCGCCAACGCTTCATGTTCAGAGCGATGCGCTGAGCTGTCTGGTAGGGCGGAATGTTCAGGCGATCAATGGTTTCTTTATTGAGCTTGCCCGTGCTTTCTAACTTGTGTCGCTGCTGGAAGCTACTAATGGCGGCCCGCATTGGTCCATCGAACAGATACTCTGGCTTGCTCAGATCGGGATTTTTCTCCCGCGCTGGGGCGCGTAAAGTCTTTTCGCTCTTATCCCCGAGGAACCAGGCCAGAGTGCCTTTGGGCAGATCGCCATACTGGTCGAGCAGCCAACGCAGATACGGGACCTCGACATGGCGGTCGCCAGCATTCAGGGTCAGCTCGTGAGAAATAGGGCGCCATCCGCCGCTTCGGTCGATATCACGATAGCGTTTCAGCTCGGCGCGAAGGCGTCGGTAGCCGTCGTGCTGGGGGGCCATGCCAGCCAGTAGTTCATCCAGTTTATTCTGGCGTACGGACTCATGCAGCAGGGTGATGATCTGTTCTTCTGTGATCCGGTCCTCGCCAGACAGAACGACCTTACGCATGGTTGGATGGTCATTCTCGTCAGCGTTGGGGATCAGTTCGTTATTGAGAGCCTGCTCTGCGTATGTCACGAAGGCATCGGTGAGCAGTACCTCCATGGCGGTGGCCTGCTCCGGCAGATTAGTAAGCTTGCGCATCTCGCGTTCAAGCGTATCCAATGAATAACCGTAATTGCGCCAGTCATCGACGGAAGTTTCTCGCAGAAGCTCGATGAGTTCATGTGCTTCCGGGCGCAGTTGGTAACTGTCCAGCCAGATAGGTTGGTAGTTACGTTTCAGGTAAAAGGGTTCCATGTTGCGGATGTGCCGGAGCCTGACTTCACCGGCGACCTTGCGGGCACCCTCAATCAGCCAATGCTCCATGTGTTCCTGCGCAACACTGGGTGGCATAAAAGGTCGTGTATGGAGGCTCGCTGCCAGCGCCGCAAACAGCAGCAACGCGCATACCCCGCCAACAATCAGAGGCACGCGGTGTGTGTGGCTGTTCGGTGTTCTGCGATTTATACACGTCATAGCTTTAGTATGGACGTGCTTTTCGAACTCGCTCTCACACTTGCGTATTCGTTTGTAACAAACGGGGACAGACTACCTGTCTTTAATGGCTAATCTGTAGCTTCTCTCGCCGACGTTTTCGCCTTGCTCATTCCAGGTGATTTCCTGTAATTGGACATCGTTTCCTGAAGCGAGAATGCCGGTACTGCAACGGGTACCGTATCCTGGTGCGATGATAAACTGAGCCGAAAGAAGCCGCTCCCAGAGGATGGGGACGCCAGTCGCAGGCAGAACTTCGTCGGGCCAGGGATCACGACGGTTCAGCAGCGTTGCGAATCCGCTGTCAGCCTGAGCGAGTTGCTCTTTTGCTAACTCGGCCTTTGGCCACGGGCTATCAAGTTGGGCGTTACTCAGGCTGTAGCGACCGGCTTGTAGTCGCCTCAGCTGGCGGTCAGGATGGTTGCTCAGATACCAGAGTTCTGTGGCTGTACCGGCGAGCAGATTGAACGGCGCATAGTCGTCGCAGTTAATTCTCTGCAGCCAGTCTTCTACTGGCAGGTCTGATTCAACAAAGTCTGTGACCAGCTCACCGCGTGATCTGGGATTCTGAGGGCCTGCTCCCGGGGCGCGAACATTGGTCAGTGCGGCCCAGCGACCAGTGTCTCTGAATCCAAGCCAGGTACCGCCCTGCTCCAGATCTTTGCCAGCGTACAGCCCGGGAATATTTTCCCATGGGTGCATCGGCGCCGCAGGGCGTTGATAAAATTCATCGCGGTTTGCGCTCAGGCGCAGCCACTGAGATTGACCGGGTTGCCAGTCGAAAACGATTAAGCACATAGCGGCAGTGTACACCAAGCACGAATGCTTCATAATGCCGCGACCATGAAGAAGAACCGATCTGTATGACCTTTTTACTCTATTTATTGGTGGGGGCATTTGCTGGCGTGCTTGCCGGACTGTTTGGAATCGGCGGGGGCATGGTGATTGTTCCTGTACTGATTTTCAGTTTCGCAGCACAGGGCGTTTCCGCCGAGGTGCTTACCCATATGGCCGTGGCTACCTCTCTCGCCACTATCGTATTTACTTCACTGAGTTCCGTGCGTGAGCATCACCGCAATGGCGCGATCGACTGGTCATTGGTGCGCAGTATGGCCGCCGGAATTGTTATTGGTACGGCGGCGGGTGTGGTCCTTATCAGTGAAGTTCCTGGTCCGGTATTGCAGAACATCATTGGTGTCTTTGCGCTGCTGTTGGCGTTGAAAATGTTCACCGGCTGGGAGCCGCCAGGCAAGGGAGATCGACCTTCTGCTCTTGGCTTGATGAGTGCGGGTAGTATTGTTGGCTTCGGTTCTTCATGGTTCGGTATCGGCGGTGGGACGTTTACTGTCCCTTATTTGTCATGGATGCGCTTCAGTATGCGTCAGGCAGTAGCGACGTCTGCTGCATGTGGGATTCCGATCGCTCTGACCGGAGCAGTCACCAATATCATTGCCGGGCAAGGGAATGATCTTCTGCCAGAGTGGTCTACCGGATTCGTATACTGGCCTGCTGTTCTGGGGATTGCTTTGACCAGCGTACCTTGTGCTCAGGTGGGTGCGCGCCTGGCGCATAAGCTTGATGCGGCGCTGCTGAAAAAGTTGTTCGCTGTGTTACTCTGCGTCGTCGGAATCCGCTTTATTTTCTTTTAACTGTTTTACCGTCAGGGAAGTACCATGCTGACTTATCCGGATATCAATCCAGTCGCGTTTGAACTTGGTTTTATCAAAGTACATTGGTACGGCCTGATGTACCTTGCGGCATTTGCCTCCGCATACCTGTTGGCAACATGGCGCGCTAAACAGCCCGGCAGTGGCTGGACGACCCAGCAGGTATCGGATCTGATCTTCTACGGCGCGATGGGGGTCGTGATTGGTGGCCGCATGGGCTACGTGCTGTTTTATAACTTTCCGCAGTTTCTTGAAGACCCGCTTTGGCTTGTCCGGGTATGGGAAGGGGGAATGTCCTTCCATGGCGGTTTGCTTGGCGTTCTGACCGCCATTCTGATCTTCTGCAAAATTCATAAGAAGAGTTTCTTTGACGTCGGTGATTTCGGTGCGCCTTTCGTTCCTCTGGGCTTAATGTTCGGTCGTATCGGTAACTTTATTGGCGGCGAGTTGTGGGGGCGTGTTGCCGATCCTGAGCATGTGCCCTGGGCGATGGTATTTCCACGTGCTGACGAGTTTGCCCGTCACCCTTCGCAGCTCTATCAGGCGGGTTTGGAAGGCCTGCTGCTGTTTGTTATTCTCTGGTTTTATTCATCCCGTCCTCGCCCGCAGAAAGCGGTCAGCGCGATGTTTCTCATTGGTTATGGGGTTTTCCGTACTATTGCCGAGTTCTTCCGTGAGCCGGATGCGCACATAGGGTTCGATATGTTCGGCTGGATGACCCGAGGGCAGATGTTGAGCCTGCCGATGATTGTATTTGGTCTGATTTTATTGATCTGGGCCTACCGTAACGGCACAAACAGTGGAGCCAATAAAGCATGAAACAATACCTCGATCTGATGCGTCACGTTCGTGAAAACGGTGTATTTAAAGAAGACCGCACCGGAACGGGTACCTACAGTTGTTTCGGCTACCAGATGCGCTTTGATCTGAGTGAAGGCTTCCCGCTGGTGACCACCAAAAAGCTGCACCTGCGTTCCATCATTCATGAACTTCTCTGGTTCCTGAGCGGTGATACCAATATCAGTTATCTGAAAGAGAATGGCGTTTCTATCTGGGATGAGTGGGCAGACGAAGAAGGAAACCTCGGGCCCGTATACGGTTCGCAGTGGCGTAGCTGGCCGACAGCGGATGGTCGCCACGTGGATCAGATCACCCAGATAGTTGAACAGATTAAGAACAACCCTGATTCCCGCCGCCTGATTGTCAGTGCCTGGAATGTGGGTGAAATTGAAAACATGGCGCTGCCGCCGTGCCATGCTTTTTTCCAGTTCTACGTCGCTGACGGCAAGCTTTCCTGTCAGCTCTATCAGCGCAGCGCAGATATTTTCCTGGGTGTTCCATTTAATATCGCCAGCTACGCTTTGCTGCTTCATATGATGGCTCAACAGTGCGACCTTGAAGTGGGGGATTTCGTCTGGACGGGCGGTGACGTTCATCTTTACGCTAATCACCTTGAGCAAACGGATCTGCAGCTAAGCCGTGAACCATTGCCTTTGCCTAAGCTGGTGATTGAGCGTAAACCAGAGAGTATCTTTGATTACAAATTCGAAGACTTTGTCATCGAAGGGTACGAGTCTCACCCACATATTAAGGCACCAGTCGCTGTCTGATCGGTTGTTCTCGGGTGCCTGTTTTCTGGCGTCATTTTCCGTCTGAGAACTGACGCCTGACTTTTGTGTGTCTCCCGGGCTAATACCGGGAGGCCTTCTACACTCTCTGTATACGTCACAGGGAGGTTCTGTAGTGTCTTTCATTAAACCCGTTAAGTTCGAAACACCTATCGTTTTCTGGCATTCCATCGATGAAGCTGAGCCAGCTTTGCCGAGAGCTGTCCGTGTTTGTCTCTGTGAGGATGGTAAATCACTCGCCGAAAGCTGGATGGAGTCAGAAGGCGTAATCGTGCTGCATGCCTCGACTTACAGCGAGAGGCTGGCGCAGATTCTCGATTACACCACACAGGCCTTGCCTGAGGCGCCTCTGGTTGTGATGCTGAACTTCCCGGACATGCGTATGGAGCGACTACTGGAATTAGGCGCGCAGGAGGTAGTGACCAGTTCCGCTGAGCTGATTCCTGCTATTCGCACGGCTGCGACAAGAAAAACCCGGGAATGCGCGTTGCGTTCGAACCGCTACCTGGACCCTCTTACCGGGCTGCCCAACCGCTACTTGTTTCAGGATCGCCTTGAACACTCGCTGGAAGCCCATAAACGAAGTAAGCAACCGATGGGGCTGGTGATCCTGGATCTTGATCATTTTCACCGGCTGAGTGAATCATTCAGCCACTCTGCGGGAGATGCGGTGCTGACTGAACTGACAGAGCGACTGCGCTCTGTCACCCGAAAATCCGACACCCTGGCCCGGATTGGCGGCAACACCTTTGCGTTGATCGCCGAAAACCTCCGACAGACGCGTAACCTGATTCAGGTCTGCGAAAAAATCAGCGCCCAATTGGATGCGCCGGTGACCTTTCAGGGAGAAAAAATAAAACTCTCGGGTAGCATTGGCGCAGCACTCGCTGGCGAAGCGGACCACGACGCCGGCAATCTGATTCTGCATGCCGAGCAGGTATTATCTGGCGCAAAACAGATCGGTCAGAACAGCTATGTTATCTACAGCGCCCACTCAGCCGAGGACCGGATTCGCGGAGGTCTGGAGAAGGCGATCTATCATGCGTTGGATAACCGCCAGATATCCATGGAATACCAGCCGCAAATGAGTATGGATGGGCAGCGCCTTTATGGCGTAGAGGCGCTGATGCGCTGGAATCACCCGGTATTTGGTCATGTTCCTCCGGAGCAATTTATTCCGGTGCTCGAAACGACCGGACTGATTGAGAAATTCGGAATGTGGGCTCTCGAATGTGCATGCCAACAGTTTCGTCAGTGGCTGGATGATGGACTTATGCCCGGCGATGCCAGAGTGTCGGTGAACCTGACTTCGCGACAATTCTTTCAGCCAGATCTTGCTGATCAGGTGCTTGGTATTCTTGATGAGGTTGGACTTGCAGGTAAACACCTTACGCTCGAAATTACAGAAGCCATGATCATGGAAGGTAACGACCGCACGGCAGATACGCTTGCGCGTTTACGGTTTGAAAATATCGCAATTGCTATCGATGACTTTGGCACAGGGTACTCATCGTTCGCCAGCCTGCGTACGCTGCCCGTTGATTACCTGAAAATTGACCGCGATTTTGTTAAGTCTGTGGGGATAAATAACGACGATGATGCGATTGCGGGCTCCATTATTCACCTTGCTCACAGCCTGAAGCTCAAAGTAATCGCAGAAGGGGTCGAGCAGGTATCGACGCAATCACGACTGGCAGGTCTGGGTTGCGACGAATGTCAGGGGTATCTGTTTTCAAAACCGCTCGCTGCTGAGAGAGTGCCTGAATTTGTAGCCCGGTGCGCCTGACAATACAGAACTGCATCGCTATCATAGGCGCTGATTTTTTAGCGACGGGATTTTTCTGTGAAGCTCTCCATGATAGTGGCGGTTGCCGAAAATGGTGTCATCGGACGCAATAACGCATTGCCCTGGTATCTGCCGAATGACCTCAAGTACTTCAAGCAAACCACGATGGGTAAGCCTGTCATCATGGGGAGAAAGACTTACGAGAGTATCGGTAAGCCACTTCCCGGTCGCACCAATATCGTGATTACCCGGCAGGCCGACTACCAGCCTGAAGGTGTTAAGGTCGTGAGCAGCGTTGAAGCTGCAAGAGAACTGGCGGAGAGCGTATGCCTGATTGATGGCCAGGAAGAAGCCATGATCATGGGGGGCGCAGAAATTTACGCACTGGCACTGCCTCATACCGATCGCCTGTATCTGACCGAGGTTCATGCAGACGTTGAGGGGGATGCTTTCTTTCCTGAGTACGACAAAAGCTTGTGGCAGGAAGTTGCTCGCGAAGATTTCGCCGCCGAAGGCCCTAATCCATACAACTACAGCTTTGTTGTTTACGAGGCAAAGGCCTGACAGAGACCGGGCTCGCCCAGACTCTGACGCTCTTTGATTGCTTCCAGAGTAGCTGACAGTTCTGTGCGCCAGTCGGGTGGATAAATACCTAAATCGGGTAGCTTCTGCGATACCAGGGCAGAATTGTGTGGTCTCATTGCGCCCGAACCCGGCGGGTTAATCGTTTCTGGTAACAGACGGCAGCGACGGTCGACTAACCCTAACTCGTTGGCCTGACGTAGCATCTCACCTGCAAAAATATAAGTGCTCGCAGTTGGCGTACCGGCGAAATGGTATCGCCCTCTGGCAATACGCCCCTGTTCAGCCAGACTGGCAATTTCTACCATGGTTTCGGCTAACGAGACAGCGGGTGTCGGAGAAACATAGGCGTCGCTTGCCACATTGATCTTGAGGGACTTCTGAGCACTGTTCAACATGTAACAAAGTGGATTTTTACCATACTGACTGAACAGCCAACCCGTACGGATGACGACGGCTCTATCGCAGCTTTCCATTACTGACTGCTCTCCGGCCAGTTTACTTCGCCCATATTCTGATAAAGGGCAGGGTAAGGCACTTTCAGAGTAGGCATCAGCCATCCAGCCAGAGAAAACGTAGTCTGAAGACAGAGGAATCAACCAGGCGCCATTGTCGTTACACCATCGGGCCAGTGTTGAGGGTGCCCTCGCATTGACTTTCCAGGCGAGTTCTCCCTGTTGCTCTGCTTTATTCATGTGGGTATAGGCAGCGCAGTTGAAGATCACTCTGGGTCTGCTGGCCTCGAGTACACGAGTCAGTAGTTTGTCGTTAGTGATGTCTAATGCGCTATGACTGAGCGCGATGATGCGGCGCCGCGATTGTTTGAGTTGTTGCTGCAAGCACTGGCCTACCTGGCCTCCCGCACCTGTGATCATCCATGTCATACCATTCTCCTTCGGTATTTGATGCGTATTGGTCTCGTCACACTACCAGACCATGAATCTACTGACAGTGACCATCGGAGACATCAGAAGCATTCTGAGAATTGCTGATATTGTCACTCTTTCCTGACTTGGAGAGGTGTGCCTATCTGGCCCTGACAATTATTTATAGTCGTGTACGTTCGTTCTTCACACACTTCCGTAAACTATCTGATTAATTCCTCTTAAAATTTGATGTCGTCAGCATTTTCGTAAAATTTCTGAAGACCATCCAGCGGGAGCCCCTTGTGTCTGAGAAAACCTACGTCTGGGATATATTTATCCGTATTTTCCACTGGGGGCTGACTGTTTGTCTGGCGGGTGCCTGGCTGACTGTCGAGCAGGGCTGGATGGATTGGCACCAGGCCTTTGGACTGACGGCTCTGGGATTGATCATTTTCCGGGTACTGTGGGGCGTGGCTGGGCCTGCGTATGCCAGATTTAGTCACTTTATCCGTTCTCCGAAATCGACTCTGGTGTATGCCCGGGATTTGCTCAGCGGAAGAGAGTTGCATTATCTCAGCCATAACCCCCTGGGTGCGTTGGCGGTGCTTGGTTTGTTAGGTCTTGTCGGATTTCAGGTTGTCTCGGGATTATTCGCTACGGATGATGTTTTGTTCGAGGGGCCCTTATTCCCGATGGTGAGTTATGACACCAGTCTGCTTCTTACTGAACTCCACGAAATTTCCTTTAATGTGCTTCTGGGCATCGTTGGCCTGCATATTCTGGCAGTACTGTTTCATCAGTTCGCGAAAAATGAAAGCTTGCTGCAGGGGATGGTGACAGGCAATAAAAAACCGGGCCGGTATGCTGACGGGCCGGTGAATAAAAAAGCCCGGGCGCCTGTGTGGACCGGGCTTTGTTCTGTGGCGTTGGCCGCCGGAGCGGTGGCGCTTTTAATCAGTCTTTGAAGTCATCGTGGCAGCCTTTACAGGTGCGGGCAGTGGCTACGAATGCTGATTTGATCGCTTTCATATCGTCGCCTTTTGCGGCGACCGCTAAGGCGGCTGCTTTTTCGCTGAAGGCATCACCAGCTGCGGTGAAGTCTTCCCATTCGTCTTCAATCACAGGCAAGGCTGATGTGGCACTGGCGTAGGTGCCAGGGCGGAAACCTTCCCATGGCATCTGACTTAATGCCGCGAGCAGATCTGCGCGGCGCGCGAAGTCTTCGCTGTCGAATTCAGCTTTACCTTTGACCATGTCACCCATAGCGCCGAAATGCCATTTAACGGCTTTAAAAATACCCTTTCGGTATTCCACAGCCTCAAAAGGTTTAATGTCGGCGGCAGCGTGGCCGGCGACACCCGCAAGTACGAGGGTCGCGGCAACTTTAAAAAGTGGCTTCATCAGAGTTCTCCATCTCGGTAGTCGGTTGTTAGAACTCAGTGTATATGAACCATCCTGCGACGGACTGAGCACTTACTTTCCTTTACCCATGTCCCGGCCGGGTGAGACTCTCTGACGTTTCATGACGTTATCAGAGCTCGCGTTTGGCCTGAGTCATGTCGCTCCAGTGGGTGATGGCTTCTTTTACATCCGCCTGGTTGAAGTCTGCGCCCACGGCCTCGCAGATCTCTGGCGTCAGTGCGCGCTTGCCTTTGCGTACTCCGGCCATTTTTACCAGCGCGTGGCCATATAGCTTACCTTTCACCATTAAGCGGTGTTCGAAGTAGATGTACTTTTCGTCCCAGGTCAGCAGCTTGGTGTGAATTTCGTAGCTGCTGAACAGGTTAAGCTCACGGATAAAGGTAATTTCCAGCGATGCCACTACCAGGTTGATGCGCTTCTCAAAGAGGTGTTTGAACCAACCGTTGTCACGGAAAAGGGTCCAGCGGGCACCTTCGAGAACATTCAGGTACTTGGCGTTATTCATGTGAAGGTTGTAGTCGATCTGGTGTGGCCAGACGCGCTGGCGAACGACCGAGGTTCCCTGCGCAGGAATGATTGCAGGCTCATTGCGTTTGATAATCGACTTGATGATCTGACCGAGCATGGAGATACAGCCTCATGAGTGATTCATTAGAGGCAGGCATATTACACCAGACGGTTGCCGGTGCATTGGCAAGGATGACGTTGATTGTCTTGAGTTCGGCCTGCCAGCAGGCAGGCCATCTGAATAGCCGGGTATATCAGGCGGAGGTCAGTGGGCGGTTTCGTACCCACAGTGTAAACAGGGTCGCTGTGGCGAACATCAGCAGGCTGTACACCGATGGTGCAACAGCCATTTCGGGGCTGGCCAGAATACCGGTGACGACCATGAGAGCCAGCGTACCGTTCTGGAGGCCAACTTCGAGGCAGATCGTTCGGGCCTGGTCCTCGTGGTGAAGCAGGGCATTGCCCAGCAGGTAGCCAAGACCCATAGTAATCAGGTTCAGCAGCAGAGTGGCCGGGCCAGATGCGACTACAAAGTCGATAAGCTGAGGGCCCAGATTAATACAGATGGAGATGATAACGAGAGCCAGTACGGCGACCGAAAAGCGCGATACCCAGGGTTCCATCTTTACAGCAAAGTTGCTGGCAAAGCGGCGGATCAGCATGCCGACAATTACAGGAATAACCGTCACAACCATCAGCGTAATCCAGGTCTTGGCCAGTGGCAGCTCAAACGTCTGGTCGGCATCGCCATACTGGTGAATCGCCCAGGCGCCGAGAATCGGGATAGTAAATGGTGTGATAAAACCGATGACGGCGGTCAGCGATACTGACAAACCGACGTCGCCACGGGCAAGAAGCGTATAGAGGTTTGAGGTGGTGCCTCCTGGGCAGAGTGCGAGTATAAAGAGGCCGATCGCCAAGGGGCCGGTCAGGCCCGTCAATTCAATGATGCCGATAGCGATTAAAGGCAGCAATACCATCTGGCAGACAGCACCAATCACGAACGCTTTTGGCTGGGCAATCACTCGGCCAAAATCAGCTGGAGTCAGCCCCATGCCGACGCCTGCCATGATCAGAATCAGGGATATAGGAAGAGCAACCTGGGTGAGAATCTCGAACATGGGAGTTCCTGAATAAGTTGTTATTTAGCGACGAAAACTATCGCAGCAAAGGGGGGATAGCAAGGTGGAATGACTCGTGAGTTGATTATAGGTACCATGCGATTATTCGACACAATAACAGGGTTTTAAGATGGATCTGGCAGCTTTCGCAGTATCATTTCTCGGCTTTGCCATTATGTATGCGGGCATCATTATGGCCCGTAAGGTAGACAGTAAAGGGTCGGCTTCGGTATTCCGTATTGGCGGTATCTTTATCGGCTTTATGATGGTGCCGATGCTGCATACGGCGCTGGGTTCACCGGTGACGTCCGCAGAAATCTCAGGTAAGTATCTGTTGGGGATGGTCATTGCTGGCTTTATCGTCGATTTCTTCTTCGTACGGCGTCGCGGTTAAAAGTGAAGCGCCGCGATTGAGAGTGGAGCGTGGTAGCAGAAGGCTCTTTACTTAGTCCAGGCTTGACCTGTTGGGCTTTCCGCGCCATTGTTTTGTTCTTCTCACGAATCAGATTCTAATAACAACAATGAAAATACAGTATGCAATTGGCGCGCTCGTGGGCGCGGCTGCTCTTTGCTCAGCGAATGTCTCGGCCAGTCAGTATCTGGGCGTAGGTGCAGAATATGGTGAGCTCAATGAGCAGTACTCAGGCGCTGACTATCCCATTCTGAACTTTGAAACCCGCTTTGGTATGGACTTCAGTGATCGCTTTTCGCTGGAAGTCGAAGGTGCCGTTTTGGGTAAAGACGACCGGGAGTTTGAAGGAGGCTGTCTGGATCAGACGGCAGTTGACCGCATTACTAACGATGTTTCTGTTGGTTGTGCTTATCTCGATAGTGTCAGTCGTCAGGCGGTGACCGTGAATTTTGTTCTGTCGCAGCCTTTTGCGAATTTTGACCTCTTCGCCGGTTTGGGTGTTGGTGCTGTTCGTACCAGTTATACTTTTACAGTCGATAGCGTCGGTGTCAGTTCGACGGAAGCCTTTCAGGAATTTGCGGCAGCAGATATTCAGCAGATACAGAATTACCTGGATTTTTTCCTTGGTGAAGGCGCTATTGATCTGCAGCTCCCGGACGATGTGTCAGAAACCTCCATTGATCTGATGTACTCGCTGGAAGGCGGCATCCTGATTGATGATACGCACCGGTTGTCGGTTACCTGGAATCCGGAATACGGCAGCGAAGAAGTCGGCAAATATGAGTATGTTGGCTTTTCTTATTCATGGCTGTTCCGTTTCGACGATTTTTAAACCGACGAAACGTTTAAGCGAATCAAGCTCTGACACCCGGGTGTCAGAGCGTTTTAAAGAAGACCTTAGAGTTTCTCTGGAAGTTATATAACTTCTGCTTTTCCTGCGGTAATTCACTGACCTGCCCGGCTTTAAAACCGTGCTCAACAAACCAGTGCGCTGTTCGCGTCGTCAGAACAAAAAGGCGGTTGTAATGACGTCTTTTGGCTTCCTGTTCAATCTGCTCAAGCAGCCTTTGACCACGATTACTACCGCGATAGTCTCCATGAACAGCAACGCAGGCCAGCTCGGCTTCGTCGTCTGAGTAGGGATAAAGCGCTGCGCAGGCCGTAATTAAACCGTCGCGCTCGATGACATAAAAACGGTGAATTTCGGTTTCCAGTAATTCACGCGAACGCCGTACCAGAATGCCGTCGTCTTCTAATGGTTTCAGCAAATCAAGAATGCCTGCCACGTCATCGATGTTAGCAGCGCGCAACTGGTCATATGCATCCTGACTGATCAGGGTGCCGCTACCTTCACGGGTAAACAGCTCTTGCAGTAATGCACCGTCAGTCTGATAACTCAACATATGCACGCGCGGCACGCCCTGACGTACACACCGCAGTGCCATATCGGCCTGCCAGCGTGGGCTTCCCGACAAGGAGCTGAGAATATCTTCAAGCTCACGGCAGGTTAAATCTTCCAGCGCAGTGCCATCTTCACCGGTTAAACCGTCGTTTTCACCAAACGCGATCAGTTTATCGGCGCGTAATGCAACGGCAGCGTGACGCGCAACATCTTCGACGCTGAGGTTGAACATCTCACCCGAGGGCGAGTAACCGGAGCAGGATAAGAGCACGACATTTTGTTGATCTAACAGATGACTCACCGCCTGATGTTCAATACGACGGACTTCCCCCGTGTGCTGATAATCGACACCATTGATGACGCCGAGGGGCTTAGCCGTGACGAAATTACCACTGACGACGCGGATACGCGCACCATGCATCGGAGAGCCAGGAATACCGATCGACAGCCGGGATTCAATGTCTGCCTTAACCATCCCCACGGCCGCTTTTACCGCGCGCAGGGCCTCACCGTCGGTAATGCGCAGGTCGTTATGGAACTGGCTGGTAATATCCAGACGCTCCAGAACGGCATCAATCTGTGGTCGAGCACCATGTACCAACACGAGTCGCACGCCAAGGCTGTTCAGCAGGGCAATGTCCTGAACCAAGGTATCAAAATTAGGATGCAGCAAAGCGTCGCCATCAAACATGATGACAAAGGTCTTGCCTCTGTGCGCATTGATGTACGGTGACGACTGGCGAAACCACTGTACGTATTCGGTGTTGTCGGTCAAAACGGGACTTCCTGTTCTGCGTTAGTTGGTCCAAAGGGGCAGCAACGTTCGGCAGTGGGTACGGTGTAGTGATACTGAATAAAGGATTCGGGCGTCTACGCCATGGATGGCGCGGCCGAGCCTACATGGATGTATTTACGGCGTCCCGTAGAGTTATTCGGTATCACTTCTTCTCATGATTTAATCACGGGCGGGAGTGAGACAAAAGCGCTCGATCAGATTGCGCAGAATATTCACGCACGGCTCTATCTGATCCAGTGCCATAAATTCATCGACCTGATGCGCCTGATCAATACTGCCCGGGCCTAGCACCACGGTTTCCATGCCCAGGTTCTGCAGAAACGGCGCCTCAGTGGCGTAGTTAACGGCCACGCTGGTGTATCCGGTGAGGCGTTCGGCTTCTTTAATTAGCGCGCTGTTTTCGCTTTCTGCAAAGGGTTCGACGCCAGGGAATAATTGCTCGAATGACATTTCTACATTGTTCTGCGCGGCAATCGGATTCATGCGTCGACGAATTTCTTCGCGCAGGTCGTCATTACTCATGCCCGGCAGAGCGCGTAAATCGAAAGCCAGTTCGCAGCTGCCGCAAATACGGTTTGGGTTGTCGCCACCGTGAATACAGCCAAGGTTGAGTGTCGGTGTTTGCACGGCAAAGTGCGCATCGCGATAATTCTCGGCCAGCTCAGCGCGCAGGTTTTTAAGTTCGCCCATAACTTCATGCACGGCGTCCATGGCATTAATGCCCAGCGCCGGATTGGAAGAATGTCCGGCCCGGCCTGTTACCCGGATGCTATCCATAATGATGCCTTTGTGCATGCGCACCGGTCGCAGGCTTGAGGGCTCGCCTATGACGGCATAACGACCACCGGGGCCCGTACTCTGACTCAGCGCGCGGGCGCCGCTCATTGAGCATTCTTCATCGGCGGTCGCGAGTATCATCAGCGGCTGGTGGAATGTTTTATCGCGAACCTGTTCTAACGCTTCCAGCGCAAGGGCAAAGAAGCCTTTCATATCGCAGGTGCCCAACCCGTAGAGTTTGCCGTCGCGCTCGGTCAGGGTGAATGGGTCTGATGTCCACTTTTCCGGGTTGCAGGGCACAGTATCGGTATGGCCACTCAGTACCAGGCCGCCCGGCCCGCGGCCGTAGGTGGCCAGCAGGTTGAATTTCCCCGGATGGCCTTCAATCGGCATAATAGAAACTTCGAAACCGAGATCCCGGCACCAACCTGCCAGCAGGTTAATCACACCTTCATTACTTTGATCGTATTCGGGTAATACAGAGCTGATACTGTTCTCAGCGATCAGGGCCGAGAGCTTTTCGAGCGTGGAGGGCAGCGGCATGATGGCCTTATCCTTGATGATCTTAAACTGCAAAATACAGCGACATAAAACAATAGCGCGATGGCAAAAGAAATTGAACTGAAACTCAGGCTCCAGCCTGAAGATATCCCGGCGCTGGTCAGCTGGCTTGATAACGAAGCGACAGCAACGGGCCAGAAAACTCTGAATAACGATTATTTCGATACGCCTGAGCTGGCGCTGTCTGCCGCGCATTCAGCATTAAGAATACGCTCGACGAACTCGGGATTTGAACAGACTTTCAAGGCCCGCAGTCAGTCCAGCAGTGGTGTTCAGGTTCGTCACGAATGGAATTGGCCTTTGCCTGAAAGGCAGCTTGATCCATCGTTGCTGGCGTTACCAGAGGTACAGGCGTGCTGGCCAGAATCGGCAGCGAGGGATCGTCTTACGACGGTGTTCAGTACTGACTTTGAACGTCGCAGCTGGCTATACACAGCTGCGGATGGCTCGGAGATTGAAGTGGTAATCGATCAGGGCAGTATTCTTGCCAACGGTCAGTCGGAACCTCTGTGTGAGTTGGAGCTTGAGTTGGTTTCAGGTGATGCCGCTGCAATGTGGCCTTTATCAGAAGCGCTGCATGACGTGGCGCCCATGTGGTTGAGTGATATTTCCAAAGCCGAGCGTGGCTACCGCCTGGCTGGAGTCGGGTCTGCATCGTTTCACGGCGCAACAATTGATGCAGAGGGCGCCGGTTTGCCTGAGCAGGCGTTTGATCTGCAGCGGGCGCTTGAGTATTACCTTTGGAGTGATGGCGACTTACAGGCCATCTGGCAGTCAGGCTACCCCATTGCGCGGCTTATGAGCAAAGAGAGTGTACTTTGGCAATTGCTCGACAAGAGTCTCTCTATGAAGTCAGAGCATCTGCTGAAGGATAAAGCAGCAGCGAAGGCATTAACGTGTGCGGTTCAGCAAGTGGCTGGAATGTGCACTGAGTCGCAGCTAGGCCGAGAAAGTATCCGTGATCGCTGGGACGAGGCTCGCAGCCAGGTAGGTGATGTGATTGAATGCAGTGAGACATCTTCGTTATCAGCTTCTTTGAAACAGTTACTAAAGGATTAATGCATGCAGGCGACGCCAGACCGGGTACTCAATCTGTCGACACTGGTGAGTGATCTACACCGCGATGGCCTGCTCACCGAAGATGATCACCAATTGGCCCTGACGATTCGCAGAGGGGCGGATGACGCTACTCTGCATCCTCTGACCCTGATCGCCCGCCAGCGTTACAAAGACGCCCGCGTAGACGGCAAAGTGCTGACTGAGCACGCATTGATTGAATGGTTGGGTGAGCGTGAGTCGATGGATGTGATCAATATTGATCCACTTGAGATTAACGTATCTGCGGTAACTGAGGTGATGTCATACGCCTTTTCAGAGCGGCACAAAATCCTCGCGGTGAAAGTCAGTACTGATGAGGTGGTGGTGGCCTGTACCGATCCGGATTCATCAAGCTGGGTCGGTGACCTGGAACACGTGACCCGTCGCAATGTGAAACGGGTGTTAGCTTCGCCATCTGATATCAGTCGCTACCGGGTTGAGTTTTATCAGTTAGCAAATTCGGTCTCTAAGGCGCGCAAAGATCATTCTGGTATCAGCTCGGTGCAGAACCTGGAGTCGATGCTGGAGCTGGGCAAAGCGAAAGCGCCTGACGCCAACGATGAACATATCGTCAATATCGTGGACTGGTTGCTGCAGTACGCCTTTGACCAGCGCGCCAGTGATATTCACCTTGAACCGCGTCGCGAAACAACGCACGTGCGTTTCCGTATTGATGGTGTTCTTCATAATGTCTACGAGTTACCAGCCGCAGTAGGTATGGCCGTGATTGCGCGGGTTAAGTCACTGGGGCGTATGAATATTGCTGAGAAGCGTAAACCTCAGGACAGCCGCCTGAAGACTAAAACGCCCGAGGGTGATGAAGTCGAGCTGCGTCTGTCGACCTTGCCCACTGCTTTCGGCGAAAAAATGGTGATGCGTGTCTTTGACCCACAGGTGCTGATGCGCAGTTTCTCTGAAATGGGATTCTCGCGTGAAGATCGCCGTCGCTGGTCTGAAATGACTGACAATAATCACGGCATTATCTTCGTTACCGGGCCGACAGGCTCAGGTAAAACGACCACCTTGTATTCGACACTGCGCCAGCTGGCGACCAGTGAAGTGAATGTATCGACCATTGAAGACCCGATTGAAATGGTTGAGCCCGCGTTTAACCAGATGCAGGTCAACCCAACGATTGACCTGACCTTTGCGTCAGGGGTTCGCGCTCTGCTGCGTCAGGACCCGGACATTATTATGGTGGGTGAGGTGCGCGACCTTGAGACGGCCGAGATCGCTGTGCAGGCTGCGCTTACCGGACACCTTGTTCTGTCGACACTTCACACCAATGATGCGCCTTCGGCCTTTACCCGCTTACAGGAACTGGGACTGCCTGCTTACCTGATTCGCTCCAGTGTGATCGGTGTTATGGCCCAGCGTCTGGTGCGTACTTTGTGCCCACACTGCAAAGAGAAGCAGCCTGTCGACGAAAAGGTCTGGAAACAGCTGACTGCCCCTTGGCTGATGAAAACGCCAGAACACATCTATACTGCAAAAGGCTGTCTGGAATGCCGCGGGACAGGTTACCTCGGGCGAATGGGGATTTACGAAGTGATGCCCTTGTCTGAGTCGCTGGAGCCGCATATTAATGAAACAACGGATTACCAGAAGCTACGCCAGGCAGCGATGAAAGAAGGGATGCACAGTCTGCGCCTGAGTGGTGCTCATAAGGTCGCCGCAGGTATGACAACCATTGCAGAGGTCATGCGGGTCGCCCCAGCGAGCAGAGCGCTGTCTCAGTAGGTGACAGCCGTAAAGGCAGTAAAATAGTCACATTGAATAATCCGGCCTGAGCGTCCAGAATGCCGGCCTGAAATTAACGAGAATATGGCAGTTATTTGTGAGTAGTTCCCTTCCACCCATCATTGACGTCGAAGCCTCTGGATTTGGCCGGGGGAGTTTCCCCATCGAAATCGGCTTTGCTCTCGAAGACCGGGAAGTGCACAGCTATCTCATCAAGCCTGTCAGCCACTGGACGCACTGGTCAGAAGAGGCCGAAGCGATCCACGGCATCAGCCGCGACAAACTTGAGCAGGAAGGTCTGAGCATTCGTGATGTCGCCCTGCTGCTCAATGAGCACCTGTTCAATAAAACTCTCTACTCTGATGCATGGAGCTTTGACAGCTCATGGATTGGCCGCCTGTTCGAAGAAGCTGAGCTGGTCCAACGCTTTCGCATCGAAACCATCAACAAGCTACTGACCATGGAAGAAATGGAGCGCTGGGCAGACACTAAAAGCACACTCTGGAATGAGTTAGATGTCGACCGGCACCGTGCTGCCAATGATGTGAAAGTCCTTCAGGAAACCTTCAAGCGGGTAACGGGCAACTAAGGTGGGCCTGAGAGTCGAGTGCCTTTACGGCGTGGAAATAAGCCCGGTTCTTGAGGAACTTGCCGACCTGCGGATTCGGATATTCCGCGATTTTCCATACCTCTACGACGGCTCGGAAGATTACGAGCGTGCTTACCTCGCCACCTACACCAAGTGCCCTGACAGTATTGTGGTGCTTTGCTGGGAAGGCGACCATCTGGTTGGAGCATCGACCGGTCTACCCTTAGCGGCGGAAGTCGATGAGTTCAGAGCTCCGTTCCTGAAAGCGGGAATCAATGACAAGGCGTTATTCTACTGTGCTGAGTCTGTACTCCTGCCTGAGTATCGGGGTAAGGGAGTGTATCGACAGTTTTTTGATGCTCGGGAGAAGCATGCACGTGCCCTTGGGTTATCCGCCTGTGTCTTTTGCTCCGTGGTACGGCCCGATGATCATCCTTTACGCCCAGAGAACTACCAGTCACTTGATCCGATCTGGAAGCATATGGGCTATCAGCCTATGGCGGGTATTCGCACGTCTTTTGCCTGGAAAGACGTCGATGCATCGGGCGAGTCGACCAAACCTATGCAGTTCTATCTGAAAAACCTCTTCTGAAATCTGTGTTGCTCTTTAGTACGAGTTGGTGCAAATTGGTGCAATGCAGCTACATCGAGCTTTCTTCTAAAGCGCCATCCGTACTTTGTCTGACTTTCTGTTTGTGAGTTAGATGCTCTTATCTCGATAAACCCGTTAAAAATCATAATGTTATAGATTCCCCTGTCTTGCCTGACGAATCTGGCACAAGTGTCGCTACGAATCTTGTATACAAGTATGAATTCAATGGCGGTTGGCATGACAGAAGTAACGACAGGAATTGGCTGGAATCTGAACGATTGGGCCCGGGCATATAGGAATGGCGCTGATGTAGGTGAGCTTTTACTGGCCACCCGGAAAGCGATTGCTGCAGACGAGCTGGATACGAATGGATTGCCCCGCAATGGTAGCGCCTGGATTGCGCTAGCCAGCGAGGAACAGCTTACTAAACAAATAAGTTACCTCGAAAACCTGAAAGCTGCAGCGGACGATGAGGGCAGAAACCTTCCCCTTTTCGGTGTGCCGTTTGCCGTGAAAGATAATATTGATGCTGCGGACTTTCTCACCACGGCGGCGTGCCCTGAATATGCCTACGAGCCGGATGATGATGCTTTTGTTGTTCAGCTTCTGCGTAAGGCAGGTGCCATCGTTATGGGGAAAACCAATCTCGATCAGTTCGCAACCGGACTGGTTGGTACTCGCTCGCCATACGGTGCAGTGAACAACGTGTTTAATCCTGAGTATATTTCTGGCGGCTCAAGTTCTGGTTCTGCGACTGCGGTTGCAAAGGGCCAGGTGGCCTTTTCGCTCGGTACCGATACCGCTGGCTCTGGCCGGGTGCCTGCGGGCTTTAATCATATCGTCGGTTTAAAGGCGACTGTAGGCGCTATCAGTGCTTCGGGCGTTGTTCCAGCATGCCGAAGTCTTGATTGCGTTTCTGTCTTTGCGCTCAATAGCCGCGATGCCGAGCGCATTTATGAAATTGCTGCGCAATTCGATCCAGCAGATGGCTACGCCCGCTCACGTACTATGGTGCGTAATGAACGTATCCAGACATTGGGTATCCCTGCAGATGCACCATGGTTTGGAGATGACATACAAAAAGCGGCGTATGAAAAAGCCTGTGAGCAGGCTGTTGATGCAGGCTTCGATTTAAAAACAATCGACTTTACGCCCTTGTTTGAGCTGGCCAGCCTTTTATATCAGGGCCCATGGGTGGCCGAACGCTATGCGGCTGTCGGCGAGTTTCTGAAACGGGATTTACCGGGTATTAATCCGGTCGTAAAAAACATCATTGCTGGTGGCGTTAACGGTACGGCAGTGGATGCATTCAAAGCAGAGTATCGCCGCAAAGATCTGGTGCGCCAGATACAGAGTATTTTTAAAACAGTGGATGCGTTATTTGTTCCCACTGCTCCTCGATTTCCGACGATGGCAGACGTTGATGCCGCCCCGGTTGAGGTCAACAGTCAGTTAGGCACTTACACAAACTTCGTCAATCTGGCCGACTTATGTGCCTTGTCGTTGCCTGCGCATATGCGTACCGATGGTTTACCGTTTGGAGTTACTGTTATTGCACCTGGATGGCACGAGCTGGCTCTGACCAACTTTGCTGGCCAGTGGCAGTCACACCTTTGCTTAGCCGAAGCGCCTGTGATGCTGGGCAAAAAAGAAGATACTTCTGTAGTCGTTGCCGTTGTGGGTGCCCATCTGACCGGGATGCCTCTGAACCATCAGCTGACTAGTCGTCACGCGACCTTGTTGGAACAGACACTCACCGCCAACAAGTATCAGCTCTATGCTCTCGCAAATACAGTACCTCCGAAGCCCGGTCTGGTGCGCCTTAACGAAGAGGATCTGAAGAGCGGCGAGGTTACAGGGAATCAATTAATCGTCGAGCTGTGGCGTTTAGATCAGGCGGCCTTTGGTTCTTTCGTTGAAGAAATTCCGCAGCCGCTTGGTATTGGAACTCTTGAGCTGGAAGACGGCCGTCTGGTGAAAGGCTTTATCTGCGAACCAGAGGCGGTGGCGAGCGCAACGGACATTAGTCATCTCGGCGGCTGGCGGGCCTATATCTCATCACTGAACGCATAAGGTCATGTTGTGAACCTTGCCGAGAAAGTATATCGACAGCTGAAAGAAGATATCTTCGACTTCAGAATGCTACCCGGAGATCGCTTCAGTGAAAGTGAAGTTGCAGAGCGTATGCAGGCCTCCCGGACACCTGTCAGGGAAGCGCTGTATCGCCTGGAGCGCGATGGGTATGTGCAGGTGTACTTCCGTAATGGTTGGCAGGTCAGGCCTTTTGACTTTCGGTATTTCGAAGAGCTCTACGATGTCCGCATTCTGCTGGAGTGTGAAGTGGTTCGCCGCCTGTGTATGGAACCAGACCGGGCGGAACGCTTAGCGGGACTGGTCACCATCTGGTGCTGCAAGCCCTCACAGAGGCAGGTTGATCCTGTTGATGTAGCGTTTCTGGATGAGGAATTTCACTTCGGACTATTGGAGTGTGGCCAGAACAAGCAAATGGAAGCCATTCATAAAGGCGTATGTGAGCGTCTGAGGATCGTAAGGCGCCTCGACTTTTATGAGCCTAGGCGTATACAGGCAACATACGATGAGCACAGTAGTATTCTCAGTGCGATTCTTTCGGCAGACAGCTCTCGTGCAACGCGAGATCTTACTAAACACATCGAGGTCAGTCGCAATACTGTTCGCGAAATAACAGTTCACAGAATTCAGGAAGCGCGACAACGATACTCCACCGACTTATCAAGGAAATAGATACGCACGCTTTCAAGGCAAAAAAAACAACTCGCTGAGCACTATTGGTGCGAATTATCTCCTCAAGACCGGAAATGCTCCTCTGGGGGGCACTCTTTGCCAGAAATTGCCGAAAAATAAGGCATGAAAACTGGTACGGCGATTGCTCTAACTAGATCGGTTTTATAGTTGCCCGCTCTTACACACCCCCAAGAGAAGAGTCGAGGCCGGACATAATCCTGACCATAAAAAGGAAATAATTATGAAAAAAGTAAGTCTCAAAACTCTGATGAAAGCGTCACAGATTGTTGGTATGACAGCGATGGCTGCAGGCGTAAGCATTGCGAATGCAGCAGATGACACCATTAAAGTCGGTGTCCTGCACTCTCTGTCGGGTACTATGGCAATTTCAGAAACTACTCTGAAAGACACTGTTCTTATGATGATCGAAGAACAGAATAAGAAGGGCGGCCTGCTAGGTAAAAAGCTTGAGCCAGTGGTTGTCGACCCAGCATCTAACTGGCCTCTGTTTGCAGAAAAAACCCGTGAACTTCTGGAAAAAGAAGACGTTGATGTGATCTTCGGTTGCTGGACTTCAGTATCCCGTAAATCGGTTCTGCCAGTTGTGGAAGAGCTGAATGGTCTGCTGTTCTACCCGGTTCAGTATGAAGGTGAAGAATCTTCTTACAACGTATTCTATACCGGTGCTGCGCCAAACCAGCAGGCGATTCCTGCGGTTGATTACCTGATCAACGATCTCGGCGTTGAGCGTTTTGTACTTGCAGGTACTGACTATGTATACCCTCGTACGACTAACAAGATTCTTGAGTCTTACCTGAAGTCTAAAGGTGTTGCTGAAAAAGACATTATGGTGAACTACACGCCGTTTGGTCACAGCGACTGGCAGACTATCGTATCGGATATTAAGAAATTCGGTGCCGCTGGTAAGAAAACGGCCGTTGTTTCTACCATTAACGGTGACGCGAACGTTCCTTTCTACAAAGAACTGGCTAACCAGGGCGTAGCGTCTGAAGAAATTCCAGTTGTTGCCTTCTCAGTAGGTGAAGAAGAGCTGTCAGGTTTTGATACTGAGCCACTGGTTGGTCACCTGGCTGCATGGAACTACTTCCAGAGTGCAGAAAGCGAAGCTAACGATGAGTTTATCGCAGCATGGCATAACTACATCGGCGATGAAGACCGTGTAACTAACGACCCAATGGAAGCGACTTACATCGGTTTCAGCATGTGGGCAGAAGCGGTTGAAAAAGCAGGCTCTGCAGAAGTGGATAAAGTACGCTCTGCGATGTACGGCATCGAAGTACCTAACCTGACTGGCGGTACGGCCGTAATGAACGAAAACCATCACCTGTCTAAGCCGGTACTGATTGGCGAGATTCAGGAAGATGGCCAGTTCGAAATCGTTTGGGCTACTGACGAAGAAGTGAAAGGTGATGCATGGACGGATTATCTGCCAGAAAGTGCAAACCTGATCTCAGACTGGACTGCACCTATTAACTGCGGAAACTATAACACCTCAACGAAAACCTGTGGTGGTTCGGCGGTTGCAGGCGAGTAATTCGCTGGCAGCGGAATAGAGTGCGGTAAAACGCGCTCTATCGCAGTTCGTAACAAGGACAGGCAGGGAAATTCTTTCCTGCTTCTCTCAAAATTCCCGGTGATAATTATGTTTTCTGTATTGATACGGACGGCCGTGCTGTTCGCATTTGTTTTGTATACTGTGGTGGTGGCAGGGGCTGAAGCATCACCTATGAAGCCCAACACAGCGTTGCATGCGATAGCTCAAGAATTAATCGATGCAGGGTATCGAGAAAAACAGGCATTAACAGAACGCCTGACGACCATCGATGACCCAAAAACTCTCGAATTTATGCAGGTTATGGTCGAAGGCGACCTGTATTACCGTAAAGACGATCGGGTCGTCGTTATTAATGACGATGATTCGGTGACGACATTTTTCAGTGGTGAAGAGGTCACTCTGGAAAGTAAACGCGATATCAAAAAAATCAGCGTAAATAATAAGCTACGTGTGTTGCTGAGAAACGGCATCGCACGCTTGCAGATTTTCTCAGATGATCCGGACATGCGCTTGCAGGCAGCGGTCAACTTACTGAAGTCTGCGGAAGATCTTGATCAGGCGACGCTTGATGAAGCGTTAGATAACGAAGAAAAAACAGACGTTCGTGACGTTCTTCTTCTGGTGAAGGGCATACGCCTGCTGGAAGCAGAGACCGAAAAAGAACGCATCGCAGGCGTGAAGCTTCTTTCAGGGTCACTTTACCCGGATGTTCGCGGTGCGTTGGCCAACTATCGCCGTGCTGCTGAAGCAGATTCCAGAACCGAGGAAATTCAGGCGGCAGACGAAGCACTCAAGAAAATCGAAAGCCTGCTGTCACTGAACAGCGTTGCTGAAAATCTCTATTTTGGCCTGGCTCTCGGTGCTGTGCTGCTCCTTGCGGCCATTGGTCTGGCGATTACATTTGGTGTGATGGGCGTGATCAATATGGCTCATGGCGAAATGATCATGCTGGGCGCCTACACAACCTACGTTGTTCAACAGTTGATGCCAGACCATATTGGCATGTCACTGGCCGTTGCTGTGCCTGCAGCATTTCTGGTGAGCGGTCTGGTGGGCGTCGCTATTGAGCGTGGTGTTATCCGCCATCTCTATGGCCGCCCATTGGAAACTCTGCTCGCCACCTTCGGTATCAGTCTGGTGCTGCAGCAGGCGGTACGCTCAATCTTCAGCCCGTTAAACCGTGAAGTAGCTACGCCCGACTGGATGGCGGGTACTTTCATGATTAATCCGGCGCTTGAACTGACCTTTAACCGTTTATACATCATTATTTTCAGCCTCCTGGTGCTCGCGTTGTTGGCATTAATACTTAAGCGAACCCTGTTCGGATTGCAGATGCGTGCAGTAACCATGAATCGTCCGATGGCGAGCTCTATGGGGATTCGCACTGGCTGGGTTGATGCACTGACGTTTGGCCTGGGCTCAGGTATCGCCGGTATTGCAGGTGTTGCCCTGTCACAGTTGACTAACGTTGGGCCAAACATGGGTCAGGCGTACATTATCGACTCATTTATGGTTGTCGTGTTCGGTGGTGTAGGCAACCTGTGGGGCACTTTGGTCGGTGCTATGTCTCTGGGTGTTGTGAATAAACTGCTGGAGCCGTGGGCCGGTGCCGTCGTCGCAAAAATTCTCGTACTGATATTTATTATTCTGTTTATCCAGAAGCGTCCTCGTGGGTTGTTTGCCCTCAAGGGTCGTGCTGCGGATATGGGTTAAGGAGCGCATAATGAAACAGGAAATTAAAGGCGGTCCACTTACCCGGTTGATTATGAACGATGTCGCTGGCCGTCGCATGATGATGATCATTCTTGCGATTGCCATCATCGTACCTTTCTGCAACCTGGTATTCCCGGAAGGATCGGCCCTGCACGTATCTACCTACACAATGACTCTGTTAGGTAAGTATCTTTGCTACGCACTACTCGCAGTATCCGTTGATTTAATCTGGGGATATTGCGGAATTTTAAGCCTGGGTCACGGGGCATTTTTTGCGCTTGGCGGTTATGCGATGGGCATGTATCTGATGCGTCAGATCGGCGACCGTGGTGTCTATGCTAATCCTGATCTGCCAGATTTTATGGTGTTCCTGAACTGGACAGAGCTGCCATGGTACTGGTTCGGTTTTGATCAGTTCTGGTTTGCTATGGTGATGGTTCTCGCCGTACCGGGTATTCTGGCGTTCGTCTTTGGTGCATTGGCATTCCGTTCGCGGGTTACCGGGGTCTACCTTTCCATTATTACCCAGGCGCTGACGTATGCCCTGATGTTGGCGTTCTTCCGTAACGATATGGGCTTCGGTGGTAATAACGGCCTGACTGACTTTAAGGATATTTTAGGCTTTGATCTACAGGCTGATTCGACGCGTGCCGCGCTTTTCTTTGCCTCAGGTATTGCTTTGATTCTCGGTTATTTAATCAGCCGCTTTATCGTGACCTCTAAGCTCGGACGAGTTCTGGTCGCAATCAGAGACAGTGAGTCACGGGCGCGATTCTTAGGTTATCGCGTTGAATGGTACAAGCTGTTTGTGTTTGTCGTCTCAGCGATGCTGGCAGGCGTAGCGGGTGCCTTATATGTTCCTCAGGTTGGCATTATCAATCCGGGTGAGTTTGCTCCGATTAATTCAATCGAGATGATTATCTGGGTAGCCGTCGGTGGTCGTGGAACCTTGTTTGGCGCCGTCATCGGGGCCGTACTGGTGAACTACGCCAAGACCTATTTTACCGGTGCTTTTGCCGAACTGTGGCTGTTTATGCTGGGTGGTTTGTTTGTATTGACGACTCTGTATCTGCCAAAAGGTGTCGTTGGTTTGTGGGCACAAATGAAAGACAAATTTATGTCTTCTGGCGGTGGTGGTAACAGTGGAATCACTACAGGTTCGAGCTCTGGAAAAAGTAGCGATCAGAAGACCAGCAAAGAAGCGGAGGGTAATGCATGAGCCTCGCAAAAACGAAACATATCGAGCAGCCTACTGTTCTGTATATGGATGGTGTGAGCGTCAGTTTTGATGGCTTCAAGGCTTTAAACTCCCTGTCGCTCTTTATCGAACCAGGAGAAATGCGCGCAATTATCGGCCCGAACGGTGCCGGTAAAACTACCATGATGGATGTCATCACAGGCAAGACCCGCCCCGACGAAGGGACGATTCTGTTTAATGATGAGCTCGACCTGACGCGTTACGACGAAGCGCAGGTAGCGAATATGGGCGTTGGTCGTAAGTTTCAGAAACCAAGCGTGATTGAGAGCCTGACAGTATTCGAAAACCTCGAAATGTCGTTAAAAGGTGGTCGCTCAGTCTGGCAGGCGCTGACCCATAAACTGACGGGCGCAAAGCAGGATAAAATCGACGAAATTCTATCCATGATTGACCTGAAAGATCGCCTCTACGAAGACGCGGGTAGCTTGTCGCATGGCCAGAAACAGTGGCTTGAAATCGGCATGTTGTTAGGTCAGGAGCCTGAACTGCTCTTGATTGATGAACCTGCTGCCGGAATGACCGACGAAGAAACGATGAAAACGGCTGAGCTGTTTAAAGAGCTTTCAAAGAAACACTCTTTAATGGTGGTCGAGCACGACATGGACTTTATTGAAGCCCTGGATTGTCGTGTGACGGTACTGCACGAGGGCTCGGTACTCGCCGAAGGCAGTCTGGCGAATGTGAAGAATAACCAGCAGGTTATCGAAGTGTATCTGGGGCGCTGATATGTTGAATGTAACGGATTTAAATGTTTCTTACGGTGCTAGTCAGGCGCTTTACAACGTCAGCCTTAACGCAGACGTGGGCAAAGTGACCTGTGTTCTGGGACGTAATGGTGTTGGTAAAACCACCCTGATGAAATCACTGGCCGGGCACCTTGCACCGGGGTCGGGTGATATCACCTGGGACGGAAAAAGCATTATAAAACTCGCGCCCTATGACCGCGCGAAACAGGGGATTGCGTTTGTACCCCAGGGTCGGGACATCTTTCCGCAGCTGACGGTAGAAGAAAATCTTCAGACCGCGTTTTCAGCGGTGCCGCGCTCCCAGCGTTTTATCGACCCGGAAGTCTTTTCGCTTTTTCCTGTGTTGCAGCAGATGCTCAAACGTCGTGGTGGTGACCTCTCGGGTGGTCAGCAACAGCAGCTAGCGATTGCTCGAGCACTGTTATTACGCCCGAAAATGTTGATTCTTGATGAACCAACCGAGGGTATTCAGCCATCGATTATTAAAGACATTGGTCGCGTCATTAAACTGCTTCGTGATCGCGGTGATATGGCGATTGTTCTTGTTGAACAGTACCTCGATTTTGCCAAAGAACTCGCTGATGAATTTATTATTCTTGAGCGGGGGAGAGTAGTGAGTCAGGGGACGGGTGAAGAGCTTGAACACTCCGAGGAAGCGAAGGAGCTTCTGGCTATTTAACAGTAGCCGCTAGTTTATGTGGCCGCCGATTCTGTAGCCGCTAGCGCGGTCTGACTTTTTTGGCTGTCGCCAGGGTTTTATTGCCCTGTTTGGGGATTGCATCCCCGGGCGGGCAGCCCCTCCCCTGCTTCGCACTTTCTGGGCCTTAGTTCTGATATTTACTGGCTTTTCCGGCAACCGGCTCCGGCGGGCACCCATGCCCGTATGGAGCCTCGTTCGGCATCCTGCCTCTCGTTGCCTTCAAAGCTGGCGTAAATTTCAGCGGCCCCAGAGGCGCAGAATTTTACCCTCAATATCGTATTTCAAAATCTGATTGGCCCTACCGTAAAAGTGTGTGGTGGATATTGCTCACCAGGCTGTGTTGCAGTTAAACCTATCTAATTAAGAAAGATACTTTCGCGGGCTGGTAATTGCGCCTCTGGGGCCGCCGAGCAGAATGATGAGAAGCCCGCATGGCCCCGGCATGGATGCCGGGCAAGGGGCTGGCAGCAGGGATGCTGCATTGGCCCGTTGCGAGGGTTCTCAAGTTCTGTGAAGGAAACACGGCCCAGAAAGCGCGAAGCAGGGGAGGGGCTGCCCGCCCGGGGATGCAATCCCCAAACAGGGCATTAAAGCCCTGGCGGCAGCCAAAAAAGCCAGCCCGCGCTAGCGGCAACTCAACTGGCCATCAGACCTTAGCGGCAGCTAAAGAAGTTACCCCGCGCCAGCGGCTACTACCACAGCGGCCCGCAGAATCAGCGGCCAAAAACAAAAAAGCGGCCATCAGGCCGCTTAATCAAAGCATCAGAAGATCACTCTGCTTCTAACTTAGCAACACGCTCTTCAAGCTCCGCCAGTCGTGCACTGGTACGACGCAGAACTTCTGCCTGCACGTCGAATTCTTCCCGGGTCACCAGGTTGGCGTTAGTGATCAGGCTCTGCAGTTGAGACTGAAGTGCCAGCTTCAGGTCAGATGACAGGCTGGCAAACGGGCTCTTTTCCAGCATTTCTTCGAGCCGGCTCTTAATCGCATCGGGTTTCATAATTTACCTCCGGAAGGGTTTTGGCGCAGTGTACCAGAAAGGGCAAAGGGGATAATTTCAAATGCTGCACCCAAACAGTGCAAACCGTCAGAAGGGTGTGCAATAAATGGGTGCTGGTTTTGGCTGCGTGCCCTCTTTTGGTTGCGTCAATGACTGTAAAAGTCCGCATACTTTTACTAAGTTATTGATTTAAAAGGGTGTATCAAAAGTTGGCACACACCCTGCTATAACCGAGTGACAGAAAGATATCGGTGCGAATTGCCCATATCGACCAAATTGAAAGATCAACAGCTAAAAAAACCGTAATAGGAAAAAGAACGATGAAAAAACTGACTAAAGCAATCGCTCTCGCTGGTGTAATGACTACAGGTCTGACTGGTGCTCAACTGGCTCAAGCTGAAGTAGATGTGTCTGCATCTGCGGCAGTTGCGAGCATGTACCTGTGGCGTGGCCAGGACCTGGGTAACGGTGATGCTGCCGTATCTGGTGACATTACGCTTTCATCTGGTGGTGCTTACGCTGGTATGTGGACTTCTAGCGGTGATAGCGCAGCTGGAAACGAATACGACCTGTATGTAGGTTACGGTGGTGAAATGGAAGGTTTCTCCTACGACGTATCTGTTGTGACTTACGTTTACCCAAGCGCGGGTAACTTCTCTTACGTAGACACTACCGATGAAGATGGTAACGGCATTGCAGATGTTCTGGAGTCTGAGCAAGACACTAGCGGAAACACTTTTGATCTGTCTGAGCTGATCGTATCTCTTGGTTACGAAGGTGCGTCTTTCTCTTACTACTACCCAGTATCAAGCAACCCTAACGACTATAGCTACCTGACGCTGGGTTACGGCATGGGTGCTTTCAGTGCAATGGCTGGTATCACTATGGTTGAAGATGATGCAGGCGAAGACGCTGGCTACACTCACCTGGACCTGAGCTACGCATACAACGACAACCTGTCTTTCACTGCGAGCAAGGTTGTTGCTGAAGACGAAGAAGACTCTTACGACGACGATCTGAAGTTTGTTGTTTCTTACAGCCTGCCTATCGACATGTAAAAAGCATACAATAGCCCGTGCCCCCGCACGGGCTATCTGTAACCTTATCTAAAAATTGAAAGGGGTTTTCTATGAAACTCATTACTGCTGTTGTTAAGCCGTTTAAGCTTGACGATGTTCGTGAATCACTGTCTGAGATCGGTGTTCAGGGCATCACAGTGACTGAAGTAAAAGGCTTCGGTCGCCAGAAAGGCCACACTGAACTGTACCGTGGCGCTGAATACGTGGTGGACTTCCTGCCTAAAGTAAAAATTGAAGTAGCGGTTGCTGAAGATCTGACTGAAAAAGTTATCGAAGCAATCACCAAAGCTGCGAACACCGGCAAGATCGGCGACGGTAAAATTTTCGTCACCAGCCTCGAGCAGGTTATTCGTATCCGTACTGGCGAAACTGGCGCAGACGCGCTGTAAGACGTCCGACCACTACATAACAGAGCCTGATGCGGGGGGCTTATAATGGAATCGAATCTTAATCATATTTTTGAACTTCAGTTCGCCATGGACACCTTTTATTTCCTGGTGTGTGGCGCGCTGGTAATGTGGATGGCGGCAGGTTTCGCCATGCTGGAAGCGGGTCTGGTCCGCTCTAAAAATACCACTGAAATTCTGACCAAAAACGTCGCCCTGTTCGCGATCTCGTGCACCATGTACCTGATCTGTGGTTATGAACTGATGTACGGCGGCGGTTACTTCCTGTCTGGTGTAACGACTGTTGCTGGTATGGACGACGCTGCAATCGCAGGTGTTCTGGCCGCTTCTAACGAATCAGGCTTCGGTGACATGGGCGAATACGCCGGTGCTTCTGACTTCTTCTTCCAGGTTGTGTTTGTAGCAACTGCAATGTCTATCGTATCTGGTGCGGTTGCTGAGCGTATGAAGCTGTGGGCTTTCCTGGCGTTCGCTGTTGTGATGACTGGTTTCATCTACCCAATGGAAGGCGCATGGACCTGGAACGGTGACTCTGTATTCGGTCTGTACGAGCTGAGCTACTCTGACTATGCAGGTTCAGGTATCGTTCACATGGCGGGTGCTGCTGCAGCTCTGGCTGGTGTTCTGCTGCTGGGTGCACGTAAGGGTAAATACGGTCCTAACGGTGAAGTTCGCGCTATTCCTGGTGCTAACCTGCCACTGGCTACCCTGGGTATGTTCATCCTGTGGATGGGTTGGTTCGGCTTCAACGGTGGTTCTACTCTGAAACTGGGTGGTATCGCGGTTGCTAACGAAGTAGCTAACGTATTCCTGAACACCAACGCTGCTGCATCAGGCGGTCTGATTGCTGCTCTGATTACTGGTTACATCCTGTTCCGTAAGGCTGACCTGACTATGGCTCTGAACGGTGCACTGGCTGGTCTGGTTGCGATCACTGCTGAGCCTGCTGATCCATCACCTTTCCTGGCAACTCTGATCGGTGCTGCGGGTGGTGTTCTGGTAGTTCTGTCTATCCTGACCCTCGACAAGCTGAAGATCGACGATCCAGTAGGTGCGATCTCTGTACACGGTGTTGTTGGTGTATGGGGTATCTTCGCAGTACTGCTGTCTGACGCTGATGCTACCTTCATGGGACAGCTGGTTGGTACTCTGACTATCTTCATCTGGGTATTCGTAACTTCTCTGATCGTTTGGGGCGTACTCAAGGCCATCATGGGTCTGCGCGTCAGCGAAGAGCAGGAATACGAAGGTGTTGATATTGCTGAGTGTGGTATGGAAGCGTACCCAGAGTTCACTTCTAAGTAAGTTGAACCTCAGCTGGCAAGGATGCCAAAACGAAGAACCGGCCAACTGGCCGGTTTTTTTATGTCTGTTATTTTTAGCACAGGGTTGATCAGCGAGTATTTAAAGGCGATCAATTAACGACAGAAGAATGCTTAAACGGAGCGGTTGGAATCAACCTGTAAACCACTGTGGGAGTGAATCAGCCGAAGGCTATTTAGCGAATACCGTAGCCGCAAAAACCATCGCCATTGGCCAGGCAAGCTGGCTGAATAGCTCCCACAAACGAACTCTGGATCTCAGGGAGCGAATCAATCTGAGTTCGCTCTCTGGCTAGTAAAAATGCCGAGTTTGGCTGATGAAAATATTCAGGCAAAAAAAAGCAGCCGGTTGGCTGCTTTCTCTATTGCGGACTGATCAGTCGAAGTAATAAGCTTCGAGGTCTTTTTCCAGACGCTTCCGCTCTAAGTGTGCCTCAATGGCCCGGCGGGAGATTAATTTCTTAGAAGCGTGCGCCTCTTTGTTAACAACAACATTACCGTTTTCGTCGAATGATACGGTTTCTTCAGAAGTATAATCTTTAGCGGTTTCCATAGTGTTTTTCCCTCTGGGATTCACAAGTCCGGTTGCGATTCTGCTTATTTTTGTTTACAGACAGATTACAGGAACTGACTGATAAGCCAACCGGTTTATTCAGCCACACTCTCTAATTGGGCGTGATTGTCCTAATTCCATCGTTGAGTAGTTTATTACTAAGTGTCGGTTTGAATAGTTCTGTTTCAGGCGGACCTTAATGATCCCCTTCAGATCGCAAAGACCGGATGCTTTGTTTGATCGCATTAAGATGGTTGGCAAAGTCGGGGCCACGACGTTGCGTGACGGCAACCGCCAACATATCAATGACCATGAGATGAGCAATACGGGAAGTCATCGGCGTAAACTGGTCGGTGTCTTCTTCCATATTAATATGAATCGGCAAGTCGGCGGCGTTACTGACCGGAGTATTCTGAGGGGCCAGACTAACGACTACGGCGCCATGTTTCTGCGCCAGTTTAATCGAGTGCATAAGATCCAGAGTGCGGCCGCTTTGCGAAATAGCGACGACAACGTCTTTATCCCCGAGAGTGACGGCTGACATCGACTGCATATGTGGATCACTGTAAGCCGCGGTGGCGACCTGCAAACGGAAAAACTTATGCTGGGCGTCGGTTGCAACGGCTCCTGACGCGCCGAAACCGTAAAACTCCACACGCATCGCGCTGCTCATGGCCTGGGCTGCGTCTGCAACCTGAGCGGGCAGCAGCTGGGATTTGACCTGATACAGCCTCTGGATCGTTGTGTCGGCAATCTTGGTGCAGATATCGTCAATGCTGTCGTCTTCAGCAATCGCGAACTGCCCAAGATTATTGGCCACCGCGGTTTCCTGTGCGATACGTACTTTGAACTCCTGGAAGCCGTTGCATCCGATGGCACGGCAGAAGCGTACGATGGTTGGTTCGCTGACCTGGGCTTCCTGAGCCAGATCGACAATCCGCATATGCATTACTTGCTCTGGTTCGGCGAGAACAAAGTCTGCGACTTTGATTTCTGACTTGCGCAGAGACGACCGGGCGCTGGCGATTTCTTTCAGAATGGGCTGATTTTTCACGTACGTTCCAGAGCTCAGGTGTCAGAGTCTGATTATACGAAATTCACTCTCCTTAGCCATGGGACTTATGACGACGTATAAGCCCACAGCAAGTGTTCAGGGCGCGTGAAACATTCTGGTAGACTTGGTGCCCATGGATATATCGCTTCTTATTGATCAGCTGAATGATGGTCAGCGCAACGCCGTATGCGCTAACTCTCCACATCAGCTTGTACTCGCAGGTGCCGGTTCGGGTAAGACCCGTGTGCTGGTGCACCGTATCGCCTGGTTATTGAAGGTAGAGAACGTCTCGCCTTTCTCTGTTATGGCGGTCACCTTCACCAATAAAGCCGCTCGTGAGATGCGTACCCGCATCGAGCAGGTACTTAATGAGCCATCAAATGGTTTATGGGTAGGTACCTTTCATGGTCTGGCGCACCGCCTGCTGAAACAGCATTGGCGGGAAGCGAAACTGCCTCAGTATTTTCAGATACTCGACAGTGATGATCAGGTGCGTCTGATCAAGCGTCTGATGAAAGAACACAATATCGACGACAGCCGCTATCCGCCGAAGCAGATACAGTGGTACATCAATGGCCAGAAAGACGAAGGTCGTCGTGCTGCGCATGTGATTCCTTCTGCCGATCCGTTTACACGTCAGTTGCACGAGTTCTACTACATCTACGAAGAACACTGTCAGCGCAACGGGCTGGTCGACTTTGGTGAAATCCTTCTGCGAGCCCACGAACTCTGGTTAGAAAACCCGGAGCTGCTGGCGCATTACCAAAGCCGCTTCCGTAATATTCTGGTCGACGAATTCCAGGATACCAACAACATCCAGTACGCATGGATTCGCTTACTGGCGGGCAATACCGTCTCTGTTATGGTCGTCGGCGATGATGACCAGTCGATTTACGGCTGGCGCGGTGCCAATGTCGGTAATATCCGTGCATTTCAGGAAGACTTCCCCGGCGCTGAAATGATCAAGCTCGAGCAGAACTACCGTTCGACGGCAAACATTCTGGCCGCCGCGAATGCGGTGATCTCGAACAACAGCGGCCGCCTCGGTAAAGAGCTGCGTACGGATGATGAAGACGGCGAGCAGATTTCGCTCTATGCCGCATTCAATGAACAGGATGAAGCACGTTACATTGCTGATCTGGTCGATGAATGGGCACGAGCAGGCCGGGCTCGCACGGATATGGCCGTACTGTATCGCTCGAATGCACAGTCGCGCACTCTGGAAGAAGCCTTTCTGCGTTCAGGTATTCCTTACCGTATTTATGGTGGCCAGCGCTTCTATGAACGCCTCGAAATTAAAAATGCCCTCGCTTATCTGCGCCTACTGTTAACCCGTGAAGATGACGGCGCAGTGGAACGTGTGATTAATGTTCCTGCACGCTCTATTGGCGAAAAGACCGTTGAATCATTGCGCGCTATTGCTCGTGATGAAGGCTGCTCTCTCTGGCAGGCTCTGCATAAAGCTCTGGAACATAACAGCCTTCCTAAGCGTGCCTCTGGCGCCGTTCAGGGGTTTATTGATCTGATTGAAGAGCTCGCTGTCGGAGCAGAGGATCTGCCTCTGCACGAGCTGGTCGATAATGTTATCCAGCAGTCTGGCTTGATTGAACATCACAGAAAAGAAAAGGGTGAGAAGGGGCAGGCCAGGATCGACAACCTCGAAGAGCTGGTGACCGCTGCGCGCCAGTTTGAACCCGATTTTATTGACGATGAAGAGGAAGAAGAATCTGCGCTGGCGCGCTTCCTCGACAGTGCTGCACTCGAAGCTGGCGAAGGTCAGGCGGATGAATACGATGATGCGGTTCAGCTGATGACCCTGCACTCGGCCAAGGGTCTTGAGTTTCCACAGGTCGTTCTGGCTGGCGTCGAAGAAGGTCTCTTCCCTCATAAAATGTCCATGGACGAAGCGGAAGGCCTCGAAGAAGAGCGTCGCCTTGCTTATGTCGGCATTACCCGCGCGATGGAAAAGCTCATTATTACCTACGCCGAAAGTCGCCGCCTGCATGGCCAGGAAAACTTCAGCACACCGTCACGTTTTATTCGCGAGATACCTTCTGAGCTGGTGTCTGAAGTCCGCTTGAAAAATAGTGTCAGTCGCCCATTGTCGGCACGAACCTCTAAGCCGTCTTCGTTCGGACAGCCCGACTTTGTTCAGGAGCAATACCCGTACAGCCTTGGGCAGCGGGTCTTTCATGAAATGTTTGGTGAAGGCACGGTGATGCAATTTGAAGGGCAGGGTGCGGGCTTACGGGTTCAGGTGAATTTTGATGATGCTGGCAGTAAGTGGTTAGTAGCCAGTTTTGCAAAACTAGAAGCGTGTTAAAGGCGCACAAAATAACAAAGGCAGGAGATCCCAATGAAACGACTGTTAGTGATGGTGGCGGCAGCACTCGTGCTGAGCGCATGTAATAAGGACTGTGAACCTCAGGCAGGAGCCACGGGCGCCGAGCCAGCAAAAACGTTTAAATGGAAACTGGTGACCTCCTGGCCTAAGAACTTTCCGGGTCTGGGTACAGCACCAGAACGTTTTGCCGAGCAGGTCGAGCAACTGTCGGGTGGCCGTTTAACCATTAAAGTGTATGGCGCTGGTGAACTCGTGCCTGCGTTGCAGGTGTTTGATGCTGTATCGCAGGGCACTGCGGAAATGGGTCATAGTGGCGCTTACTACTGGAAGGGCAAAGCGTCTGCTGCGCAATTTTTCACCTCTGTTCCGTTTGGTTTAACTGCACAGGAAATGAACGGCTGGATTCAATACGGTGGCGGTCAGGCCCTGTGGGAAGAAGTCTATGCGCCGTTTAACCTGCTGCCATTACCGGGCGGTAATACCGGTGTGCAGATGGGCGGCTGGTTTAACAAAGAAATCAACAGCGTTGATGACCTGAAAGGTCTGAAAATGCGGATTCCGGGCTTAGGCGGAGAAGTACTGGCACGTGCTGGTGGTACGCCAGTGACTCTTCCGGGCGGTGAAATCTTCACCTCCCTGCAGACGGGCACCATCGACGCAACCGAGTGGGTTGGCCCTTACAATGACCTGGCCTTTGGGCTTTATAAGGTGGCTGAACACTACTACTACCCGGGCTGGCACGAGCCGGGTTCAATGATGGAATTCACCATCAATAAAGGTGCTTTTGCTGAATTGCCAGCTGACCTCCAGGCCATCGTCCGTATCACCGCCAAAGCGATTAACGAAGACATGCTCGCGGAATACACGACGCGAAATCAGGCGGCATTGATCGAACTGAAAGAAAAGCACGGCGTAGATGTGCGTGAATTCCCGGCGGATGTGCTCGACAAACTTCAGACATTATCTGATGAAGTCGTTGCTGAGGTTGCAGGCGCTGACCCACTTTCTCAGAAAGTATACGACTCCTACAAAGCCTATCGTGATCAGGTGAAGGCTTACCATGCAGTGAGTGAACAGGCGTATATTAACGCCAGGGATTGATCGCTCGTAACTTTGTCATCTCTTTTCAAATAAACCCGGAATAGTCCGGGTTTATTTTTATCGTGCTGGTGAAGAAGTCCGTGCGAATGGTGAGTCCGCAGATGTGATTAATGCTATTAATCAGGAGTTGGGTGAAAAGTCTGAACTGCTGACTAGGAATTTGCTTGAATCCCGAGGATTTACTCAGTTGGATGGTGGTAAGTACAATACCGTCAATGGATTTGATCATGTATTTATTACAGAAATCGACGGCGTTGAGCATGTCATGATTGTTGATACCAAACAGCTTAAGAACGGTTCTGCTGCTCTTGCGAATACGAATAATGGTGTGCAGATGTCCCGTCAGTGGGTCGATAACGTCCTGGAAAATCTCGATTATGACGGAGATATGGCACAGGCCAAGTTGTTACTGAAGAGCAAGATCTATTCTGCTAAAACCAATGGAACTTTACTCAAAGGTGTCGCAGGCTTGGATAAGAAGACTGGTGAATTTTCTGTTGTTAAGCTCGATGAGATTTTTTAATAATGAATTTGTCAAATAACGTTATTGTCAAGATGAATCTAGCAGTACAGGATTTATCAAGATATGTTGACGGATATGCTGATTCAACGATCTCGTATATGGGAGAAAATGGCGGAGCAAGACTGGTACATTTCGGTAATGTGTATCGAGGGTGCTCTCTGCATGCGCTGCTCTTGAAAAAGGATAGCCATCTCGCACGGGTTTATGCTTTTAGACATTGTTACTTGAATACCGCAGCATTCCATTTTCACCCCGAGCAGCGTCCTGGTTATGCCAGTGAGGTATTCTGGGCGCTGCTGAGTGGACATCAGGAAATCCTTCATTGGATCACTCAATATTTTGCCAATGAATTGGTGCTTGTCAGTAAGGGCATCTCGAAGTGTTTTATCCCGGGGACCTATCAACATCTGTACATGGTGTTGCATTACGCACTTCTTAAAGATTGGGAGCGTGTCGCTCAGGAGGCTGAGGCGGCCATTGAGCATGGAAAGTTCGAATATGCGTCTATGGGGATTGATTACGAGTTCTATCTGGCGCTGGCCTCTCAAGACCCAGAGAGAATGGAAAGTGCCTTAAAAGAGCTATGCAAGAATAAGCACCTTAAGAAACGAAATGGTGAACTGACATTTTCAGCCATAAAAGACGTCATCTATGGCTGGGGTTTCATTTATACCAAGCTTGCTCATCTGAATGGTTTTGAGATCGACCCCGAGTGCGACTACGTTCCGATGGAGCTTATCAGGCTTGGGTCACTTCCTGCGGAAGCACACACTCATGACTTTAAGTGCATGGATGACTTTGATATTTGGAAGCCGATTAATCGTGACACAGCCATGTACATCGCTAATGTCGATCAGTTGTCGCCCGCCAAACCCGGCGAGCCACCGCTGACGATTCATCAACAAGCAGAGCGAATTCGCCTATACACGCGTACAGAGAATAACTCTGATGAAGCTAAACATGCCCGCAAGCTCCATGAAGCTCAGTACGCACTGACCAAAAGTATGCTATCGAGCCGGGGGTGGGAATGGGTGACTTTCCCTGAAATCAAAGATGCGCCGGGTTTTGATCTGTTAATGAAATCTGAGGATGACGAAGGGCAGACGATGGCTTTAATAATCGGGCTTAATGAGATCGATGATGGTGGCGTACAGCTTTATTTCAATAAAAAGAAAGCCATGCAGTTTTCGCCGGAATGGTATCAGCCGATTCTTGCTGCGCTTCCTGATGATTGCCAGGCTAAGAAGTTACTGACGTCCGGAGCTTTGATAATTACCGCGGTCGCTGGCCTTGATAAGACGGATCAGGAGTTCAAACTTATCAAAGTTAAGAATGAGTTGAACTTGTAGAGAAGCTAAGCCTGAAATTCGATAGCGATGCGGCTTGGGTTATCCGGCTGATGGCCCTTGTCTTGCGATGATCTTTGATCCTGTGCTAACGTTTGTGTGTACATTTTCGGTTTGTATGTATAGAAGAGAGGCTCAGGATGGACACCCGTATACAGTTCCGAGTTGATGAAGAAACAAAACGTCTGGCCCAGTTAATGGCCGAAAGTCAGGGGCGTACGCTGAGTGATGCTTGCAGGGAGCTCACAGAGCAGCTGGCTGAACAGCAACGCAAGGTAATGACTCACGACCAGTGGCTGACAGAGCAGGTTAATGCTGCCTTCAGTAAGTTAGAAAGTGGCCAGAGTGAGTTTGTCAGCCATGAAGATGCACGTATGGATATGGAAGCCCGGAAAAGTAAAATCCGGAATACAGGCTAAGGGATGATTGCCATCGTTTGGGAAAAAACCTCACTGGACGATCGCGAGCGCATTTTTGAATATCTCTATGCGTTTAATCCATTAGCTGCAGATAAGGCGGATGCGATCATTGAGTCGAAGGTTGAAAATCTGATTCAGCAACCATTGATGGGGGTAGAAAAGGAAGGGTTACCGGGTAGATTATTGATCATCCCAGAGGTATCAATGATTGTTTTGTATTTCCTAAAAGAGAACACCATCCACGTTCTTCGTGTCTTACATCAGAAACAAAAATTCCCCGACCACAATTGATTCATAATGCAGTGCTGCAAACGCAAGCGCCTAGTCAGCATTTTTGGGGGGCTATGTAGGCGCGGAGCTTCTCCCCGCTTGGCGGTTAACGCCAGTTGATCGCGAATAGCCTCCGGCTGATTCGCTCCCACAGATACTTATTAGCTGATTTACTCCCACAGATAACTTAAGGCTGATTTGCTCCCTCAGAGACTTATTAGCTGACTTGCTCCAAGAGGAGCACTCTTACCGCGGTACTCTTATCTGGGTACTTCTCTGATTCGTCCCGTCCCATCAATTGCCACGTACACAAACACTGCATCCACAACCTTGCGCTCGGCGGATTCTGTCGGGTTGCGGGTCCAGGCTTCAACGGCGATGCGGATGGATGAGGTGCCAATCTCTAACAGGCGGGTGTAGATGCATACTTCGGCGCCAAGACGGATTGGCGACATAAACACAACGGATTCCATCGCGACGTTGGCGATGCGCCCCTGGGCGATCCGGCTGGCGTCTGACTCTGCGGCATGGTCCATCTGAGCAACGACCCAGCCACCGCTGATATCGCCGTGGATATTGCAGTCGGCACGGGTTGGCAGCAGCTTTAAGGTGAGGCTGCCTTCAGGTGACGGTTGGTTGTCTTCGGTCTTTTCCATGAGGACACCGGCTTTTATTATTCTGTTGGTTGCAAATTGTACCGCATGGCGTGCCAATGTATAGGGTGCGGGGCCTCTTTCGTCTAACCGTATATCTGATCGGGTAACCATGTTGCCAGTTCAGGGAACACGGCCAGTAATCCCAGAACCGCCACCTGAATAACAATAAACGGAATAACGCCTTTGTAGAGCGTCCGGGTGGGCAGCTCGGGCGGCGCGACGCCGCGTAAATAGAAGAGCGCGAAACCAAACGGTGGCGTGAGGAATGACGTCTGCAGGTTGATGGCGATCATGATGCCGAGCCACACCGGGTCGATGCCCATCGCCACTAGTACTGGAGCGACAATCGGTACGACCACGAAGGTGATTTCGATAAAGTCGAGAATAAAGCCCAGCAGAAAGATCACCAGCATTACCAGCAACATGGCAGAGAAAACACCGCCGGGCAGGTCATTGAATACTTCATGAACCAGCTCTTCGCCGCCAAAGCCTCGGAACACTAGCGAGAATAGAGCAGCGCCAATAAAGATCAGGAAGATCATGCTGGTGACCTGCAGGGTCGCATCCATCACTTCGCGCAGACGTTGTAGATTGAACTGGCCGTACGCAATGGCGAGTAGCAATGAGCCGAATGCACCAATACCCGCAGCTTCGGTAGGCGTGGCTTTACCGGTAAGAATCGAGCCGAGAACGGCGACAATCAGCAGCAGTGGAGGAAGGAGGCCTTTGAGTAACTCGAATATAAAGCCTGGTGACAGAGGCTCACGATCCTGAACCGCTGGAGCAGCTTCGGGTTTAAATATGGCCACAATGCTGGTGTAAATAAAATAGCCGAGTACCAGTATTAATCCGGGGATAAGAGCACCCACAAACAGGTCGGCAACGGAGACAGTTTCTGGCGAAAATATGCCCATCTTGAGCTGCGCCTGCTGATAGGCACTGGATAACACATCGCCGAGAATAATGAGCGCAGTCGATGGTGGAATGATCTGACCGAGTGTCCCTGTGGCACATATAGTGCCGCTCGCCAGTGATGGGCTATAACCATTGCGCAGCATCGCGGGTAATGAGATCAGCCCCATGGTGACCACGGTTGCGCCGACGATACCTGTGCTGGCCGCCAGCAGCATGCCGACAATGATCACGGAGAAACCCAGACCACCCCGTACCGGGCCAAATAACAGGCCTAAATTGCGGAGCAACTGCTCCGCGATCTTCGACTTCTCCAGCATTACCCCCATAAAAACGAATAGGGGCACAGCGACGAGTATCTGGTTAGACAGAATACCGAACATGCGGTTCGGCATGGCATTAAGAAAGGCCGGGTCAAAGGTGCCGGTTAATAAACCAATACCCGCGAAGAGCAGTGAAGTCCCTGCCAGCGTGAAGGCCACCGGGAAACCACACATAAGGACCAGACAGACAACGGCAAACAGCACAAGAGGCATAAACTCAGCCATGGTGATTTGCCTCGCTGCTGTCGTTGGTATTTATGTCGGAATCAGTGTTCAGCCCAGTAAAAGTGCGCAGTAGTTCAGCGATGGCTTGCAGAATCAGGGTGACAGGTAAGACCACAATTAAGGTTTTCAGAAGATATATAAAAGGCAGGCCTGCGGCCTCCTGAGAGCGTTCGCGGATCGCCCAGGCATTGCCGACGTATTCCCAACTCGCCCAAAGTAGAAACAGACTGGTCGGCAATACCAGAAGAAGAATGCCAAGTCGTTCAACCCATCGACGGCGCTCTTCTGTCCAGCCCCGGTAAAATACGTCAACGCGTACATGTCCGCCTTGTTGCCAGGTGTAGGCGGCGCCCAGCATGAACAAAGATGCGTGCAGGTACATCACGCCTTCCTGCAGGGCAATGGATGGCATATCAAACAGGTAGCGCAGAACAACAACAGAACAGGTAGCCAGCACCATAAAGAGTGACAACCAGCGGGTTACCCGGCCGGTGGCCGATGTAAAACGATCAATCAGGCGTATTAACTGTGACATCCCTTATGACATCCCTTGTGATATCGCTGTGGAGCAGGGTAATGGAACCCGGATAGTAGACGGGGCGGGAGTATATCAGGGTCGGCGGCCCCTCAGTAGCGAGAACTCAGTAGCGAGAACTCTGTGGGGGCTGGGCGCAGCAGTGTCGAGGTCGGGTGTAATATAACTGTCATGTGGGTGTAACAAATTGCCGCTTTGTCACATTTCTGTAATATACCATCCTGATAATGGCCAGCATCCGAAATCAAGTGACTCAGGCATACAACATGCCACACAACATGAAGGACACTCTCATGAAAAAAGTACTTCTGACTGGTGCCGCTCTGCTGGCAACCATGACTGGCTCAAACGCTTACGCTGAGCGTGATTACATCAGCATCGTAGGCTCTTCTACTGTTTACCCGTTCTCTACTGTTGTTGCTGAGCGCTTCGGTAAGTCGTCAAGCTTCCCTACACCAAAAGTTGAGTCTACCGGTTCAGGCGGTGGTATGAAGCTGTTCTGTCAGGGCGTTGGCGCGAACACGCCTGACATCACTAACGCTTCTCGTGCGATCAAGCAGTCTGAAATCGATCTGTGTGCAGAAAACGGCGTTAAAGACATCGTTGAAGTGATGGTCGGTTACGACGGTATTGTACTGGCCGGCAGCAACGAAGCACCACAGTACGAACTGACTCGTAAAGACATCTTCCTGGCTCTGGCGAAAGTCGTTCCAGCGCAAGACGGTTCTGAAACTCTGATCGACAACCCATACAAGACCTGGAAAGACGTTAACCCAACACTTCCAGCGAAGAAAATTGAAGTGCTTGGCCCGCCACCAACGTCTGGTACCCGCGACGCGTTCGTTGAGCTCGCTATGGAAGGCGGTTGTAAGAAATTCCCGTTCATCAAAGAGATGAAGAAAACAGATAAGAGCAAGTACAAAGCTCTGTGTCACGGTATCCGTGAGGACGGTGCGTACGTTGAAGCAGGCGAAAACGACAACCTGATCGTTCAGAAGCTGGTTGCTAACCCAGACGCACTTGGCATCTTCGGTTACAGCTTCCTTGAGCAGAACGCTGACACAGTTCACGGTTCTATCGTTGAAGGTCAGGCGCCAGAGTTTGACGCAATCTCTGACGGTTCTTACCCAGTAAGCCGTTCACTGTACTTCTATGTTAAGAAAGCACACGTTGGCGTGATTCCTGGCATTGAAGAGTACCTGGCTGAGTTCGTATCTGACAAAGCGATGGGCGAATACGGTTACCTCGCAGACAAGGGCATGATCCCTATGACTGAAGAGGAATATAAAAAAGTGGTTGATACTGTCGAGAATCTGAAGACAATCTCCGCTAAATAAGACAGACAGCTGTCTGTTGAAAGCCGGGCGTGCAGAGTGCACTCCCGGTTTTTGTGCATTCAAAACACTTACTGACAGAAGTAACCCATGAACTACAGTACCTTGCTAATCGCGTTGTTGATCGCGCTGGGGGCAGCATACTTTCTCGGACGTAATCGCGCCCGGTCACTTGCCGGTCAGGGAGAGAGTATGCACTCACTTCCAACCCATTACGGCGCTCTGACTGCGCTCTGGACTACTCTGCCGCCTCTGCTCATTCTGATCATGTGGGTAATGCTGGAACCTCGCATCGTTGATGCGCTGCTGACAATGCAACTTCCTGAAGCCATCCGTACGGCCAGTGAAGCAGAAGTACGTCTGGCACTTTCCAAGGTTCATAACATCGCCAGTGATCCTGCAATGATGGGGCAGAGTGATTTAGGTTCTGTCGCGGCACACCTGGTCGACCTTGAACAGCGAGCTGCGGTTCTCAAGGGTGGTGTGATTCTGTCATTGATCCTGCTGGGCGTGGCTGTGACCTGGAGACGTATTCAGCCAGATCTTCGCGCCCGAGGTGAAGTTGAACGCATCGTTCGCGTGATGCTGTTTGCCAGCTCGGCGATCGCTGTACTGACCACGCTGGGTATTCTCGTCAGTGTTCTGTTTGAGGCTGTTCTGTTTTTCCAGAAGGTATCGCCGATTGAGTTTCTGTTCGGAACGACCTGGTCACCTCAGGTGGCACTGCGTGCAGACCAGTCTGGTTCTTCGGGCAGCTTCGGTGCGGTACCTCTGTTTGCTGGTACTCTTCTGATCTCTGCCATCGCCATGTTTATTGCGGTGCCAGTCGGTTTAATGGCGGCCATTTACCTCTCTGAGTACGCAACTTCACGCGTACGTCAGCTAGCCAAGCCGGCGCTCGAAGTTCTGGCGGGTATCCCGACCGTTGTCTATGGCTTCTTTGCTGCTCTGACTGTCGCGCCGTTTATTCGTGGAGTCGGTGAGTCGGTGGGGCTGGATGTCTCGTCCGAGAGTGCTCTGGCGGCTGGTCTGGTCATGGGCATTATGATCATTCCTTTCGTGTCATCGCTGTCAGATGACGTGATCAACGCCGTACCTCAGTCACTGCGTGACGGTAGCTATGGCCTCGGTGCGACCCGCAGCGAAACAGTACGTCAGGTCGTTATACCGGCTGCTCTGCCAGGTATTGTCGGTGCTGTGATGCTGGCCGTTTCGCGTGCGATTGGTGAAACCATGATTGTTGCGATGGCCGCGGGCCTGGCGGCAAACCTGACTGCGAATCCGCTCGACAGTGTCACCACCGTGACGGTGCAGATCGTGACCCTGCTGGTCGGTGACCAGGAGTTTGATTCGCCGAAAACACTTGCTGCCTTCGCGCTGGGCCTCGTGCTCTTTATTGTGACGTTGGTGCTGAACTTTGTAGCTATTAAGATCGTACAGAAGTACCGGGAACAATATGACTGATTCAACCATGACAACGCGTCAGAAAGTCGAAGCCAGTATGCGTCGCCGCCGTGCGGCTGAAACTCGCTTCCGCCTGTACGGCATGGCCTCTGTATTATTTGGTCTGCTGTGTCTGGTAGTCCTGTTTGGCGATATTTTTTCAAAAGGCACATCGGCCTTCTCGCAGACAGTACTGACTACCACTATCGAGATCGATGGGGATTACCTGGATATCACCCCGGATTCATCCGAGAGTGACATCATGAGTGCGAACTACGACGGCCTGATTAAGCGTCATTTTAAAAATGACGTTCAGCCAAAAGGTCGTTCAGAAGCACGTAGCCTGTTCAGCCTGATTTCTTCTGGTGCCGGCTGGCAGATTCAGAGTCAGGTTCTTGAAGACCCTTCCATTATCGGCAAAACCGTGACTGTGGACCTGCTGGTCGATGACGATGTCGACCAATGGTTTAAGCACGAGTACGGTAATGACAGCGGTAGCGTCCGCCTGAGTGAAAAACAGCTCGAGTGGATTACCGGCTGGATCGAAAGTGATGCGCTTAAAACTCAGTTTAATACCACGTTCTTCGTGAACGGGGATTCCCGTGAGCCTGAGCTGGCGGGTATTCGTGGTGCAATTACCGGTACCCTGCTGACTCTGCTCGTGACCTTCCTGCTGTCTTTTCCGATCGGTGTGGCCGCAGCGATTTATCTGGAAGAGTTCGCCCCTAAAAATCGCCTGACAGAGATTGTTGAAATCAACATTAATAACCTCGCGGCGGTGCCATCGATCACCTTCGGCCTGCTAGGCCTGGCCATCTTTATTAATATCTTTGGTGTGTCACGTTCAACGCCGTTGGTAGGTGGTCTCGTTCTGACACTGATGACACTGCCGACGATTATTATTTCTGGTCGTGCAGCCATTAAAGCGGTACCTCCTTCTATTCGTGAAGCGGCGCTTGGTCTGGGGGCATCCAAGATGCAGACCGTGTTCCATCATGTACTGCCGCTGGCCATGCCGGGCATGCTGACCGGTACCATTATCGGTATGGCGCAAGCACTGGGTGAAACGGCGCCTCTGCTGATGATCGGTATGATTGCCTTTGTCGTGGATGTTCCTGGCTTCATCAATGACCCATCCACCGTATTGCCAGTGCAGATTTTCCTGTGGTCAGACAGTCCTGAGCGCGCTTTCACAGAACGTACATCGGGCGCCATTATGGTTCTGCTGGGCTTCCTGATCATTATGAACACTGCCGCCGTTATGCTTCGTCGTCGTCTTGAGCGTCGCTGGTAACAGGCCTGAAACAGAAATTATCGGATAACGTTATGAGTATTATTGAAAATCACGAAACGGTCGGCTCTCCTCTCAGCGAAGGTGCGAAACTTCGCGCTCGCGACGTCTGTGTGTTTTACGGTGAGAAGCAGGCCATTTACAACGTCAGTCTGGATATTCGCCAGAATGAAGTGATCGCCTTAATCGGCCCTTCAGGTTGTGGTAAATCAACCTTTCTGCGCTGCCTCAACCGCATGAATGACACCATCGACATCTGTAATGTCACGGGTGAAATCCTGCTGGATGGCGATAACATCTACGATCCACGCGTCGATGTGGTGCCACTCCGCGCGACGGTAGGCATGGTTTTCCAGAAGCCTAACCCTTTCCCTAAGTCGATTTACGACAACATCGCTTATGGCCCGCGTATTCATGGTCTCGCATCGTCACGTGTTGAACTGGACGAAATCGTTGAAAAAAGTCTGCAGCGTGCGGGCCTCTGGAATGAAGTGAAAGATCGTCTGCATGCACCGGGCACCGGTCTTTCTGGCGGTCAGCAGCAGCGTCTTTGCATTGCGCGTACCATTGCGGTTGATCCTGAAGTGATTCTGATGGATGAGCCGTGTTCTGCACTGGACCCGATTGCAACTGCTAAAATTGAAGAACTGATCGACGAGCTGCGTGAGAACTATACGATCGCGATCGTTACTCACTCGATGCAGCAGGCTGCCCGTGTGTCACAGCGCACTGCGTACTTCCACCTGGGCCAGTTGATCGAAGTGAATGCAACAGATAAGGTATTTACAACGCCTGAGCATCAGTTGACTGAAGCCTATATCACCGGCCGCTTTGGCTAAGGAGCAGTACGATGGAAATGAATTTTAACCAGCATATTTCTGGTCAGTTTAATGCCGATCTGGAAGCGATCCGTAACCACATGATGAGCATGGGCGGACTGGTCGAGCGCCAGGTAAACCATGCGGTTCAGGCGATCTGTTCAGGTGATACTCAATTAGCCGATGATGTTATCCGCCGTGAAGATGACGTTGATAAAGCAGAAGTCGCAATTGATAACGAGTGCACTCAGATTCTGGTTCGTCGTCAACCAGCCGCGTCAGACCTGCGTATGGTTCTGGCTGTGTCACGTGTGGTTCGCGACCTTGAGCGTATCGGTGATGAGGCAAGTAAAATTGCAATTCACACGCTGGAAGTAAAAGACTCGAAGAACCCACAATTCTGCCAGCAAGCCATCCGTTACATGGGTGAAGAAGTGGTGAAAATGATTTCTGGCGCTCTGGATGCCTTCGCCCGTCACGACGTTGAAGGTGCGATTGAGGTGGTGCGTACCGATAAGCTGGTCGACAAGCAATACGCTTCTGCGTTGCGTGAGCTGATCACCTACATGATGGAAGACCCACGCTCTATTGGCCAGGCGATCAATATCCTCTGGATTCTTCGTGCTATTGAGCGTATCGGTGACCATGCACGCAACATCTCTGAACAGGTTATCTACCTTGTGAGTGGCACAGACGTTCGTCACAGCTCTCTCACAGAAATGGAAGAAACCGCTCAGAAAGAAGATTGATCTGATCCCCCGCTTTTTGCGCCTCAACCTCCCCTGAGGCGCGAACTTTCCCTTTGCTTTCCTGAAACTGGCCTATACTAAGCAGCGCAATATCTTGTTTGCTCCTGCATGGCTTTCTCTAAATATGACAGTTTGATTTCACAAATATGACTGATTTGTCATATTGCTGTAATAAAAGTGCCATAGAGTAGACATCATCCTGTAACACAGTGCGTTGCAGTAACTATTAAGCAAGACCATCTTGCACATAACTAACTCTGGATGAGAAGCATGAAAAAAACAGCACTCTTTATCGCTATCGCTTGCGCGGCAGGTTTTGCTCAGGCAGATGAAAAAGATGATCTGATTATAAAAGTCGGCGGCGGCCTGATGGCTCAGGAAAAAGAAATTAAATTCCAGACGGGAGGACGCTTGCAGTGGGACTACAATCTGGCGAAAAAGAATGGTGAAACAGACGAGTCTGACATCCATGTTCGTCGTGCTCGTATATACGTGAAAAGTACAGTGGGTGACTGGAGTCTCAAGTCGCAGTTCAATATTGATCAGGCGTCAGAAACCGATGACGGTGCACGGGAAGATTCCGGTGGTACTGTGGAAGACCTATACATCACTTACGAAGGTTTTGGTAAGCCAGCTAAGATTTCTGTCGGTCATCAACGGGTTGAGTTCAGCCTGGAAGACTACACCTCTTCCAATGATAATACTTTCCTTGAGCGTAGCGCCGTGACCGAGGAATACTCTGTTGGTCGTCTTGCTGGCATCCAGGTGAAAGGCGATATTGATGGTCTGCATTATGGCGTAGGCTTGTTTGAAGATGGTGAAGATAAAACGGAAGCCAGCGAAATGTTTCTGGCCGCTCGTGTGGCTTACGCTGCCGATATTGATGGCGGACTGGTCCACGTTGGCCTTGGTAGTCACAACCAGGGTGAAGACACCTTAACTGCGGGCTTGGAACTTGCTGGCGTTTTTGGTCCACTACATGCGCAAGCTGAATATATGCAGCGTAGTATCGATGATGCAGACGATCTTGCGGGCTCCTACGTTCAGGTCGGTTACGTATTGACCGGCGAGACCCGTCCATACAAAGCTGGTAAGTTTAAGCGTATCAAGCCTGCCAGTAGCAAGGGCGCCTACGAGGTTGTGGTCCGTGCTACTCAGGGGGATGGTAACTACTCAGATACTGAGCTTGGGGCTACCGAGGCCTCTGAAATCGGTATTGGTCTGAATTACTATGCAAACAACAACGTTCGTCTGGGGATGTCGTACTCTGTGGCTGAAGGTGATGCTACCTCTGATGAAGGGCAGGAATTCCGTGCGCGTGCTCAGTTCGTATTCTGATTCTGTTTAACTAATCTCGTAAGACGTGAGGGCGCCTCCGGTTGTTTCGGTGGCGCCTTTTTTCTTTTATGATAATTGCTAAATAAGGGCGCCAGGAGCCTGGCATGTATAAAAGAAAGTTGTTCCTCTTCGGTTTTATTTCAGCAGCTGTTCTTTTCGTTGCGCTAAGTGGTGTTGCCGTTTCTGCATACATAACCAAGGAAAATCTTCGTCAGAGTGCCACTGCACAATCCTTGCTTTCTGAACATCAGATGCTGTCGAGTATCTCCTACCGCTTGTTTAAACAACTCACCGATGAACTGATCTTTGGACGCAATGCCAACCAGGCCGAAGTACGCAATAAACAGGCTCTCATTGAGCAGTCATTAATGGTCATCCGGGACCTTGAAGTGCGTCAGAGAAATGAGCTTGGTCCCGACATTACTCAGGGAAGTGTTGAAGATACTGACGAATTGCAATTTTTAATCGCTGAAATTATTGACGAGTTCAATGCGGTTATTGCCATGAACGATACAACTCCGCTCAGTCAGCAGGAGCGTGTCCAGCGCTTGCTGGAGTTCACTATTGATAATAAATTCCGCGAAGCAATTAATGCGGCTGTATCACGCCAGAGTAAAGTAGTTTCTGCGACGAATGCTCGTATCGAAGCGTTAAACTCAGCCATCGTATGGTTCAGTATCATTCTTTGCGTACTGGTTGGCCCCTTTATTGTCTTCGGGTGTGTGTGGCTGTTTAATCAGCTTTATCAGCCCCTGACTGTGATAGGGAGTGGTACTCAGGTCATTGCGTCCGGGAACTATAACTTCCGTTTACCAGAAAACCTTGATCAGGAGTTTCACTCACTCGTTCAGTCTCTCAATCAGCTAGCAGGCCAGATGGCTGAGCATGAGAAGCAGGCAGAAACGATGCGTGATCAGCTTCAGTATGAGGTAGACCAGCGTACATCAGAACTGACCGAGGCTAATAGACAGCTCACTCTGATTGATACCAGACGTAAGCAGTTTATTGCGGATATATCGCATGAACTCAGAACACCGTTGACCATTATTCGTGGAGAGGCGCAGGTAACCTTGCGTCAGAATCATGCGGATACCAGAGACTACAGAGCTGCATTACAGACAGTACTTGATCAGGTTGTTGGCCTGAGCGTCCTGGTCGATGATCTGCTACTGCTGGCTCGTGCTGAAATTAACCAATTACGGTTATTTCCTGATGATCTCCAGGTCGTTGATATTCTTGAACACCAAGTGGAGCAGTGGCAGAGAAAAATGCCATTGCGATCTTTCCGATTAAATACCGCAGACGCTGAGAAATCACGCATTGTTATACGCGCTGACGAGCAGAGGCTACGTCAGGTTATGACCATCCTGATAGATAATGCGACTCGTTATTCTGATCCGGGTGACCCTGTCGAAATATCACTCAAAGCGACAGAGGATCAGGTAATGATTAGTGTCCGCGACCATGGCGATGGAATCTCACCTGCCGACTTACAGTATATTTTTGAGCGCTTCGTACGCTTTAAGCCACGGACAGATGGCGCCGGTCTGGGTTTATCAATTGCTCGCACCCTGGTAGAAGCGCATCAGGGTGAAATCTATGCAGAATCAGAACAGGGGCAAGGATCAGTGTTTACCGTCGTTCTACCAAGGCAGGCCGCAGAATGAAGATTCTGATTGCGGATGATGAACTGCCATTGCTCAGCTTTCTGCAGCGAGGACTGGAGTCTGAAGGGTATGACGTCATATCGGAAAGTGACGTTCACAACCTGATCGTGACCATAAGCAGTGAGCTTCCTGTCGTAGCAGTTCTGGATCGTATGTTCGGTGATGTGGACAGCCTGGTATTGATACAGAGTATTAAGCGACTGCCTTCGCCGCCTATGGTGCTGTTGCTGACGGCGATGGACGACGTCAGTGACCGGGTGGATGGACTGCGTCAGGGCGCCGATGATTACCTCTGTAAACCGTTCGACTTCGAAGAATTGTTAGCGCGTATCCAGGCGATGACACGACGCGCAGTGCCCTCAAATCAACACATTGAAGAAACGCTTCAGTGTGGGCCGTTAATACTCTATCGCGATGAACGTATTGTCCGGCATGCAGGGGTCGAACTATCGTTAACCCGGCTGGAGTATGACCTGTTGGAGTTCTTTGTTGAGAATAGGGGCAAAGTACTGAGCCGCGAGAGAATTCTTCAGCGGGTATGGCAATCAGAGAAAGATCCGATGACTAATATTGTGGATGTATACATCAGCAGGGTTCGCCATAAGCTCGCTTTTACTGATGCGCTGATTATTGAAACACTGCGCGGAAATGGTTACCGGCTGACGACTGCCAGCCGGTAGTATCCATCGCTGCTAGGGTGCTGCTTAGGGTTCTTTGTTAACCCGTGTGTCTGGTCAGTGTATTTCAGACAGTAGCTGTGGGTTCAGTACAAGATTGCGTACACCGTGAGCGTGATCTTCATTGAATTCATTTTCTTCACACCAGTCGGCCACTGTTTCAATATCAACGACAGCGACTTCCGGGCGCACGCTCCAGCTCACCTGCAACGGGGAGCCTTTTTCATTGTATGACGGGCCTGTTGTTGATCCTGCGTACTGGACCGGTGTACCCGTATCGGATGGAATATTTGGCGCCTGGTAATAGCCGTTTACCTGTTCAACGTTTGCCATCTCACCAAAGTCGAGGGCGTCATCGTCATTGGCCAGAACAATCACCTGGGCTTCGACGCGCAGTTGAGGGTTCATGATGTTGTCTGACAGACAGGCGCCAAGTGTCGGGCCTGGTTGAATCTGAGCGGTGGTATGTACGAAGTGCACCTCGATGGTATCCCCCGGAACCAGGTTTCTGCCTTTTGCTGCACAGACTTCTCCTTTAAACGGTTTAAGCTGTTTTTTAGTCAGTTTGCCGTCGTACAGATAACCTGTATCAGCGCCCTGACCATTACCATTTCCGGCATAAGTCGTGAACTCTCCGCCTTTGTGTTCGGCACCAACGTGGAAGTGAATATTGCAAAGATTCATTTGAGTATGTGCAGGGGCTGGCTGGAACATGTTGCTGTTCTCGCCCGAAACCTGATCGATATCGCGTGGCGATTGAGGTCCAAAACCCTGACCCTGGGTGTTTTCCGCAAGGCGTTCGCGCTGTTCAGCGATCACCTTATCAGACACAGTTTCGGATGAAGAATAATTACCCGCCAATACGGCAGCAGGCATCAGTAAAGAACTTGCGACAACGGCGTACTTAATTATGGACATTTTTGTTCCTCCTAGGTGAAGCCACTACGATACGGAGGAACACTGAAAAGAACCTGACTCCTTTATTAATAAAAGATTAACGTCCTGAATTCTGACGATCCGGATGTGCGAGAAGAGCATTCAGGCGTTGTTTTCTCTTCGAAAAGACGGGATCACAAAAGAAAAGGTACTACCTTGCCCCAGCGCCGATTCAATTTTAAGCTCGGCATCGTGATGTTCCAGTGCGTGTTTAACAATCGACAGCCCGAGGCCTGAGCCCCCAACGGTAGACTCCCGCGACTCATCCACACGATAGAAACGCTCGGTTACCCGAGACAGGTGTTCCGGTGGAATACCTGGCCCCTGGTCTGTCACGGCAACCTCGATACCGCGATCACTTGGGGCAATGTCGATATCCACTTGTTTTCCATCACCATATTTAATCGCGTTAGTGACAAGGTTGGTCAGAGCAGAATGCATCTCTTCTTTGAAGCCATCGACAATCAGGCTGCGCTCGGTGTTAATTCTGACTTCAGCATCGCCTGAGTAGCCTTTCATTTCTCCGGCAACCTGATGGCACAGCGCTGTCAGGTCAAAGGACACACCATCCCGCTCCCTGCTCGCACTTTCCAGTTTGGATAGCTGAATAAGGTCGTTTACCAGATTTGTCATACGGTTCGCCTGGCTATCCATTTGTGCCAGTGCTTTAGACAGTGGAGCTGGCGTATCCATATCAGAGAGCATTTCCAGATAACCATTAATGACGGTTAGTGGTGTGCGCAATTCATGGGAGACATCGGCAATAAAGTCCTGGCGCATGGTTTCTACGCGTTTGCGTTCAGTGACATCTCTGACGAGCATGATTTTCTGATCGATACCAAATTCAGTGATCTGAACCTGCAGACTGACATTTCTGAGATCGAACTGCAGAGGCTCGCTGAAGTCGCTGCTGCGGAAATAGCGGACAAATTGAGGGGTGCGGATAAGATGAGTTATGTGCTGACCATTATCATCTTTACGCAGGTACAGCATACGCGTTGCTGCGCTGTTGAATGTCGTAATGTGGCCGGCGCTGTCGAGTACAACGACACCATCTTTCAGTGCTTCAATCCCCTGATTATAGCGTTGCAGCATTTTCGCCTGATTCAGCAGGCGATCTTTAAGTGTCTTTTCTCGTCGGATGATGCGGTCGGCAGAGTAACCTATCAATCCGCTGTCCTGTGGGGCCGGGCCCTGGCGATAACTCCATTTAAAAATAGTGGCCGCGTGGCGGATACTGATGATCTGTGAAACGACCAATCCGATCAGTAAGCCATACAGGGAATATCCGACTGACCAGCCGGCAGCGAAACCTGCAAGCACTATAATGCCAACCCGAAACAGCTCTCGCTGCAGTGCATCCTGATACAAACCTGCGTTACCTCACCTTACTGATCGGGAGAAAAACGATACCCACTTCCCCTGACTGTTTGAATCAGACGTTCGTGGTTATCGATAGAAATCGCTTTGCGTAAACGCCGGATATGAACATCAACGGTGCGTTCATCGATGTAGACGTTGCCGCCCCAGACCTTGTCGAGCAGTTGTTCGCGGGAAAACACCCGGTTCGGGTGGCGCATAAAGAATTCGAGTAGCTTGTATTCTTTCGGGCCGAGCGATACCAGTTCACCCTTGATACGGCATTGCTGCTCATCTGGGTGGCACGTCATATCGAGAACGGTCAGCGCTTCAGACGATGTGGTTTGGCTGCGACGGAGAACCGCCTTAATACGCGCATTCAGCTCTCTGGGTGAAAACGGCTTAGTAATATAGTCGTCAGCACCGCACTCCAGCCCTTTGATTTTGTCATCTTCTTCGGCGCGCGCCGTAAGCAGAATGACAGGGATGTCTTTTGTGCGTTCTTCGCGCTTCAGCCGGGCTGTCAGCTCCGGTCCGCTCATCATCGGCATCATCCAATCCAGTACTACAAGATCCGGTTGTTCGTTGATGATCATCTGGAGGGCTATCTGGCCATTGGCAGCTTTCCGGGTTTTGTATCCCGCAAGCTCAAGACCGGTACAGATCATTTCGCAGATGGCTGGTTCATCGTCGGCAACGAGGATAAATCCGGCGTTCATGTCGGCACCTAGTGTATTCATTTCAGGGGCATGTATTGTGACATTTTTATTACGATTTTGGACTGTTTTTCGTGCTGCTTAGCCTGTCCCTGAGTGGGTGTTGTTAACTTATTGAAAAATAGTAAATTCTTTTCGAAAAATGGTTGACGACCCCCGGGCTGATCAGTAATATTTCCGCCCACTTAGCCGGTATAGCTCAGTTGGTAGAGCAACTGACTTGTAATCAGTAGGTCCCGAGTTCGACTCTTGGTGCCGGCACCATACAAAAAAGCCCGTACGGATGTACGGGCTTTTTTCTTTTCCAGCATTCTGTTTTCCGGATTGTTCGGCTCTCAGAAAAAAACCTTCACTTCGACCTGATAGCCCTCGCTGTTATCTGTCTCACTCAGACTGTAGCGCCATTCACCGGCTTGTGGTTCACCTTTGTACAGATCGTACGCGGTCGAAAGAATTCGCATAGCCTGTTCTGACTCGTTGTAGCTTTGCTGTTCTTCTCCCTGCAGGTACCAGTAGGTTGCAGCTTCATCCTGAGCAGAGAGCATGTGCTCCTCAGGGTCATATGCGTATGTCACTGACATGGGAGACAGGAGGGCAAAACAGGTGGCACAGGGGCGCAACCATCGCTGCTGCCGCAGGACGCGCTTAAGCACGCCCTCATCAATAGCGCCCAGCGCAATCAAGGCTTCGCCGAGCTTCGCCCCTGCGTGTTCTTTCTGGTATTGAAGTGCATCATCCAACTGCTTACGAGTAATTGCGCGTCGGTTCAGAAGAAGCTGCCCGAGGCGTAGCTTAAGTGATGGTGATGGCATACTGTTCTTCCGGTGTGATCTTTGTACAGATACAGGATGGCACAGCATCGGGTAAGCACCACAACAGTGAGTATGCTGATGGTTGCCTTTTGTACTGTCGTTGATGGAAATTTGACGAGCTTTAAGTGATATATGTGTCACTATATGGCCGGTGTTCCAGAGGCGGAATTAATGAGTGGAAAAATGCTGTTACTAAGCTGATTTCAGGGTTACTGAACGCATAACGTGTTATCCAAGAGTATCGGTCGTGAGAGTGCTTGAAGTAACTAGCTTGGGGTAACTGAAAATGGGGGGATGCCATTACGATGGGCCGGGAGCTAAATGGGCGGCCAGGACATCCTGTCCTCACCGCCACAGCACCCTATACCTTCCTGGTATATCGTCCTTGAGCGAGATCCTCTCTACCGTCCTGGTTGGCCTCCTGGCCACAATAATCCTTCGCTTCCTGTATCGTCCTTGCGCATCCTGCCCGGCGATCCTGCCGAATCCTGCGTCCTGCTTGCTGATCCCATCAGCGCCTTGCGTCCTGCGGAATTAAAGATAGCAAAACTGTGAGTTCATGTTACGTGACTATTGCGACAGACTATGTCGTCGAATGCCAGTGGTTTTTGAAAAATCTTTTTAAAACAATGAGTTAGGTTTTTCTGGGGAGGGAGGCGCGGAGGTTAAGGCAGTGTTATGCCTAAATCTCCCACCTGCTTGTGAGATATATCGCACAAATAGGTGGGCGAATAACTTACAGTGTTACTTTGACTCAGAAACGCTGAGTAACACTATTGTTCGATATTACTGATCTGTACGCTTTGTTGCACTTTTTGTTTTGTAACAATCTGTTCAAGTCAGGGCTTTCACCCCTTCTTTTTGGCTGCCCTATGCGCATTGTACAGATCAGAAAAACCTTGCGGGTCTGCCAACTCTCCATCTTCCCGTAACTCAGGATAGCTGAGATTATTTTCCCGACACAGGCGCGCAATCTTGGGTTGGCACCATTCGAACAACAGGCGGTCAAACCATTCATCTGGCAGGCGCTGTGAGTCATACATGCCGGCGGCCTGACGCTGGTAATGAGCTTCATTGAGAATGATGGCTGCGGCCACGGAAACATTGAACGATTGCACCATGCCGCGCATCGGAATAATCAGGTGCTCGTCGGCCATGTCAGAAGCCGCATCGCTGACGCCTTCCTTTTCAGTGCCCATGAGTAGGGCCGTCGGCTGGGTAAAGTCATAGTCGCGGTAGTCAATAGCGCGATCGGTAAGATGGGCTGCTACGACTTTTACGCCGTTGTCCTGTAACTCACGAATCCCGGTTTCGATATCGGCGTGAGTCTGAACTTCAATCCAGTCGGATGAGCCGGCGGTTGCCGCTGTTTTCAGGCGGTAACGATCACGTGGCCAAACGCAGTGAATCTTAGGAATACCGACGGCATCGCAGGTGCGCGCTATGGCTGCCAGATTATGAGGTTTATACACTTCGTCCGTAATGACGGTAAGGTCCGGCTGGCGCATCTCAAGGGTTTTACGGATGCGGTCGTAGCGTTCCGGGGTCATGTCCGGCACTCCTGGGTGGTCAACAAAGGGCGAGGATTGTATAAAAGGCTTTTCGTAGATGCACGAGGGAATCATGAGCGGTAATCCTTTCACCGGTATGCAGTATGTCTGGCGTGGTTTTCAGAACTTAAAAACCCCCGGGCTGCGTCGTTATGTTGCTTTTCCATTACTCCTGAACATCATTGTGATGGGTTTCGCCAGCGTCTGGGGCATCAGCCAGCTGGATGCCTGGATTGGTCAGTTGGTTGACCTGTTACCCGGATGGCTATCTTTTCTGTATTGGATACTGATGCCGCTGGTCGTCATCTTTCTGGTGTTGTCACTGGTGTACTTCTTCAGTGCCGTCCTGATGATTATTGCGGGGCCGCTGAATGGCCTGTTGGCTGAGCGTGTTGAAACTTTGCAGGGGCACTCGATTCCGGATGAATCCATTCCGGCAATGACGATCCGTACCCTCGGGCGGGAACTGACTAAAGTGGGGTACTACCTGCCGCGTTATCTCGGTATTTTTCTACTTGGCTGGATTCCCGGTATCGGGCAGCTTGTCGCTCCTCCCTTGTGGTTCTGGTTTGGCGGCTGGATGATGGCGATTCAGTACATGGATCTTTCGTTTGATAACCATGCTAAGCCGTTTGCAGAAGTTCGTGAGAGATTGGCTGAGGATTTATGGACGGTAATGGGGTTTGGCTTGCTGGTGGCGCTTCTGCTGACTGTGCCCGTGGTTAACCTGTTTATTATGCCTGCAGCCGTGATTGGAGCGACTCTGATGCGACTGGAACGTATGCCCTTTGGCAGCGATTCTGGCAAAAGCAGCTATGCTGAGTTAACAGAAGACGTTACTCCAAGGCTGACGCACGATGAAACTGAGGGTTCTGGTCGTTGATGACGCAGCGTTCGTCCGCGACCTGGTAAAAAAAGCAGTCAGGGATACCTATCCCGGCTGTGAGATTAATGAAGCGGTCGATGGTCGTAAGGCCGTGACTGTGATGAATCAACGTGAAATTAATCTCGTCCTGTGTGACTGGGAGATGCCTGAGATGTCGGGCATCGAGGTTCTCGAGTGGATGAGATCTGATGAGCGTTACAAGAAAACCCCTTTTATGATGATCACCAGTCGTGGTGATCGTGATCACGTCGTTAAGGCTGTGCAGTCTGGAGTTTCGGACTACATCGGCAAGCCTTTCACACGGGAAAATTTCGTCGCCAAGGTTTCTAAAGTTGTTGCCAAGCATCTTGGCGTGAAGCCGGGTGAGGGACCTGCGTTCAAGGGAATGCCCGGACAGCAATCAGCAGATGTTCTGATGGGTAAACCTGCTGGTGGCGATGCCTCTGGTGGTAAAGGTGCGGGCAAACCGGTAGCTCAGGATATGGGCGGTGCGAGCGTACTTATGGGAGGTTCCTCCTCTCCAGAAGCTGCCCCGGCTTCTAAGCCTAAGTCCAAGGCAAGGGGGGTAGCGAGTGTTCGTTTCGGTTCGGGTAGCTCTGCCAAGTTGGTACTGAAGGACATTAATCTGCAGGAAATGATCGGCGTATTCCGCAGAGATGGCGCCCTGCCTGCGCTGTTGGAACCTGCGGTTGCCGATATTGTTGATCAGGATTCAGGCGATGTGGCGCGTATCAATGGCTATGTCCGCATGATGCAGGCTCAGGAGCCGCACCCAGAAGCCGAGACAATTCAGATGCTTATCCGGTTTGTGGATGACGACGAAGATAAATTAGCCGTGCTTTCGCGTTTCATTGCGAAAGTCCGCTGATGCCGGAAGGTGAACAGGCGCTTCGAAGCAGGCGGTAAAGCAGCTTCCTTTCCCGTAGTCGCTGGTGACCAGCAGGTTGCCAGCGTGGCGTAGTAGCACATGTTTTACGATCGCGAGACCTAACCCCGTGCCTCCGGTGTTTTTACTGCGGCTTGGATCGGCGCGATAAAATCGCTCGGTCAGGCGCGGGAGGTGATGTTCTTCAATGCCGATACCCGAGTCTTTCACTTCCAGGCACAGACTCTCCCCGTCCCGATACCAGCGAATATGGATGGAACCCCCGGAGGGAGTGTATTTCACTGCATTAATGATAATGTTGGTGAACGCACTGCGTAACTCGTGCTCATAGCCGCTGAGGCTGTCGTCGCTTTCTATGTTCAGGCGTATGTCGTGTTGTCCTGCGGACACCGCGATAGCTTCTTCTGTGATCTGCTCCAGCAGTGTGAGGACATCAACACTCGTCCTGGGGTCGTGTGCCCCATTCTCAAGGCGCGACAAGGCGAGCAGGTCGCGCACTAATGAATCCATTCGTGAAGCCTGCTCCTGCATCTGTGTCAGCATGCGCCGGGCCCGCTCTGGGATAATATCTTCAAAGGTTTCAAGGTAACCCTGAATGACCGTAAGGGGCGTTCTCAGTTCATGGCTGACGTTACCGACGAAGTCTTTGCGCATTTGCTCGAGCTGCCGCAGACGGCTGACGTCATGAGCGACAATCAGGCGCTCGTTGCGGCCGAACGGCGTAATATTCAGAGACAGGCACATGTCTTTGGCAATCGGTGAGTTCAGCTCCAGTGGGGTATCGAACTCGCCCCTCGAGAAATAGGCCGTGAACTCAGGTGCACGTATCAGGTTGGTGATGGGCTGGTTGATATCGATCGGGTCACGCAGTCCCAGCATCTTTCCTGCAGAGCGGTTCCACCATTCAAGATTGCCATGGCGATCCACCATGATGATGCCTTCCTGCAGAGCGGAGGTGGAATCCTGAAGCCGATCAAACAGCGCCTGTAATTTATGGCGATAGCGTTGGCTACGCTTGGTTGGGCGCAAGCTGAGTTTGATGAGATCCTGCCAGATACCGCTGGTGGCCGGAGCTTCCTGAGATTCGTAACGGGTCAACCAGTGCTTCATGCGGATGGCCTGACGTAGATGCCAGAACAGAATCAGCAGACTGATTACTGCCAGAGGCAGGAACGGCCAGGGGCTCCACCAGAGCCCGCTCAGGCCAACGGCTAGCAGAAGCAGGAGCCGTTTAAGCTCCTGACGCCAGCCCGGCATGATCAGGACGCTTTGGTTGAAAAGCGGTAACCGGTACCGCGAACTGTCTGAATCAGCTGCTCATGCGACTGGCCCAGCGCCTTGCGAAGACGACGGATATGCACATCCACCGTGCGTTCTTCGACATAAACGTTGCCACCCCAGACCTGATCCAGAAGTTGAGAGCGCGAGTAAGCACGCTCCTGGTGTGTCATAAAAAATTGCAGTAGTCGGTACTCGGTAGGGCCCACATCAACCGCTTTGTCGTGGGCCATCACTCGGTGGCATACGGGGTCTAGAATCAGGCCATTAACTTCGATGGTTTCCTCGACGCCCGGTGGGGTTGCCCGGCGCAATACGGCCTTCAGACGAGCAACCAGTTCGCGTGGAGAGAATGGCTTGGTGATGTAGTCGTCAGCACCGCTCTCGAGGCCCTGAACTTTATTTTCTTCTTCACCCTTTGCTGTAAGCATGATAATCGGCAGCTCAGCTGTTGCTTCTTCGCGTTTCAGGCGACGAGCGAACTCAATGCCACTGACACCCGGCAGCATCCAGTCAAGCAGGATCATATCCGGGCGTAGGTCCACTACAAGAGAGTGAGCGTCCTGAACATTTTCGGCTTCGAGGCATTCGTAGCCAGCCATTTCAAGCGCTACAGCGATCATTTCACGGATGGGTGCTTCATCGTCAACGATGAGTACGCGTTTTCCAGCGTTAGTCATAGTCCGGTCACAGATTAGTTATCATTACCGTCGTATTACACAGGCGGGATGTTACAGGTATGTGACAAGGGGCTATTCACTCTTCGTAAATAGCCCCAGAGTCAGAAAAGATCCGGATACTAAGTTGCTCAGGAGGCACTCAGCAGGTAGTGGCCGACAATTCCGAGCCAGACAATGGCTCCGAACCAATGCGATTGACGGAATACCCGGAAGCAGTCTTCGCGATTGCGGCTCCGGGCGTTCCAGATCTGCCACCCCAGAAAGGTGGCGCCGATCACGAGACTGAGGTAGTAGACCCAGCCAAAGCCAAACTGCTGCCCTGCAAAAAACAGAAATGCGACACTCATGGCCTGGAGAAGCCCGATCATCTGTAAATCGAGCTCGCCAAACAGAATCGCAGTCGATTTTACGCCAATCTTCAGGTCGTCATCACGATCGACCATGGCATAGAAGGTGTCGTAAGCCACGGTCCAGCACAGGTTGGCCGCGTAAAAAAGCCAGAGGTAAGCGGGCAGAGTTTCCGACTCTGCGGCAAACGCCATAGGAATCGCCCAGGAAAATGCTGCCCCCAGAAATAGCTGGGGTAAGTGCGTGTGACGCTTCATAAAGGGGTAGATGGCAGCGAGAGCGACGCCGCCGAAAGAAAGCCATACCGTCATGCTGTTGGTCAGAAGCACCAGACCGAACGATAGGGCGCAGAGAAGCGCAAAACCAACCAGTGCCGCCTTTGCTGACAGGGCCCCAGTGGCTAACGGACGGTCATTGGTACGCTTAACGTGACCGTCGACTTCGCGATCAGCATAATCATTGATCACGCAACCGGCAGAGCGCATCAGAAATACGCCGGCCGTAAAAATAATGAGATTACTGAGTGATGGCATTCCTTCGGCTGCCGTCCACAATGCCCAGAAGGTTGGCCATAGCAGCAGATAAGATCCAACCGGCTTATCCAAGCGGGTAATGGCAATCCAGGCACGCCACTGCGGCCAAAAAGAATCCAGTCGGGCTGTCAGCACAGGAACCTCAGTTTGTTCTGTTTGTTTGATCGAAATCGGTCAATAAGGGGCTGAATGCCTCAGTAACCATCAGCGAACTGCCTCCGAGGGTAAAGACAGATCGACGCGCCCATTCTAACCCGGCCGTATTGGCTTTGCAGCGAGAGACACGGACGAAAGTCCGACGCATATCCGGCTGGCTGAAGAGAAAGGAGCCTAGAGAGCGATTGCCCAGTTGGCGCAGTCTTGCCAGGCGGCCAGTCAGAGCCGCCGCCGGTACTGCCGTGCGCGCATGAACAACCGAAGTACCATCCAGTTTGAGCAGCACCTCGCGGAACCAGACACGCTGATTGGCGGATAAACCGAGTTCTTTCTGTTCCGCTGGCGTCGGGTAGCCAATGCCCTCCTGCTGACAGTCGACGCTGAAACGGCCGGGCGCAAGGCTGCTCAGGCGGGCGGTAAGGGAGCCACGCTCCAGTAACCAGGATCGCCAGAATGGTGGTAATGCCTGAGGAGCGACGTTGAGTCGGGTCGACCAGTCGGGGCGCGCAGGATGAATAATGACTGCGAGGTCAGAAGAGTGCTTCATGGCGCGGAGAATGCGCTAAATCGTGCGGTCAGGCAAGTCAGACCAGACTGTTGGTCAAAAAATGCCCGGAATTGACCGTTGCTTTTAGCGAGCTTGATAAGTACTTTTAGCGACCTTTAAAAACTCACCGAATCATAGGTTATTGGCATGAAGAAGTGGCAATGTGTTGTATGTGGCTGGATTTACGATGAAGCGGAAGGCGCGCCAGAAGAAGGCATCGCTCCGGGTACCCGTTGGGAAGATGTGCCTGACGATTTTATCTGCCCAGACTGTGGCGTAGGTAAAGAAGATTTTGAGATGGTAGAAATCTGATTATCCGGGCTACCGGTTCCCGGTAGCCCCCCCCCTGCGTTTCTGCAGACCTTCCTTATCTGACAACTTAACGGACCCTTCTATGAGTAATTCATCTGCTCCTATCGTAATTATTGGCTCAGGCCTGGCCGGATATAACCTGGCAAAAGAACTTCGTAAACTTGCTGCTGATCAGCCTTTGCTGATGATCACTGGAGACGACGGCCGTAGCTACTCCAAGCCGATGCTGTCGACAGGTTACGGCAAGAATAAAACCGCAGATGAACTGGCGATGAACACTGCTGCGGGTATGGCCGAACAGCTGAACATGACGATCCGTACCAATACTGTGGTGACCGCGATCGATATCGATGCTCATACCATCAGCCTGGGTGATGAAACGGTTGAATACAGCAAGCTGGTTCTGGCCTGGGGTGCAGAAGCGGTGGGTCCACGTATCGAAGGTGGTGCTGAAGATCTGGTGTTCTCGATCAATGATCTCGAAGACTACGCCAAATTCCGTACCGCAGCCGAAGGTAAGAAGCGCGTTCTGATCATGGGCGCAGGTCTCATTGGTTGTGAGTTTGCCAATGATATGACTGCTGGTGGTTATGAGTGTGAAATCGTGGCTCCGTGTGATCAGGTGTTCCCGACTCTGCTGCCTGAATCAGCGGCCAACGCAGTACAGGCCGGTCTGGAAGGCATCGGTGTTAAATTCCACCTTGGCCCTCTGGTGAGCCGTATTGAACGTGATGGCGACGGTGTTGTCGCAACTCTGGACAACGGTGATGAAATTCGTGCCGATGTCGTGGTTTCAGCGATTGGTCTTCGTCCTCGCACTCAGCTGGCAGGCGATGCGGGTATCAAAGTGAACCACGGTATCGTTGCAGACCGTCACCTGAAAACCAGTGCTGATGATGTTTACACTCTGGGTGACTGTGCTGAAGTTGAAGGCCGCGTGCTGCTCTACGTACTGCCGTTGATGGCTTCTGCCCGTGCTCTGGCGAAGACACTGACCGGCACACCGACTGAAGTCAGCTACGGTGTTATGCCTGTCACTGTGAAGACGCCAGCGTGTCCTGTGGTAGTATCTCCGCCACCGGGTGGTGATGCGTCAGGTCGTTGGATGGTTGAACAGGAAGGCAATGACGTTCAGGCAGAATACCGCAATGAAGCAGGTGATCTGCTCGGATACGCTTTGACCGGAGCAAAAGTAGCGAATAAAGTAGCACTCAACAAAGAATTGCCGGCAATCATGCCCTGATTCTCTGTAACATCATTGGTCTTTAACAGATCAATACTGACAACAGAAACAAGGATATTACTATGCGTAAACCAGAACTGGCTGCGGCCATCGCTGAAAAAGCAGACCTGAGCAAAGAAAAAGCAGCAGAGGTTGTTACTGCTTTTACAGACCAGATTGCTAAGTCTCTGAGCGAAGGCGAATCTGTGACTCTGATCGGTTTCGGTACTTTTGAAGTACGTGACCGCGCTGAGCGCCAGGGTAAAAACCCACAGACTGGTGAGCCAATCACCATTGCAGCCGCTAAGGTTCCTGCATTTAAGCCAGGTAAAGCGCTGAAGGAATCCGTCCAATAAGCGGCGTTCCTGATGTTACCGCCGCCGCTGAACTGACCCGTGAGTGGGTCAGCCGGCTGGTGGTCGGTGAAGGGCTTTGCCCCTTCGCCAGTCCAGTGATGGACACCCTCCGGATTGAAGTTTCCCCAGCCTCTGATGATTACACGGCAACCGCTGAGTTTATGACTCTGCTGCAAGAGGTGGCTGATTCATTGCCCTCTGATCTACCCACCGCGTTGTTTGTTGTACCGAACCTGTATCGTGATTTTGATGAGTACTGGAACTGGACTCTGATCTGCGATGATCTGCTGGTGCAGATGGGGTATGAAGGGCTGCTGCAGCTGGCGACCTTCCATCCACAGTATGTGTTTGAGGGTGAAGACGCAGACGACATGAGTCACTTCACCAACCGCTCTCCGTTTCCGATGCTGCATATTATCCGTGAGCATGATATCGAAGAAGCCTTAACACAGATCAGATTCCCTGAGAGAATTCCCGAAAGAAACCGACACCATATGCGCCGTCTGGGGCATAATGGCCTGCTCAATATTATGCCGTCGCTAGCAGGTACCGCGGTATTTGCTAATGACGATGATCAAAGTACGCCCGACGACTAACGGGCGCTGACAGCTGAGGAGACTCCCTTGTTTAAATTCCGCATGTTGCTTTGGGTACTGTCCAAACTGATGAAAAAAGCAGCCAAAAAGAACCCTAAGTTCCGGGAGCAACTGGCAGGGCAGGACATGGCGTTTCAGTTACAGACCGACGATGGCAAAGCCGTCCGTCAGTTTGTTGTTAAAGATGAAAGCATTTCCAGTAAAGGTAAGGCTCACAGCAATCCTGCATTCACGATCAGCTTCAAAGATGCACACACCGGTCTGAAAGTGCTTACCTCGAAAGACCGTAATGCGTTTATGCGCGGCATTCAGGAAAAAGACATTAAGATCAGTGGCGACCTGTCCAAAGTGATGTGGTTTCAGGGCATCAGCAAATACCTGAAACCCTGATTCAGACCTAAAAATCGGGCCCTGTCATCAGGGCCAAATCGATCAGTGAGAAATAACCAGAATAAAAAGGAGGCTGTACCGTGACGCTGACAACCCGAATTCTTCTGGCCATGGCGCTCGCCATCGTACTCGGCACTATCACGTTCAACCTCCTGGCCATGCCAGACCTCAATGACAGCGTGCGCTATGTGCTGGATGATCTGCTGGCATCCGGTCTGTTTGCTTTGATCGGTAAAATCTTTGTCTCCAGCCTGAAAGTCCTCGTTGTACCGCTTGTGTTTGTTTCTCTGGTCTGCGGCGTTTGTCATCTGAGCGATCAGAGCAGCCTCGGACGAATGAGTCTGAAGACGGTGTTTCTGTACCTTGTGACGACCGCCATTGCGATTTCTGCGGCCATGACGCTGGCCAATATCGTGAATCCCGGCGTCGGAATCGATATGTCGGTGGAGGCGGAATTTAAGGCCCCTGAGGCGGTACCTCTTATCGATGTTCTGGCGAATATATTCCCAACGAATCCGTTCCAGGCAATGGCCGAGGGCAATATGCTGCAGGTGATCGTGTTCGCGATTCTGGTTGGTCTCGCTATTGGTCGCTCAGGTGTGCCGGGTGAGCGTATCGGTAAGCAATTCAGCGACTGGAACGAGATTCTGATGACGCTCGTCACCATGCTGATGAATCTTGCGCCTTACGGTGTGTTTGCTTTGCTGTTCAGCCTGTTTGCCTCCAAAGGGCTGGGGCCAGTGCAGGAACTGTTGGCCTACATGTTTACCGTGGTCGCGGTGCTGCTGGTGCACGGTATTGTTGTCTACTCCGCTATGCTCCGTATGTTCGCCGGGGTCTCTCCGGTAACCTTCCTCAAGAAAATGTGGCCGGTGCAGATTTTCGCCTTCAGTACGGCATCAAGCAGTGCCACCTTGCCGGTTACCATCAAGAACGCTGAGCAGAATCTCGGTGTCGGTACCCGTGCTGCATCTTTTGTGCTACCGCTGGGCGCAACCATCAATATGGACGGCACGGCCATTATGCAGGGCGTGGCGACTGTGTTTATTGCTCAGGCGTTTGGCCTTGATCTGAGCATGGGTGACTACCTGTTGGTGATTGCCACCGCCACTCTGGCCTCCATCGGCACCGCAGGTGTACCGGGTGTTGGGTTGATTACCCTGTCGATGGTTCTGCAGCAGGTCGGTTTACCGGTAGAAGGGATTGCATTAATTATCGGCGTCGACCGCCTGTTAGATATGTTGCGTACCGCAGTGAATGTGACTGGCGACACCATGGTCTCGGTTGTGATTGCTAAGACCGAAGGGGTTCTGAATCACGAGCGCTATAACGACCTGAGTCTCTCTGCGACGAATAGCAACGACGACAAATGAAGCGGCTTTCTCTCTATCGTTTTCTGACGTGTTTAGTTGCGGCGTTCGTTGTTGTGCTCGCTGCCTCGTTGACGACGCCGGGTCTTGCCTATGCTGCTAATGAGAGTGCGCCTGAGCGTATTATTTCGGGGAGCGGTGTGTCCGGTATATCGACACAGGTCCGGCAGTTAGCCGAAGCGCAGTTGACTGAACTGAGCGACAGCGAGAAGCGTGACCGCTTACGTCAGCTTCTGCCCTGGTCGCCTGCAGCTCTGCAGACATCGTTTACTCAGCTACTCGAATCATTCACGGACGAAGAGGTCGCCGGCTTACTGGAGATCGTTGATGATTCTCTCATGGCGCGAGGACGTTTGATGGAAGACACTGCGCTTCAGGAACAGGGAACGCCAGAATACGAACGTTACATGCAAAGGCTAGCTACGTATCCTCCGGCCGTTTCCCGGGTGCAAAGGGTTGAACGTTTCGTATCGGCAACGCGGATGGCAGAATGGTTGATTCGCGTACAGGCATCCGTGTCAGATACTCTGGAGCTTGAGCTCTCTCAAGGATATGAAGCTGATACACGGGACGCTGTACTGAATTTTATGCTGTACGCGTATCGCCGGGTGAGTAATGCAGAAATAGATGCCCTGATCCGACTGTGGAATGACCCGGTAATGCAGCGTTGGCTGACCGAAGCCTTTGCTGCGTTACCAGATCCTGCCCCGCCTGAGCTTGCTGAGCCTGGTCTCATCCAGTGAAAGTCTGGCTTTCAGGTAATGGGCTGATTTAAGTAAAGCCTCAGTGATTCAGAATGCTGATAAGGTCAGCGAAGCTGTCCTGATTCTCAACCAGAGTATCTGCCACTTCAGCCGCGTCTTCAGCGGACAGCCCCAGACGAGCATATACCTGCTCTGGAATGACTTCTGACGGTCCGTCACCCACACCACGTTCACGCAGCAGACGCACGGCAACGAAGAGCAGGTTCGCATAGCCTGAATAGTCGCCATCGTAATCGGCGTTGTGCATCTGACGCAGCGAAGCAACCAGTTCACCGGGCATCTGCCACTGCATCATCAAGGCAGCGGCGCACTGCTCACGGCTCATGCCGAGTAAGTAGTTTTCAATGTAGAAACGGTTAATGTGCGGGTTTGCCTCAATGTGGCGGTTGATCAGCGAAAACTGGGGCGGAAACACCTGCGCCAGAATCAGAAATCCGAAGTTATGCAGCAGACCGCTCAGGTAGGCCATGCCCTGTGATGGGCGACCTGCTGGCTCTATTTTACGTACCAGTTCGCCGCACAGGGCTGCGGTCATCACTGCCTGCTTCCAGAATGGGGTGTAACCGTGCGGCCCTTCTTTAGGCACAGCCAGAGACCGGCCCAGCGCCAGCCCGAGTGCTAGGTTGATCACCAGATCAAAACCGAGCACGCGGATCACCGCTTCTTCAACACTTTTGATCTCGCCACGTGTGCCGTAATAAGGAGAGCGCGCCCAACTCAGCACCTGAGCCGACATACCTGGATCGACCTCAATGGTCGTGGCCAGTGATTTGCTGTCGGCTTCCGGGTCGACCCTCAGTTCGATAATCTTGCGCGCGACTTCGGGTAGAGGCGGGAGGTCCAGGGTTTCTTCGAGGCGCTGTTTGATTCTGAGCGGCGTAAACTGACGGATGGCCGAATGGACATCATCAAGATCCTGATCGCTGCCCTGTCCCGGGCGGTCAGGACGCAAAGGCGTGCTGTAGTTGCCGACATGCGAGCTGGTCGTTAGCGCGCGGAATTCCGACATAGGAATCTTGAGCCAATTTTTGCCTTCTTCGCCAGAGTATACGAACAGCTCCTGCTCGCGCAGCAGCGCCTGATCAATCATGGTTTCCATTTCGGTGATCTGCGGTATCGCCGGAAACTGGTCAATTTTGTAGCGGGCCTTGAGCAGATCAAGCTCGTCCACAGACAGAGCGGTGAACTGCCTGCCAAAGGCATGTGACAATTGGGTGAGATCAAGCATCCGGTCGCCCGGTACCAGAACCTGCACCTGCCCCAGCTCATCTTTCAGGAACACATTATAAGCAACCTTGGAAGAGTAGGATGCGGGCGGATTACTTTGCATGATTTCAAACAACTCCTTGTCATCAGCGGCGGAGTAGGGGATTCGCCAGTCTTCAAGGATTTTCTGTACGACGGCTGGAATGGCTGACATGTTTTCGCCCCGGAATTCGTTCTTTCAGAAAATATAGTAGAGATCCTGAAAAATGTGGTTGATTGGGACTAAATTGGAGATATTTCTTTGTTCGGGGTCAGACGTTAGCGAAGCGTTCGGCGTCCCCAAGCCAACGTTTAATCAGGGGTTCAACGGTGGCTGGGTGTTGGTACCAGAGATCATTGGCCATTTCCTGTACCTGAGGCAGAAGGTCGGCATCGCGTTGCAGGTCGGCAATTCTGAGCATCTGCAGCCCGGTCTGGCGCGTGCCCAGTAATTCACCGGGGCCGCGGATCTCGAGATCCTGTTCGGCAATGTAAAAGCCATCCTGGCTATCGCGCATGACCTGCAGGCGTTGTTTGCTGGTCAATGACAGGGGTGATTTGTAGAGCAGGACGCAATGACTCTTTGCACTGCCACGACCAACCCGCCCCCGCAGCTGATGCAGCTGGGCAAGACCCAGACGCTCCGGGTTTTCAATGATCATCAGGCTCGAGTTTGGTACATCGACGCCGACTTCGATGACCGTGGTTGCTACCAGAAGATCCAACTGATGATCTTTAAATGCAGCCATGATGTCTGCTTTTTCAGCGGCCTTCATACGTCCGTGAACCAGACCGACGCGCAGCCCCGGAAGCGCTTTCTGAAGCTCTTCAAAGGTATTCTCTGCCGCCTGACATTGCAGGGCTTCGCTTTCTTCGATCAGGGTGCAGACCCAATAGGCCTGCGCGCCCTGAGAGCAGGCTTCCTGCACGCGCTGAATGATTTCCGGGCGTCGCTGATCGCTGATGGCAACCGTGGTAATCGGGCTACGCCCCGGAGGCAGTTCGTCAATCACTGAGGTATCGAGATCGGCGTATGCGCTCATGGCCAGAGTACGTGGGATGGGCGTTGCCGTCATGATCAGCTGATGCGGAGCAAGTCCTGCGCGTTCACCTTTCTCCTTGAGTGACAGGCGTTGATGAACACCAAAGCGGTGTTGCTCATCAATGATGACCAGACCGAGCTTCGAGAAATGCACGTCCTCCTGAAATAACGCATGAGTCCCTACAACCAGTTGCGCCTCGCCACTGGCGATTTCATATAAGGATTTTTCCCGGGCTTTTCCTTTAACTTTGCCGGCAAGCCAGCCCATGCGAATGCCAAGCGGCTCAAACCAGCCCGCCAGATTACGCAGGTGTTGCTCGGCAAGGATCTCGGTCGGTGCCATTAACGCAACCTGATAACCTTGTTGAAGCAGATCACAGGCAGCGAGCGCCGCAACTAAGGTTTTACCAGAACCAACATCGCCCTGGACCAGGCGCAGCATCGGATAGGGTTGCTTGAGATCTTCAGTGATTTCATCGGTGACGCGTTGCTGGGCACCGGTTGGTGTGAACGGCAGTTTCTCCAGTAGTGCGCTTCGCAACGTATGGTCACTCAGGATGGCGGGTGCTTTATCGGCCTGTACCTGAGCACGCAGTTTAAACAGAGATAACTGGTGCGCCAGCAGTTCTTCCAGAATTAAGCGCTTGTGTGCGGGGTGGCTGCCTGACTCCAGCTGTAACAGGTCCGTGTTTGCGGGCGGGTTATGAAGAAACAGGAGTGCTTCGCGCAGGCCCGGGAGGCGCCATTGCGCGCACCATTGTTCGGGGAGCAGATCAGGAAGAGCCACCTCATCCTGCTTCAACAGCTCAATCATCTGTTCGTGAAGCAGGCGCAGGCGCTGCTGAGTAATACCATCGGTGGCCGGATAAATAGGAGTAAGAGACGCTTCGAGCGGCGTATCCAGACCGTCTTCGATGCGTTGGTATTCAGGGTGGTATAGCTCGAGCCCGCTGGCTCCTCGACGGGGTTCTCCATAGCAGCGCAGCAGAGTGCCTTTGCTCATCTGATTTTTCTGCGCCGCATTAAAATGAAAAAAGCGCAGATTGATCAGTCCACTCTGATCCTGAAGCTTAACCAGCAGGCTGCGACGCTTGCCAAACACCACGCTCGAGCCCTTCACCTCTCCCTGAATAACCGCGGGCCGCATAGGCATCAGGCCAGCAATGGGGGTGATTTTACTCCGGTCTTCGTAGCGGAAAGGCAGGTGAAAGGCGAGGTCAGTGAGAGAGTGGATATTCAGTTTACCCAGCTGCTCTGCCAGTTTTGGCCCGACGCCTTTCAGATCCGTTAGCTTACCGGAGTTCGCCATCAGGTTACTTCTTAGACCAGCACAGCTGGGCGTGTTCAATCAGAAGGTCGATGGCATTGCCTCGAGGGAAACTGGCGCGCCAGGCAAGGGCCACCGTCCGAAACGGCGCCGGCTCACGGAACGGACGCGTGGCCAGCAGGTTTTCGTCCATATTCCCGAGAGCGGACTCAGGGAGCACAGTCACACCGAGGCCGGTGGCGACCATGTGTTTGAGTGTTTCCAGCGAGCTGCCTTCGAGGACACTGCCGACACGGCTGTGCTGTTTGCGGTGGAGTGCCGGGCAGTGTTCAAACACCTGATCGCGGAAGCAGTGACCTTCGCCCAACATGAGCAGGTCGAGGTCGATCAGTTGCTCAGGGTCGATATCTTTCTGCTTCGTCAGCTCATGTTCTTTGGGCATGACGACGACGAACTTCTCTTCGTACAGAGGTCGGGTCACGACGTCGGGTTCAGTAAAAGGCAGCGCAATCACGATGGCGTCCAACTCGCCTTCTCTAAGCTGCTTACGTAAGACACCGGTGTAGTTTTCTTCCAGGTAGAGCGGCATGCCCGGCGCGGCACTGTGTATCTGTGGAACCAGATGAGGAAACAGATAAGGCCCGATAGTGAAAATAGCACCGAGGCGAAGTGGCGTCGACAGCTGATTTTTGCCCGAGCTGGCGATATCTTTAATGGCCCGGGACTCCTCTAAAACACGTTGAGCCTGGGCCACAATACGCTCACCTAACGGGGTAACGGTGACGGAATTTTTGCTGCGCTCAAAAATGGCGACCTCTAACTCGCTTTCCAGCTTTTTTATCGCTACGCTGAGCGTCGGTTGGCTGACGTAACATTTTTCAGCGGCTCGGCCGAAGTGTCGTTCCTGTGCAACAGTGACGATATAGCGGAGTTCGGTCAGGGTCATGATTGTTACCTTGAATGAAGGTGGCTTATCTGATTTATTCTACCTATCCATTACGTCAGCGAAAGACCGTAACAAAATAAAACGTAAGGTACCGCCCAGATGCGGTACAAAATGCCTGAAATAGTGGAGGAAAGGCATGGCTTCTATTTTGGTTGTGGGCACCGGAGATATCGGCGGCCATCTGGCACAGGACCTCGCCCGGGAAGGGCATGACGTGACTGGCGTCCGCCGTTCGGACAAGCCCGTTGGGGAAGGGGTTCAGGTGATCAGTGCTGACGTGTCAGATGCCAGCACCCTGTCCGACCTGCCAGACAACATTGATATTGTCGTATACAGCGTGGCAGCGCCGGTTTTTTCGAAAGAAGGCTATCACGCGTACTATGTGAAAGGCCTGAAGAATATTCTTAAGAAGCTGAAAGGGCAGGCGCCTAAGCGTGTCTTCTTTGTTTCCAGCTCTTCGGTATATCACCAGATGGATGGTGAGTGGGTCGATGAAAACTCCGAAACTACGCCATCCAGCTTTGCCGGCAAAGAAATGCTGGCGGCGGAGAAAGTACTGCTCGATTCGGCATTCGACGGCACTGTCGTTCGCTTCACTGGTATTTACGGCCCGGGCCGTGAACGCATGATTCAGCAAGCGCGTCAGGGCGGTTACTGTGATCCAGAACCCGCTGTTTGGACCAACCGCATTCACCGTGATGATTGTCTGGGGACGCTTAAGTTTCTGATTAATCGTGCTCTGAACGGCGAATCGCTTGATGACTGCTATCTCGCCACTGATAACGAGCCAGCCACTCTGTTCGATGTCCTCGAATGGATGAAGGATCGTATCGGTGAGGTCGACCCGGATAGCGACGTGGGTGAAGTATCACGCCGCGCTAACCGTCGTTGTTCTAACAAGCGACTGAGAGAACTGGGCTACGAGTTTAAATTCAGCAACTATCAGGAAGGTTATGATGTGATGCTGAATGAGATGGGGCTGGTCTGACCCGCCCTCTGGCATTGCCGGATTATTCCGGCAGTGTCTGCCACCAAAGCCCTGTAGCTTGAACCCTGCTGATATTCAGGCATTCTGATGACACCTGTCGCTGGAAATGCCTATGACCTCTGTTACTGAACGCCTTCTCTCACGTATTGAACATGCAGGGAACCGCCTGCCTCATCCAACGTTGCTGTTTATCTGGCTATGCGGACTGGTACTGATTATTTCAGGGCTGGCATCTGCTCTCGGCCTCTCAGCCGTACATCCTGTTAATGGTGAACAACTGACAGCGATGAACCTGCTCTCTGCCGAAGGGGCAGCGAAAATTCTCACTAAGACCGTATCGAATTTCACTGGGTTTGCTCCCGTAGGAACGGTACTGATTGCCATGTTGGGGCTGGGAGTTGCAGAACGCAGTGGCCTTATTGCTGTTCTACTGGCTTCGATCGTTCGCGGTGCGAGAGGGGCCTTACTGACGTTTCTGGTGGTCTTCGCAGGCGTTATGTCGAGCCTTGCTGCTGACGCAGGCTATGTTGTTCTTATCCCTCTCGCTGCACTGGTATTTAAAAGTGCCGGGCGTCATCCGCTGGCAGGTATTGCAGCAGCCTTTGCGGGAGTCTCTGGTGGCTACAGCGCCAATCTCTTGCTCGGACCATTTGATGCTGTATTAGCCGGTATCAGCACCGAAGCGGTGAGACTGGTTGAGCCGGGGGGCGAGGTAAATATCGCCGCCAATTATTGGTTTATGGTCGCTTCTGTTTTTCTCGTCAGTATGTTGGCCACCATAGTCACAGCACGCTGGGTCGAACCGCGACTGATTTCAATAACGGTTGAAGCTGACGACGAAGCCGCTGCAAAAGAGCATCCTCAAGAACAGGATCTCATCGAAAAAGGTATCGGGCAGCAGGAAAAAATTAATCAGAGCCGCGGGCTGAAAGCCGTTGCTCTTTTTACTCTGATATTTGCTCTTATCTGTGCCAGTGGGTTAGCGGGAGAAAATGCCTGGTTGCGTGAGGGTATGGCCATTATTTCTTCGCCCTTTATGAAAGGCATTGTGGTTGTTATCTCAATTTATGCACTTTTATGTGGGTATATTTATGGTCGCTTCAGCGGTACCTGGCGTCAGTCGCATAAGTTGGTTGACGCGATGGAGGCGAGCATGGCGACCATGGCTGGTTACCTTGTCTTGATGTTCTTTGCGGCTCAGTTTGTTGCCTACTTCGCCTGGAGTAATCTGGGAATTATTTTCGCAATTCATGGTGCAGAACTGCTGACAGAATTGAACGCCCCAGCTCCCGTTATGCTTGTGGCTTTTATCCTTATCGCAGCGACCATTAATTTATTTGTTGGAAGTGGCGGCGCAAAATGGGCGCTGTTAGCACCGGTATTTATTCCTATGCTGATGCTTGTTGGCATTGCACCGGAAACCACTCAGGTGGCCTTCCGCATTGGTGACAGCAGTACAAATATAATTACACCACTTATGCCGTATTTTGGCGTGGTGTTAGCGTTTGCGCAGCAATATCGCAAAGACATCGGCATCGGCACCATTATGAGCATGATGCTGCCGTACAGTGTGGCATTTCTTATTGGTTGGACGGCACTTCTGGTGCTCTGGACCGGGATGGATTGGCCGCTTGGGGTAATCAACCCACCGGCGGCCAATTAAGCAGGATTAACGTGCCAGTTCACGTACCAGGCGGAAGCCGGTAAATTCGTCAGCGGTGCCGTTGTGAGCAGTTACTGTGCTGTATCGACATTCGTTCAGCGGTGTCTGGCGAGAACCACCGGCGGCGACCAGTTCGTTATCGCGGTATGCCCATTCCTGAACGTTACCGACATGCGATGCCAGGCCAAAGGAGTTCTGCTTACCGTTGGTGGTTTTGTGCAGCTCAAGACCTTTCTCAATGGCTCCGTATTTCAGGAAGCAGTTACGCTCCGGAAATTCAGCTGCACCGTCGGCGGTCGCTGCAGTTAACCATTCATCATAGGTCGGTAGGCGGTAATAATGCCCGGTAACGGAACTAAGCCAGCCTGCGAAATTTTCTGCAAAATCCACTTTGATATTGTGAATAGGCATAAAATTACGCGCGTATTTATCGGCATCACATAGCTGTGAAACAGTGCAATAATCAGCGACGTCGTCGTAGGTGATTTCGTATTGGCTGATGGCGATGGGGCGTCCACCATCCGGGGCCGGTACAACCACCATCGTAGGCCCCATTGCTTCACGTGGCAGTGGATCTGCGCAGGTGTAACGGCGACCTTTAGCACCGGTCCCTGGCTCAAGGTGTGAGCAGTAATCGACAACCAGTGGGTCGAGCTGGCCTTGTGATGGTAGTAGCTCTCGGGCTTCGGTCAGCATGGTATCGGCGGCAAATGGGCTGACGGCTGCAAGTTTGTTAAAGCAGTTGGTCAGTGAGTTAGCAACGATATTACGCAGGTCAGCAGAGCGACCCGGGTCCAGCGACTCAAGTGCTTTTAGATGGCTGGCTACGTCACCGGCGACATCAATCTGGTTTGGGCAGCGCAGGGATTTTTCGAGCGCGGCCACTTCCTGACGGATACGGATCTGGCGTGCTTCTTCGAGTTCTTTCTCTCGTTTTTCCTGTTCCAGGCGAAGCAGGTCGGCTTCTTTTTTCGCTGCGGCGAGACGTTCATTTTCTTGTCTCAGGCGATCGGCTTCCTGATTGGTCAGTACCTGATTGGTCAGCAGTTCAATCTGCTCTGCGGGAGCTTCCCAGCGACTGGCGTACTGCAAAAGACTCAGAACGTTTTCGAGATTATTGTCTGCAATGCGCTGCTTCGCTTCTTTTATGTAGGCTGCAATAACACGCTGACGAACACTTTCGTTCAGTTCATCGGTATTCAGCCCATCGATATTCGACACCAGATTTTCATAGTTCAGCAGTTCACGGCGCAGCTCCATATCCCACTTAGGGGTGAGGGCTGCAATCTGAACCAGCTGTTCGATTTTCTGTGTCTGGTTGGTGATGGCCGAATCTTCAAGTTTCTGCGCGAGTTCTTCTTCGAGCTGAACTTTTAACTGTTCCTGAGCGATCAGCTGTTCCTGATACTGCTGATAGTAAACACCGCCACCAACGACAAAAGCAGTCAGCGATGCCGCCAGAGCCCAGATAAGCATGCGGGCTTTACCGAAGAACTGTTTGTAAAACTCATCAACCGTTGCCGTACGCTGATCGCGCTTCAGTTCCAGTGCGCCTGACAGGGCGTTCCACTGGCGACGGGTCAGGCCTTTAATGCGCTTAGGCTTGAGCTTTTTAGTCAGCGCCTGATCTGCAGGGGTTTTGTTAAAAGGATGCTTGCCTGCATACAGTTCGTACGCCACGCAGCCAAGAGCGTAGACGTCATCAGATTGTGCGGGCTCTGCGCCTTTGAGCATTTCGTAGCTGGCGTAAGCCGGAGTCAGCGCTCCGAGTGTACCCGCATCAAAAATGGTTTTTTCACCGGCACCGTGCGCTGCGCTGCCTTCGGATACCGCGCGGGCGATACCGAAGTCGAACACCTTCGAGCCCTTGTTCTTGGTGACGTAGATATTTCCGGGCTTGAAGTCGGAATGAATAATGTTGTGCGAGTGTGCGTAAATCAGTGCGTTAGAAATATCACGCAGTGCACTTTCGGCCTGCTCAGGCGGCAAGCCGTTTGGATGTTCCCGTAACAGTTCATCGAGTGGAGCGCCTTCGAGGAACTCCATGGTCATAAATACGGTGTCGCGGTCCCGGTCAAAATCGTAAACGGTTACGATGTTCGGGTGAGCCAGCGTCTGTGACTTGCGCGACTCCCGTTGCAGCGAAATAAAGGCATCCGGGTGTTGACGGAAATCGTCATTCAACAGTTTGACGGCTACATAAGGGTCTGAGTCACTGGCTTCAACTTTACGTCGGTCGAGTGCTTTATATACCGCACCCATACCGCCAGCACCGAGCATGGAAACCAGCTCGAAACGCCCTTTGATCACTTTGTTGTTAAGGGCTGATACGCGCGGCGTAGTACCACCAGTGGTGGTGCTACCAGTGCGACTGCTGGTCGGCGTCGACAGGGGAGTCTGCGAAGTCACCAGTGTGGCGTCCGGGTTTCGCTGAGATTTGTTCGGTGTTGAGCCGCCCGCTAATACAGTAGCGTCGTCGTTTTTAGCAGGACCTTCAGAAGCTTTGCCGGATGGCTTTCCGGTTGCTTTGCGGTCTGAATTGCTGGCGTTTCCAGTGGATTTTCCACCGGTGACAAGACGTGTCTTGTCGTCCCTGTTATCGGTCATATTGAGCCTGTCGTATCGATACCCTTGACGTATTTCGTCCTTTTCGAGCCCTGGTTCCTCGTTGGCCCGACCTTCCGTTTGCTTGAACTCAGAAAGTGGCGCCGATATTATAGGACTTGCTCGCGCGGCTCAAGACAGGTGTCTGTTGTGACCGCTCGTCTGCGCTGCGGTTATTCTCTTTTTGCCGCTGAACCACAGGAAACCTACGGTGAAGAAATGGACTTGATTCTGACGGTCGTCGAATGCCCGCCTCACGCCAATATGCTCAATCACACGAAAGTCTTCCGCAGTGCGGGTGGCTCAGTCGGACGTGCCGACTCCAACGATTGGGTATTGCCGGATACCGAGCGCATTCTTTCTTCACGTCATCTTGAGGTTGTGTTCGCTGATGGTCGCTTTTCGTTGCTGGACCACAGCACCAACGGTACATTTGTGAATGACAGTCAGGACCCTCTTGGTCCCGGTAAGCCGCACCCTCTGGCCGCAGGCGATGTTTTAATCTGTGGTGAGTATCAGTTGCAGGTCACTCTTAAGGCGCCTCCGGCTGAGCCCGCGATTCCGGCTGATTTAGGGTCGGCAGATTTCCTTGATAAAGGAGATCGCACGACGTTTAACCCGGCAACGGCCGCGAAGCAGCAGTCGGCGAACAGTGCCAGTCAGTTAGATTCCTGGCTTGAGCCGGGTGCTCAGACACCGAAACAACCAGAACAGGACTGGGGCGCTGTCGTGTCTCAGTCGGTGGGCTCTGCTAAAGATGACCCGTGGGGTTCATCGTCATCGGATGATTCCTTATTCGGAGGGTCGTTTGGATCGTCGTCATCGGGCAATGATCCCCTCGCTGCGTTAAATAAACCGGCTTTTTCAGATCCTGCACCGTCGTCGTCCGGTTGGGATGATAATGACGACTGGTGGAAAAGCGGATCAGCATCAGATCATGCCCCTGTAGAACAGCAGAACATCAGAATTCCTCGGCCAGAGGCGCCTGTGCAGCTGGCCCCTCAATCGCAGCACTCTCAGACTCCTGACCCGTTTGCTTCAGATTCTTTTGCGTCAGATTCTTTTGCTTCATCGTCGCCCGCGTCAGAGCCGAATCCGTTTGCAGCATCTGAAGCGGTTGCGGGCGGAGCTGATGATATTGATAGTTTGTTCGGGATACCTGCGTCTCCCGAGAAACCACAGACTACGCCACCGGCGTTTTCGTCATTTCCTGATTCGCAGCAGGTGCCTCCTGTGCCTGAATCGCAGATCCCGGAACCAATACCTGCAGCCTCCCGTCAGGGTCAGGCTGCGTTCGGGGCTGGTCAGCCTGGTTCTGGATCAGCTCAGGCTGCGTCTGGTGCAGGCACGTCGAGTGTTGATGTCCGACAGCTGGCCAGTCTTATGGGCCTGAATAATATCTCGGATGATCAGCTGGATAGCTTAATGCCGGAGGTCTCAGGCATTGTAAATGAGGCCGTGACCCGCCTGATTGATCTGTTGCGTGCCCGTACCGCGATTAAAAACGAGCTTCGTGTGCAACACACCATGATTCAGACAGTGGATAACAACCCGCTGAAATTTTCTGCCAACGCAGAAGACGCTCTGAAGATGATGTTCAGCCGCGATGCGTCTGCATTTATGCGTCCTCAGGATGCGGTGCGCGACAGCTTTGATGACTTGTCTGATCATCAGGTGGCTGTCCTGAAAGGCATGCATGCCGCGTACGATACGATGTTTAAACATTTTGACCCGGACAACCTGAAGCAGCACATTAATGCCCGTGATTCGCTACTGGGTAACAAAGATGCGAAAAACTGGGTCGCTTTCGAGCAGTACTTTAAGGCTCTGAAGTCGGACTACGAGACGACATACAACCAGTTATTTGGTGAAGAATTTGCCCGCGCCTACGAAAAGCAGTTGGCCGAGCTTAAAAATACACGGGCGCTTAACCGTACCTGATTACTTTTAGGAAAAACAATGCAGTTTAAGAAAGGATGGCACCTGGTTTCGCTGGTGCTGGTGCTGGTACTGGCGATGATGTCGGGGTGTCAGTCGGCGCGTAAAGCGTTGAATATGGATACCAGTGCCGTTATCGAATTTACGGCAGGCACGCAGATCAACCCGGATGCAGATGATCGTCCGTCACCGGTCGTGATCCATGTATTTAAGCTGGCTGATGATCGTCAGTTCAGTCGGGAAGATTTCCTGAGTCTGTACGAGGGCGCACCGGCTCGTCTGGGTAAAGATCTGATCGATACCATTGTGCTGAAAGAACTGACCCCGGGTGAGCAGCGTATCGAAACCATCGAGCTGGCGACCGAAGTTAAGTATCTGGGGCTGATGGCTGAGTTTATTCAATATCGTGACGCCGAGGCGTTACTGGTCATTCCAGTATTGGAACACAACGAAAATGTGGTTCAGGTCGGTATCGAGGGAAATCAGATTGCCGTTGTTGAGAAAGAAGAAGACAACAGTGCTGCTACGCCTCATAAGAAACTACGTAGCGATCGTTCTTCACAACTCTGACGGTCGCGCTATTCAGAATTCGGAATTCACTGTACGGTCTGTGCAGTTACGGAAAGGATGACTCATGTCTTCAAAGAACAAGGTAATCTGGTCGGAAGGAATGTTCCTGCGCCCTCAGCATTTTCAGCAGCAGGATCGTTTTGTTGAGCGCCTTGTTGATGTTCGCACCGGGGCCGTTGGTAGTTATTACTGGGGTATTCAGGAGCTGACGATCGATGTCGAGGCGCTTGAGCTGGGCAAAGTCTCTATTTCTTCAGTTCGCGGTATTTTTCCGGACGGCACGCCGATATTGGCGCCTGAAGCAGAAGAGCTTCCACCGATTATTGAGATTCCTGAAAATACCCGGGATGAGATTGTTTACCTGTGCGTGCCTATGCGTCGCCCGGGTGCTCAGGAATCGGTTCGGGATGCCGAAGAGTTCCCACAGGCACGCTTCCAGACTTACAACTTCGATGCGCGTGACAGCTCGTCTTCGTCCGGCCAGTCGGCGCGCATCCAGATCGGGAAATTGTCTACCTGCTTTAAACTGGGTTCAGAAGACCTCGGTGGTTACGCCTGTATTGGCATTGCCCGCATCGCAGAACGGTTACCGGGAAATCCGGTAAAACTCGATAAAACATTTATACCGCCCGTGCTCGATTGTTCGGTCAGTGGTGAAATTAAAGGTTACATCGAAGAAGTGTCAGGCCTGCTGCGTCAGCGTGGTGAAGCTTTGAGCCATCGCCTGAGCGATTCAGGACGTTCAGGTTCTGCCGAAATTGCAGATTACCTTTTGCTACAGGTCATTAACCGCGTGCAGCCGTTGGTGAAGCATCTGACTCAGTTAGCGACTCTGCATCCTCTGACACTCTATACCGAGCTGTTGCAACTGGCAGGCGAACTGTCGACATTTACTGCCAGTGATAAACGTCCACCGGAAATGCCCCCGTACATTCACACAGATTTGCAGCAGACATTTGCTGGGCTTTTCTCGGCGCTGCGCCAGTCGCTCAGTATGGTACTTGAGCAGTCAGCTATTTCTCTGGATCTGGTCGAGCGCAAGTTCGGTATTTATGTGGCGCCGATCACTGATCCATCATTGACGCGTACTGCATCGTTTGTGGTTGCGGTTAAAGCGGATATGCCAACAGAAGTGTTACGTAGCCGCTTCCCTGCGCAGGCAAAAATTGCACCGGTCGAAACTATTCGGGAGCTGATCACGACGCAGCTACCGGGTCTGAGAACGCGCCCGCTGCCTGTCGCGCCACGACAGATTCCGTACCACGCCGGTTTCACTTATTTCGAAATTGAGAATACCGGGGATCTGTGGAAGTCGATGCAGCAGTCCGGTGGTTTCGCGGTACATCTTGGCGCCGATTACCCCGGCTTAATTATGGAACTCTGGGCAATCAGGAGCTGATGTATGGGCAATGATGGACAACAGCCGGGCGCTTCTGACCGCACGGTCATGATTCCTACGCCGGGCGCTGCGCGTTCTTCTGCTGGTGCAGGGCAGGGCCGGGCAGCACCGCCTCAACCAGCGATGGCGGGCAATGAAAAAATCGATGTGCGTCATGGGCTTAATCCGCTGGTGACAGGCGCAACCACGCTGTTGACTCTGGTGACCAAGCTGCGTTCGACCATGAAGCACGATCAGGTGCCTGACTTGCATAAGCGTCTGACGGAAGAAATAAAGAGCTTTGAGCGTAACGCGAGAAATGCCGGTATTTCCGGTGACACCGTCGTCGCTGCGCGTTACCTGTTATGTTCTGTCATTGACGAAATGGTGTTGAATACCCCATGGGGAGCGGGCAGTGGCTGGAGTCAACATTCACTTCTGAGTCTGTTTCATCAGGAAACGTCGGGTGGTGAAAAATCCTTCCTGATTCTGCAGAAGCTGCTGGAAACGCCGGGGACTCACCTCGATCTGCTTGAACTTTATTATCTCTGCCTGAGCCTGGGTTTTCAGGGGAAATATCGCGTTATGCCCCGGGGGAACGAGCAGCTCGAACAGATACGCGAAAACCTGTATCACACCATTGAAAGTCATCGCCCTGGGTGGGAGTCAGAGTTGTCGCCCCACTGGGAAGGTTCCGTGAAGCCCAGCGAGTACCTGAAAAATTATATTCCTTTGTGGGTCATCGCCAGTGTTGTGATGGCGTTACTCGTGCTGACCTATTCCGGTTTCCGTTATTGGATGTATCAGGAGACGACTCCCGTCGCTGAAAGTATCTACTCAGAGATATCCGGCGTTGACGGTACACCTGCAAAAGATTCCGAGGTGGTATCACCACCACAAGGTAAGCGGTTTTATTAGGGCCTGTTAACACTAAGTGAAGCGTGCCTGCTGAGAGCCAGTTTTTCTCAGAACAAGGAAAGAGGAGTGATATTAACGGGTTAAATGAATGACGAAAGACGACGTAAATGGGAAAAACTGGCCTCAGCCCGAAGGGTTATGGCTAAAAATCCCTCATATCGCGTTACTGTTCGCTTGCTTAACCCGTTAGGCGACACTCTCAGTGCCTTATCTGAGGGGGTTTTAGCCGATAACAGGCCTGTTTAATTAGTGTTAACAGGCCCTAGTCTTGCTGTCTTTGATGAGATAGCTGCTGAATGAATAAAAATGACCATCGGGTAAGGATGCGCCTCCCGTTGTGTACATGGAGAACACATGAAAAAGCTGTTGGCGTTTCTGCAAAATAAGTGGGTCGTCGGAATTATCGGGCTCACGGCTCTGTCGTTGCTGATCTGGTTTGGTGCTGAATTTATCAAGTTCGGCGCAGATAATATGACGCTTAGCCCGATGACCCGGGCGATTATTATCGGATTTTTCTGGTTGTTCTGGCTGACCTGGAATGTCAGTCAATGGCTGGTTGAGCGTCGACAGAATAAAGAGTTGCTGGGCGAAATAGAGTCATCACAGCAGAAAGGTAACGACGTTGTTGACCCTGATCAGGAGCGCAGTCAGGAAGAGCTGGCACAGATGGCAACCCGCTTCCGTGATGCTCTGGCGACGCTCAAAAAGGCACGTTTCAGTTCGCGTCGTGGCAAACTCAGTCTTTATCAGCTCCCTTGGTACATTATTATCGGTCCGCCGGGCTCAGGTAAAACCACTGCTCTGGTAAACTCCGGGCTGGAATTTCCGCTGGCCGACACTCACGGTAAGCAAGCCCTGGGTGGCATCGGTGGTACACGTAACTGTGACTGGTGGTTTACTAACGACGCTGTTCTGATTGATACCGCAGGACGATATACCACTCAGGACAGTCATCGGGTGGTGGACAATAACGCCTGGCAGGCTTTTCTTGCGCTGCTGAAAAAATATCGTCGCCGCCGTCCTATTAATGGTGCTCTTATTGCTATCAGTCTTCAGGATCTGATGGTACAGACGAAAGAACAGCGTGAGCAGCAGGCGAAAATTATCCGTGCCCGCATCAGTGAATTGCAGGATGAACTCGGTATTCGTTTCCCCGTTTATCTGACCTTTACTAAAGGCGACCTTGTGGCTGGCTTTGCTGAATTTTTCGGTAACCTGTCACAGGCCGAGCGTGAGCAGGTCTGGGGTGTGAGCTTCCCTCAGGAAGAGAGTGAAAATACGGGTGCCGATATCAGCCGCTTCCGTCACGAGTTTAATCAGCTGGTGGAGCGCTTGAACGAGCGTCTGCTTTGGCGTGTCCAGCACGAGCGTAATACCGATAAGCGCGCCATGATTCAGGGTTTCCCGCCAGCGCTTGAAAGTCTGGCGAACGTCGTTGATGGGTTTATTCAGCAGACGTTTGCACCGAATAATTACAGCACAGTACCTATGTTGCGTGGTGTCTACTTTACCAGCGCCACACAGGAAGGTAGCCCGATTGACCGCATGATGGCGCAAGTGAGCGCTAACTTTGGTCTTGAACGCAGTATGGGCAAGCAACAGCATAACAGCGGTAAGAGTTTCTTTATTACCCGCCTTTTCCGCGATGTTATTTTCCCTGAATCAGAGCTTGTTGGTGTAAACCGTAAGATTGAAAACCTGTTGCGCTGGATGCGCCGCGGTGCGGTTGCGGGCCTGACCGGTTTATTGATTGGCTGTGCGGCTCTATGGACTGGTGCTCTGGTGCAGAACCGGGCATACATGGCTGAGGTTGATAGCCTGCATCGTGATTATCTGCAATTACGTGAAACCATTCGCCCGGAGCAGGCGACAACGGAAGAAGCACTCGAACTTCTGACTCCGCTCTATCAGGCGAGCCTTGTTTACGATCAGGAAGAGCACCCCTTCATCAGTTACCTTGGCCTGTATGATGGCCGCGTCGATGCAGCGGCAGATCAGGCGTATAACACTCAGCTTAATCAGGTGTTCTATCCGGCTGTAGCTAATATGCTTGAACGCCATCTCAATGCGCTGGGCGCAGACGATAACGCGCTTTTACCTGTGTTCCGCGTCTATCTGATGCTGTTTGATCAGGAGCACCGCGATTATGAACAGATTCGGGCTTACGCAGAGACTCGCTGGCAGGATCTCCTGCCCGGTGAAGCGACTAAGCAGTCACAGCTACTGACTCACCTCGATCACCTGATTGAACTGGGCTTTGATGAGCAGCTCCAGCCGGATGAGTACGTCGTTACTCGTACACGCCAGTACTTGCAGCGTATTCCGGTTGCTCAAAGACTGTTTGCGCAACTTCAGAAAATGGGCAACAACGCCCGTGAAGTTGATCTTTATCGCGAGATTGGCGGCAACCCGCAGCAGGTGTTTGGTTTAAGTGAAAATGATCCGGTATTTATGATGCCGTTCCTTTTCACTAAGGCAGGATACGATCAGGCGGAGTATGGCCCTGACTCCGAAATGATGAAACAGATCGCTGCAGATCAGTGGATCTATGGCGGTAATATCAGTGGCGAAGATTACAGTAAAGCGGATCTCGAGAAATTAAGTGCCGATGTCGAGAAGTTATACCTGACTGAGTATGCCCGCCGCTGGCAGGCCTTCTACCAGAAATTCAGCCTCGCGAATTTACCGGGTGGTAGTCAGTCTGTCACCCACCTGCTTAAGTTGGCAGATCAGCTTTCATCGCCACTCTCTCAGGTGACAGAGCTGGTTGTAAAAAACACGACTCTTACGCCAGAAATTGAAATGCCTACGGCCTCCGGTGCTGCTGGCGGTCTCGTCGAAAAAGCGGCGGGTATGGTGTACGACCCGACGCTGGTTGATCTTCGCTTCCGTGATATCCAGCGCATGCTGGCGGCCGAGAAAGGCACGCCTTCTAAGTTTGCGGGTTATCTTGAAGCGATCGGAGCACTGGCTGAATACCTCGGTCAGATTGATGGTGCTCCAGATTCAAATGCGGCGGCTTTTGAAGCGGCGAAAAAACGTTTCTCTGGGGGCGGTGCTGACGCCATTCAGCAACTTAAAAACCTGGCGGCAACCGCACCTGAACAACCCGCCGACTGGCTGAATAAACTGGCCGATCAGACCTGGGGCGCTGTCATGGGTAAAGCCGGTGTCCATCTTAATACCGTATGGCGTTATCAGGTCTATGAGACTTTCCGTAATACGCTGGGCGACCGCTACCCACTGGTTGCTGGGCGTCAGTCAGAGGCCTCAGTGGTCGCATTTAATGAGTTCTTCAAGCCGGGGGGCATCCAGCAGGCATTCGTCGATGAATATGTGTCTCCGTTTGTCGATACCTACCGCTGGAAGCAGAAAGGCTATGGCGGTTTCTCTATAGGCTTAAGCAGCGAAGCGTTGCGCCAGTTCCAACGTGCTGACGATATTCGCCGCGCCTGGTTCTCAGAAGGTGAAGCTGCTGCGATTAACTTCCGTGCGACGCCGGAGAAACTTCACTCCAATGTGCGTCTGTTTACGATGGAGATTGGTGAGAACCGGATCAGTTATTCTCACGGCCCTCGAATTGAAAAATCGCTTAACTGGATCGCCGGTGAAAGTGGACGTTCTCGTATTGTGTTCGAAGACCTTGGAGAGCGGGTGTCCAACGATCAGTACGATGGTGACTGGTCGCTGCTGAGAATGCTTGATGATGCTCAGCTGCACTCCACCGTAAATAAATCTGAAAAGGTAATTACGTTTACTGAGTCTGGGTATCAAGCGCAGTATCGACTGGCAGCGAGCACGAATGTAAATCCATTCGACCTGTCATTGCTTCGTAACTTCCGTTGCCCACAGTCGCTGTAAGGAATTTTTATGAACTACGGCATCTACGGTAAGTTACCCGCGCACGGCGATTTTCTGGTTCGTAATCTACCGCAGACATTTATCGATGTCTGGGATGAATGGCTGCAGTGCGTCGTGGCAGGCTCACGCAATATTCTTGCTGATGACTGGTTAGACTTTTACTTAACCAGTTCTGTCTGGCGCTTTGGTCTTGATGCCGGCGTTGTTGATCAGCAACGCTGGGCTGGCATTCTGGTGCCGAGTGTAGATAGCGTTGGCCGTTATTTCCCCTTGTCGATTGCTGTGCCTTTCGCTCAGGGTGAAAACCTGTATGCGTTGATGGCCGATGGCGACGGTTGGTTTGCAGAGCTGCAACAGGTAGCCATATCCGGGCTTCAGGAGCAACTGACTGTTGATGACCTTTGTGAAAAGCTGAGTCATGTCGCCATACCTGCGTGCACGAGACATTGCTTTGTAAGCGCTTCGGGCAGCCAGGTTTCTGTGGGAGGTGCCAATCCTGAATTTGGTTCTCTGCATAGCATGACGCAGCCCGTGCCCGGCAGTGTCAGCCTTTGGGGAATGAGTGCGAATGAAAATACGCCGTCGGTATCTTTTGTCGCATCTGGTTTTCCCTCTCCGGAAGAATATACCCACATGCTGACGGGTCAGTGGTCATAATTTAATGGGTGTTAACACCCTACGGCTGGTGTAGTATCATTTTCCTACTGGACCAGAAACACCAAAATTGAAAGGACTCTGCCATGCCATTTGGTCAAGTTGTCGATATCGAAAGCCTCGTCGCCCCTGTTAATGAAGATACTCCGCAGGGCATTGATATTCGTGAAGACCGCTCCCCAACGTCCGATTACTACACCATTAAAGACGCCCGTAATGCCGCTCGCGCCGCTGAACGCTCGGCCATGTTCGGTGGTGACGATGAAGTGGATGTGGCAGGCCCCTGGGATATTGTGCAGCGTACTGCCAGTAAGATCCTGACAGAGTCCTCAAAAGATCTGGAAGTGGCGTCCTGGTACCTCGAAAGCTTAGTCCGTAGCCATGGTATCTCGGGTCTGCGTGATGGCCTCTCAGTGATTAATCAGCTTATCGATAACTTCTGGGACGATGTGTATCCATTGCCTGATGAAGACGGTATTGAAACGCGCGTTGCGCCTCTGACTGGTCTTAATGGTGATGGCGGTGAAGGCACTCTTCTGGCGCCGCTGCGTAATATCGAAATCACGGTTTACGGTGACAAAGGCGCATTCAGCTACTATCAGTATTTGCAGGCTCGTGACGCTGATAAGATTGACGATGACGACAAGAAATCAGAGCGAATTGCGTCACTGGGTTATAGTCTGGCTGAAATTACCGATACGATAGCCGCCACTGACCTGCTTACCTGCCAGAATTTTGTAACCACACTTGAAGAGTGTGCCGAACTCTATAAAAACATCAGTTCGACCTTGCGTGAGAAGTGCGGCGCTGAAGCACCGCCAAGTTCAAAAATCACTGAACTGCTTGCCGAAATCGTACGTACCACCCGTTTTATCTATAAGCCGAAGCTTGATGAAGCCGATGCTGCAAGCGCTGCTGTAGAAGCCGAAGAAAGTGCTGCAGCCGCTGAGGATGCCGCAGCAGACGCCAGCGCCATACAGGGAGGGCAGGTTGTGCGTTTAGTGAATGGAACCACAGGGCCGATTACCAATCGCGAAGAAGCACTTAAGCGCCTTGAAGAGGTCGCTAAGTACTTCCGTCAGTACGAACCACATACACCACTGGCGCCGGGTCTCGAGCGCCTGATCAGCTGGGGCCGGATGACGGTCGCTGAGTTGATGATGGAGCTGATTCCAGACAGCAATGCACGCGGCCTGTTCTCGCAGTTTACAGGCGTGAAAATGGACGGCTCAGATGAGTCGACCTATGTTGCGCCGCCTGCCGCACCGGCGGCGAGCGAAGAAGCCGCTGCTCCGGCTGCCGCGCCTGCGCCGCAAGCTGAGCCTGAACCAAAGTCTGAGACCAGCTGGTAAGAATTAACAGAATTACGGTAAACACCGTTACTCAAAGGAAAAGGAGTTACTCATGTCCGAAAGTATCCACAATAAGCTGAAGCGCGTGCGTAAGCCTCGCGTACACATCACATATGATGTTGAAACGAATGGCGCTGAAGTTAAAAAAGAACTGCCGTTTGTTGCAGGTGTCATGGGTGACTACTCAGGTGATAACGCTGAAAACCGTAAAGCGCTGAAAGAGCGTAAGTTCGTTCAGATTGATCGCGATAACTTCAATGAAGTGATGGCTAAAGTTAATCCGAAGCTGAACCTGCAGGTTGAAAACACTCTGGCAGGCGATGGCAACACCATGGCTGTGGATCTGGATTTCCGTAAGATGGACGACTTTACGCCAGAAGCTATCGTAGAACAGGTTGAGCCTCTGAAGCAGCTTCTGGACGCGCGTAACAAACTGCGTGACCTGCTGAGTAAAGCGGATCGCTCTGAAGAGCTGGAAACGGTTCTTGAACAAATTCTGAAAAATACTGACAACATCACTGAGATTTCTCAGCAGCTGGGTGTTGGCGAAAGCAAAGAAGGAGCTGAGTAATGAGTACTGAAGTCGAAGCTGCGGTAGGCGCAGAAGCGGAAGAACAGTCGGTCAGTCTGCTTGAACAGGCAATTACCTACACTAAGCAAACTGGCCGTGAAGAAACTGAAGACCTGCTGGCAAACCTGACCGAGCAGGTTCTGAAAGGTACCGTTACCTGGGATCGTAACCTGACCAATACAATTAAGCAGGCAATTACTGCGATTGATCAGGCGATGTCAAAACAGCTCAGCGCTGTATTGCATGACGAAAAATTCCAGAAGCTGGAAGGCTCATGGCGCGGTCTGAACCACCTCGTTATGAACAGCGAAACTGGCGCTACTCTGAAAATCCGCATGCTTAACCTGAGCAAGCGTGAGCTTTTCCGTGACCTTGATAAAGCGGTTGAGTTCGATCAGAGCCAGATCTTCAAGAAAATCTACGAAGAAGAATTCGGTACTGCTGGTGGTGAGCCATACGGCTGTATGATCGGTGACTTTGAGTTCACTAATCACCCTGAAGATATCGACCTGCTGAGCAATATGTCTAACGTTGCTGCTGCTGGCTTCTGTCCGTTTATTTCAGCGGCTGGTTCAGGCATGTTCGGTTTTGACGATTTCACTGAGCTGTCTAAGCCACGTGATCTGGGCGGTATTTTCGAATCTCAGGAATACATTAAATGGCGCAGCTTCCGTGACAGCGAAGATTCACGCTTTGTCACTCTGGTTATGCCTCGTGTTCTTGCACGTACACCATACGGCGCTGCGTCTAAGCCAGTTGAAGCCTTCAATTTTGAAGAGTTTGATCTGGACGAGTCTGGTATGTCGAAAGCAACTGAGCACGACGATTACTGCTGGATGAACGCGTCTTATGTGATGGGTACTACCCTGACGCGTGCGTTCTCTGAAAACTCCTGGTGTACTGCTATCCGTGGTGCCGAAGGTGGTCGTGTTGATGGTCTGCCGACGCACATCTTCAAGAGTGATGATGGCGATACTGACCAGAAGTGTCCTACCGAAGTGGGTATCACTGACCGTCGTGAAGCTGAGCTGTCTAACCAGGGCTTCCTGCCACTGTGTCACTACAAAAATACAGATTACTCTGTGTTCTTTGGCGCTCAGTCTACTCAGAAGCAGAAAGTATTTGATGACCCGGATGCTACTGCAAACGCGTCTATCTCTGCTCGCCTGCCATACCTGATGGCGACTTCACGTATTGCTCATTACCTGAAAGTAATGGCGCGTGACAAGGTAGGTTCTTTCATGCAGGCAGAAAACTGCGAGCGTTGGTTGAACCAGTGGATTGCCCAGTACACCAACGGCAACCCAGATGCGTCTGCTGAAATGAAAGCCAAGTACCCACTGGCTGAAGCTCGCGTTGAAGTTAAGGAAATTCCAGGTTCTCCAGGTGCATACAGCGCCGTTGCTTACCTGAAGCCTTGGCTGCAAATGGAAGAGCTGACAACTTCTCTGCGTATGGTTGCGAATATTCCGCAGCCTAAGTAAGCAGATATCGGGGGCCTCAGGCCCCCTTTATAATTTCTTCTTCAGAGGTTTTCCGTGCTGAACGATTCCGCAGGCATGGCTGTCATGTCAGAGAATCCTTCGCCAACCCTTTCATCGGACGAAATACCCCTCGCGGATATTTATTCATTCCTTTCTGAAAACGATGATGTGGAGGCGTTTCGCCGTTGGGTCGAACTATCGTCACCCGCCGATACGTCACGTCTGGAGCCTTGTCGTTGGCTGGCTCAACAAGTCGCATTTATTGATGAGCTGATTTCTGAGCAGATTGATGCCGTTCTGCACAATAAGCGCTTTCAGGCGCTCGAAGCTTCCTGGCGCGGCCTCTGGTTTCTGATCGACGCCGTTGTTAATCCCGAAAATACTAAAATCAGATTGTTGGATGTCAGCTGGAAGGATCTCGCTCGTGATATGGAGCGTGCGCCAGACTTCGATCAAAGCGGCTTGTTTCATCTGATCTACAACGAAGAGTTTGGTACGCCCGGTGGGGAGCCTTTCAGTGTTCTGCTGGGTGACTACTACGTTGCGCACAGGCCTTATGAAGACCATCGCATTGATGATGTGTTTACCTTGCAGGGCATCAGCCGGGCTGCAGCTGCGGCGTTTTGTCCGTTTGTCTGCAGTGCGGCCCCTCAGCTTTTTGGTCTGGATGATTTCGATAACCTTGGTCTGCATATCAATGTCGACGAAATTTTCCGCTCGCATGATTACGTGCGCTGGCGTTCGATGCGTGAACACGATGACAGTCGTTTCCTTGCGTTGACTCTGCCTCAGGTGCTGATGCGTGAGCCTTATCAGGATAATCGCCGTTCCCGCCGTGGTCTGCGATTTAATGAAAGCGTCGCAGGTAAAGATAACCGCAAATACTTGTGGGGTAACGCCTGTTTCGCACTTGGGACAGTACTGATCCGTGAATTTTCTGAGGTCGGCTGGTTCAGTCATATACGCGGCGTCCCTCGGGATCATTATGGTGGCGGCCTGGTTACTCAATTCCCGACGCCGGCCTATCGCACCGATTCATCCCGCGCGATGGTGAAAATGTCGACGTCTGTCACTGTGACTGATCAGTTAGAACGTGAACTGAGCGACTATGGAATGATCGCTCTGTGCCACTGTTTTCAGACGCCGTATGCCGTGTTTAATAACTGCCCATCGCTGCAGATCCCTAAGGTGTATGCGAAAAAATCAGCAACAGCGAACGCACGCATAAGTTCTATGTTGCAGCAGATATTGTGTGGCTCCCGGGTGGCACAGTACATCAAGGTTATTGTTCGGGATAAGGTGGGCTCATACACTACCGCCGAATCCTGTGAGCGTTTTTTACAGAACTGGCTCGATCAATACACGACCGGCCGGGACGACCTTTCGTGGGAAATGATGGCACGTTATCCATTGCGTGAGGCCAGAGTGGTAGTGGATGAAGATCCCGCACAGCCAGGTTATTACTCAAGTCTGGTGCATTTGAAAACGCATTACTCGGTTGACCATCTGGTGTCAGAGCTCAGGCTGACGACGTCATTAAGTCAGATTGATATTGGCAAGGTGTGATGTATGTCTGAACTGAAAGATAAACCACTCGTTGCCCCTTTGCTTGATCGTTTCCTGGAACAGAACAAGGGCACAGATTTTCGCCAGAGTCATCAGATTGTGCGCAGCCTTCGCGAGAGCATACGTCGCGACCTCGAGAATCTGTTTAATACCCGTTACTGCTGTGTGTCACCGCCTGCGGGATATAGCCATCTGGACGACTGCGTTCTCAACTACGGCTTGCCTGATTTATCGACAATCAATATGACATCGTTCGATAGTCGCAATGAATTCTGTCGCCGGATTGAAAAAGCTGTGAAGCGTTTTGAGCCACGGATTCGCTCCGTCAAAGTGAAGACGGACGTGGCGATTGATAATGAAGACCCCACAATCCGTTTCCGGGTTGAGGCAACGCTCAACGTCAACCCGCTACAAGAAATGATTATATTTGAATCGGCGTTAAACCCCGTCAATCAGACGGTAAATGTCTCGGAGATTTTCTGATTATGAGCGACAGGCTCTTATATCATTACGAAAAAGAACTGGCGTTTATTAAGCAATCGGCCAGTGATTTTGCACGCCAGCATCCCTCCGTCGCTGAAAGCCTTAAGCTAGGCAGTGACTCTGTGGATGATCCGTTGGTGTCGCGTCTGCTTTCCGGCTTTGCCTTTCTGAATGCGCGTATTCAGCAGAAGTTGAGTGATGACTTTCCTGAACTGACGGATGCCATGCTGGAGACTCTGTATCCGCACTACCTGCGCCCAGTACCGTCCATGGCAATTACTCAGTTTGCACCGCTTGATGACCTGGATGCGCCCGTACAGATACCGGCAGGTACCTTGCTTGATACAGATTCTGATGGTGAAGAGTGTCGATTCACGACTTCTTACCCGGTTGAGCTGCTGCCCTTGAAAGTAGAAACAGCTCAGTTAATGCCACGGCCTTTTGTTGCGCCAGGCAGCCTGGAGGTGCAGGGGGCTGCTGCCGTGCTTAAGGTCTCTTTCAGAACGCTGAGCGAAGACCTGGTTATGAATGAAATGGATTTTTCAAAGATTCGTTTGTTTCTTAAAGGTCAGCTGCAGCACGTTCACCCACTCTATGATTTGCTATTAACCAAGTGCTTCAAAGTCGTTGTCGCCAATGGTGAGTCAGATGTTGCTCCGGTCTTCCTGAACTCCGATTGTCTGGAGCAGGTAGGTTTTGGTACCGCCGAAGGGATGTTGCCGTACCCGCCGAATTCTTTTGCAGGTTATCGACTATTAACTGAGTTCTTTGCGTTTCAGGAGAAATTCCAGTTTATCGACCTCACTCAGCTTGATGTGGCGATGAACGAGTCGTACACCAATACGCTCAACGTCTATTTTTATCTGCGTGAGAGTGACTCCGAACTGGAGCATCAGGTGAATGCCAGTATGTTTGCACTTGGCTGTACGCCGATTGTGAATATATTCGAGACGACGGCCGATCCTGTGGCTTTAACGCACACCGAGTCGCGTTACCCGGTTGTTCCCGACTCTCGTCGTCGCGATGGCCTGGAGGTGTATAGCATTACGGATGTCGGAGCGACCGACAGCGATGGCTGTTACACTCCATACCGTCCGTTTTATGGCATGAACCACAGCCGTAATACCGATGCTAAACCGGCGTTCTGGTTAACGCATCGCCGCGAGGTACTTGAGGGTGACCATCGCAATGAACTGGCATCCGAGGTTGATATCAGTCTTGTGGATATGAATTTTAATCCGCATCAGGTGAAAAATCAGAACCTCGAGATGAAGCTTTTGTGCACAAATCGTAATGTGCCGAGAAAGCTGACAACGGGGCAAGGGCGACCATATTTCGAAGTGGTTGATGATGAATATCCGACCGAGCGTATACAGTGTGTGGTCGTTCCGTCTGCGACCATCCGTCCGCCACTGCGGGAGCGCGGTTACTGGCGTTTGATTTCTCACCTCAATCTTAACCACCTGTCCCTGAGTCAGGGGGGAGGCTCCGTAGAAGCGCTGAAAGAGATTCTGCGTTTGTACGATTTCAGAGATTCTGCCAGTACACGAAATATGATCGACGCGATTGCTGCGATTCACACTAAGCCCGTTACATCGCCCGTTCAGGTGGATGGCATGGTGTCTTTGTGTCGCGGAACGCAGATCGATCTCGAACTGGACCCAGTAATGCTTGCGGGAACGAGCCCGCTTATGTTCGCCAGTGTAATGGAGCGTTTTTTCGGCCTGTACGGTTCGATTAATTCGTTTACTAAGTTAACCGTAACGCTCAATGGAAAAGATGGGGAGTTTAAGCGATGGCCACCGCGCGCCGGCGAAAAAGCCTTAATCTGATTGAGCAGTTGCAGACTGAACCACAGCGCTTCGATTTTTTTCAGGCGGTGCGTTTACTTGAGTCTGCATCACAGCAGAATACCGAGGATGACGATGTTGCCGATGCGTCTGTCGGTGGATTAGCGCGTCCGGATCAGGAGGCGGTTCACTTTACGTCTCGAAATTCGCTGGCCTTCAATGGTTCTGACGTCACCAAGGTATCTCAGAAACGCATTCACAGTCACGACTCTGAGGAAAACCCTGCACTGCAATGGCAGGTCGAAGTCGCCATGATGGGGCTGACGGGTAGTCAGGGGGTGATGCCTTACTATCTGAGTGAGACGGTAATTTCTGAGCTGAGACAGAAAAATCCGGCTTTGAAAGATTACCTCGACCTGTTTAATCATCGCACTATTTCGTTGTTTTATGAGGCATGGCACAAGTACCAGATGGGCCCTTCGTTCGAGAGAACAGTCAGAGAGGGGACTGAGAAGAAAGACCTGTTTACTGATGCTTTATTGTCGTTGGCGGGGCTGGGTATTCCCGAGTTACGTTATCGCTCCACCATGCCGGATGAACCAATTGCTCAGTATGCCGCTCACTTTGCCCGCGGAATCTGTTCAGCTGAGTCTTTAAGGAGCAGTATTGCAGGCATGTTTGGTCTTGAAACCTATATCGAGCAGTTTAATGGCTCATGGTACGACTTACCTGAAGACGCACGCTGCCGGCTCCCGGACGAGGATCACCCTCATGGCGTGAATAATGCGCTGGGTGTCAGCACGGTCATGGGCACCCGTTGTTATCAGGCACAAAGTAAATTTACCGTTATTACCGTGCCGCACAATGAAGAAGAGTTTCATAGCCTGGCGCCAGGGTCTCGCGGTCTTGAAGAATTAAAATCATTTATTCGTATGAGCGTTGGCGAAGAGCAGGACTTTGATATTGAAGTGAAGCTGGACGCCAGATATTTTCCGCTTGACGATTTATTCGACCCAACTAAGTCTGAACCTTTACTTGGTTGGAATACTTATATGAACCCAGAAAAGATAAAAGAAAACGCGTTATCAGTCAGGCTATCCCAACACGTGCCTGTTCCGGATGATGCATTACCGATGGCGTACTAATCGCACGGATCACATGGATTCAATAATTTCAGAGATGAACGAGGAATAAACCCATGATTAACATCAATCTGAAGTCGCTGGTCGACAAAATGTCGCCCTATATGAGGGACTCGCTCGAAGGAGCAGCAGGTCTGTGTCTTGCTCACAGCCAGTACAATGTTGAACTCGAACATTGGTTGCTGAAACTCCTCGATATCTCTGACACCGATTTTGTTACCTTGCTGGAAAAACATGACGTTAATCCTGGGAGTGTCGCCAAACAACTGGCCGGTACGATCTCGCGTTTCCGTTCAGGCAGCAGTCGTCCGGCTGCTCTCGCCCCAAGTATTGTCGAAGCCGCTAAGAACGCCTGGATGCTGGCTTCAGTCGACTACGCACAACCCGTCGTCAGCTCAGGTCACCTGCTTGCGGCCTTGCTGTTAGAAGACAGCACGCGTCGTCAGCTCCTTGAAAGCTGCCCTGAGTTAAAAGAGATTGCGCCAGAATCTATCCGTGAAACTGCCCGCGCTATTTTCGGCACCACTGGCGAGACCGATTCACTGGTTCGTGGTAATGAACCAGGCTCAGAAGGCGGCCAGGCAGGCCCTGTGTCTGCGTCTAAAACGCCAGCGCTTGATAAGTACACAGTGAACTTAACGGAGCGTGCTCAGAGTGGTCAGATTGACCCGGTACTTGGCCGTGATGAAGAGATTCGTCAGTGCATCGACATCCTGACCCGTCGTCGTCAGAACAACCCGATCATGACGGGTGAAGCTGGCGTAGGTAAAACTGCGGTAGTGGAAGGCTTCGCTTTGCGTATTGCCGCGGGTGACGTGCCTGAACCGCTGAAAGGTGTTGCTGTACGTACTCTCGACCTTGGCTTGCTGCAAGCAGGTGCGAGCGTGAAAGGCGAATTTGAGAACCGTCTTAAATCTGTTATTGAAGAAGTGCGTGCTTCCGTCACTCCGATTATTCTGTTCATCGATGAAGCGCACACCATGATTGGCGCGGGCGGAAAAGAAGGACAGGGCGATGCAGCAAACCTTCTGAAACCTGCACTGGCACGTGGCGAGCTGCGCACTATTGCTGCGACGACCTGGGCTGAATACAAAAAATATTTTGAGCGTGACCCAGCGTTGACCCGTCGTTTCCAGGTGGTAAAAGTTGAAGAGCCGTCCGAAGAAAAAGCCATCGATATGATGCGGGGGATCGCTCAGTCTCTGCAGGATCACCATAAGGTCCGTATTCTGGACGAAGCCATTATCGCTTCTGTGACTTTATCTCATCGCTATATTCCGGGTCGTCAGCTTCCGGATAAATCGGTCAGCCTGCTGGATACCGCGTGTGCACGTGTAGCACTCAGCCAGTCGGCGACACCGGGTGCGATTGAAGATGCTCAGCGTCGTATTCAACGAGCGGAAACAACCATAGGTAAACTGGAGCGGGAAGCGGCGGCGACGGGAGAACATACCGAACGCCTCGCTGATCTGTACGCAGAAAAACAGAATGCAGGGACCTTGTTAGCTGATCTGAATACTCAGTACGAACAGGAAACCGCATTGATTACTCAGATCCGCGAGTGTCGTGACCAGATCGACCAGAACTTTATGGCAGATGCTGACAACAAACTGTCAGACAGCGATGCCGATGCGCTTAAAACTCAACTGAAGGCGCTTACCGCTGAACTGAGTGGCATTCAGGGGGATGCACCTCTGATGCAAGCGAATGTTGATGAGCAGGCTATCGCTGAGGTGATCGCTAACTGGACTGGTATTCCGGTCGGTAAAATGGTCAGTGATCAGATTACTGCGGTTCAGACACTTGCTGATCGCTTGGGCCAGCGTGTTATTGGTCAGCCACATGCGCTGGAGGCCATTGCACAGGTGATCCGGACCTCGCGTGCTGGTTTAACTGATCCGCGCAAACCTATGGGCGTTTTCCTGTTCTGTGGTACGTCGGGTGTTGGTAAAACAGAAACTGCGCTTGCACTGGCGGATGAGTTATTTGGCGGTGAGCAGAATATCACCACCATCAACATGTCTGAATTTAAAGAAGAGCATAAAGTTTCTATGCTGCTGGGTTCGCCTCCGGGTTATGTGGGTTATGGCGAAGGCGGTGTTCTTACTGAAGCGGCACGCCGTAAGCCGTACTCCGTCATCCTGCTGGATGAGATGGAGAAGGCACATCCGGGCGTTCAGGACATTTTCTACAACCTGTTCGATAAAGGTACGATCAAAGACGGTGAAGGCCGGGATATCGACTTTAAGAATACCATCATCATCATGACGTCGAACGCGGGTGAAGATGCGATTCGCGCTATCTTCAATCAGGTTGAAGAGAAGCCAGAGCCTGAAGTATTGCTTGATAATATCCGTCCGCATTTACTTCAGCACTTCAAGCCGGCATTCATGGGTCGTGCGAATACCATCGCATACTACCCACTGGATGATGAGAACCTGATGCAGATCGCCGCGATCAACATGCGTCGTATCGAGAAACGCCTCACCGAGAAATACGGTGCGGAATTCAGCTACGACGACGATGTACTTATCAATATCGTCGCACGTTGTCAGGAGTCGGATACCGGTGCTCGTAACATCGAAACCATCCTCAACCGTACCGTGCTGCCAGCGCTGGCATCAGAGTGCTTAGCGAAGATGGCCGAAGGCGAAGAAGTTACTAAGGTGCACATCGGTGCTACTGAGGAAGGTGACTTTACTTATCAGGTAAGCTGATTATCGGGTAGGAACAAAAAACGGGGCGAAAGCCCCGTTTTTTTATAAATCGTCATATCAGATGCAAAAATGAATTAGCTAGGCGGCAGTATTTTCATTTTTTTGTCGTGCTCGGAATCCCACTTACATCTGGAAGCGAAGGCATTTCCATCAATTCTGAATCGGATTGGATCATCACTTAGTTCGCATGTGATGACCCAAGGCTTGCCACGTGACTCTGTAAACTCTGCTTCTCTACGTTTGATCCCTTCTAAGAGCATGTGCTCCATACCATCAACGTATATGTACAACTTTTGTGTTGATACAAACTGCCCAGGAATGAACCGGGATATGAAAATAAATATCGGGTTGGCGAAGACGGATGGCATACTGAAGTGGCCATTTTCATCCGTTTTTGACTCGTCAATCCGTTCGTCTGAAGCTCTCTTTATTCTTGCATTCGCAACAGGCTTGCCATTGAGTGTGATCGTGCCGGATATTGCCGAAAACAAGCATGTTTTATTGTTTTTCGACATTGCGTTCACTCCTACGAATGCAATTATTAGTATGATGAGAATAGGTTTAAGCATTCATATATCTATATGTATGACCAGGATATCAATTTTGAACTGGAAATATTTATGGTTGATCACTATTCTTATAGTGACTTGCCTCTAACCAGAACGGCATCAAGGATTTTCTGAGCTTGTTCACTTACCTTCTGATGAAGTCTCTGAAATAAATTCCTGATAAAAACCAGCGTAGCATCTGCTACTTCAATGGTCTTTCTCATTCCGAGTAATTCAGCGATTTTTCTTAGGAGCGAAAGTACGAGTGTTGAAAGGTTCGTCGAAAGATCAATCCCCTTTCTTAGAATGTATGCCATTTGATCAAGAAGGGTGAAAGATCCCGTGAGCCCTGCTCCAACAGCACTTCCTATACCTTTTGCAACCTTGAGTAATACGTAATTGATGGCTTTATCTAAATACTCAAGATTTGTCGGGGTAAAGCTAATTGGCGACTTATTATTGAGCCATGGCTTAATCTCAGTAGGCTGCAAGTTTTGATACCTAAGCCCTCTTAATCCATCCCAGTTGTTATGACCTTTGACGGAGTCTCTGTACAGCTTCATATCATGTGCGGCTAATGCTGCAAAGTTCCCTTCACTAGGCAGAAAGTAGTCATAGTTAGCGCCCGTTGTAATCGGGATATGCATAAAAGGCCAGCATGGGATGCATGGAATCAGATCAGTACGGTGGTACGCTCGGAATATATTCTCAGGTCCAATCTTCCTTGTGAACTCATCGGAAAAGCTTTTCAAGCCAACCCGAGGAGAGCCGAATGTATAGCACTTCACTGCCAGAGTAGAATATTTAGATTTTGCGTATTCAGTACATAGAGTGGCTAGGGCGCCGCCGAGGCTGTGGCCGACGATATGGAGGTGTAGGGTATTTCGTTTGACACATTCTGCTAGAAAAATATCTATCTGGTTTTTCATGGAGCTGAATGCATCAGCAAAACCATTGTGAATAGGTTGACCGTATGATGACCTCAGAGTAATTCCTACGCTCAAATCGGTCAGGATGTCTGCGGCGAACTTCGTATTCGTACCCCTGAATACAATAAAAGCGTGTTTCTCGTACCCCATACCATTTCCGAAAGCAGTTAAGCCCATAGCAGATTGGGATTTCAAGAAAAACACCGAACCCGTAGTTCCCTTTAATAGGGGGATGACTTTCTGGTCAATAATCTCCTGCTCAGGAGGTTCGGGAAGGTCTAAATATTTATGGTGATTTTTGTGAAGAACTCTGTATCCATCGTCAAGTGTTGCCCCTGTTACTAAACCATATATGTCGTCAGCTAGTCGTGCTGCTAACGTTGGCGGGTATGTGTCACTCATATCAAATTCCCTCTATTCGGTACTGTGTTCTGGTCAACAAAACCGGACACATTAATTTGCTAATTTCTCGTAATCTACC